>NZ_QUKS01000001.1:773091-961046 GCF_003481165.1 Clostridium sp. TF06-15AC
CATCGATACTACGATGCTGTTTTATGCGGATCCAACCTGCTTTCGGAAGTTTTACTTTACCATTCTGCAAAGTAATATTTCCATTTACGCAGTTTGTCGTATAACTTCTTACCGGATTCTTTTTTGACTTGAACTTCGGAAAACCAACCGAAGAATCCCGAAAGAAGTTCTTATAGGCTGTCTGCAGATGCAGCTGTGCATTACACAATGCCAGACTGTCTACCTCCTTCAGCCACGGAAACTCTGCCTTATACTTTGCAGGCGTAACCTTTAATACTTTTCCGGTTTTCTCATAATATTCTTTCTTCTCTACCAGCATCCGGTTATACACGAAACGCACACAGCCAAATGTCCTTGCAAATAATTCTTTTTGAGATTTATTCGGGTAAATCCGAAAACGGTACACGATGTTCACTCTTATTTTCTCCCTGTGTTTCTATGTACTGGCGGATAACCTCAATGGGTGCACCACCAGCACTTAACAGGCAAAAACTCTGGCTCCAGAACATTTCTTTCCAAAGCTTCTGCCGAATCTCCGGATACTCTTTTTTAATCAATCGGCTGCTTGCGCTTTTATACGCATTGATAAATTTGCTGAGTTCCGATTTCGGATGGGCCCGGAACATAATATGAACATGATCCCGATCATGATTCCATTCCTCTAATGTAACATGATACTTCGGAGCGATATATTCAAAAATCTCCCGGGTCCGATCAGAAACAGGATCCGTCAGTACCTTTTTTCGGTATTTTATAACCAGAATCAAATGATAATAGAGTAAAAATACTGAGTGTGCATTACTATCTAATTTTCTCATAAAATCAGCCTTTCCTTTTGCTTTCGACTGATTATATCATAACACAAGAACGCTTGTTTGTCTATGTCTTTTAGAACGTTTGTTCTCACATGTCTATTTTCATTTATGTGCACAGATATGTGCAGTTTTAATATGCCAGATATTGCATGATTTTCCCAAAAGGCAATTCATCTCACCACCTAGAGAGGATGGGAGAATTCTTGCAAAGTGTTGTTAAACGGTTGCTTTTCACTTCCGATGAATTTATAATAACGCCATAGGTTACAGTCTGAAACCAATCCCCGACGCAATGCGGATCTGGGGCGGACATTATAAACCGACACAGGAGGATACTGCCAAATGATCACCATTCAAAATCCGCTGACCTTTACTTCCTCTTATCCGCCCAAACGGTTAGGAGCTATCTCCGATCTGCTCTTTTTCGATATCGAGACAACCGGCTTTTCCGGCGACTACGCCTCGGTCTATCTGATCGGCTGCGTCTGGCACGACGGAAACACCTGGATTCTGACCCAGTATTTTGCCGAGACGAGGGATGCGGAGGAAGAGGTTCTCGACGCTTTTTTTGCACTTCTCCGGACAAAGCGCATCCTCGTCCATTTCAACGGCGACGGGTTTGACATTCCATTTCTGACGAAACGCTGTGTTTTTTATAAAAAGGACTGGAATTTTGAAGCGGTTGAAAGTTTTGATATTTATAAGAAAATACGCCCATTAAAGAAATTGCTGGGACTTGAAAATCTGAAACAGAAAAGCATCGAGCAGTTCCTCGGCATTGCCCGCGAAGATAAGTACAACGGCGGTCAGCTCATCGAGGTTTACGGTGAATATTTACAGACGCACTCTGAACTGCTGAAGCACCTTCTGATTCTCCATAACGAGGATGACTTAAAGGGAATGCCGCAGATTCTGCCGATTCTCGCCTACCCGGACTTTCTGACCGGCGATTTTTCTTTCAAAGGTTCAGAAAGCCGTGATATCCCATATGCGGACGGAAACTCAGAAAAGCACCTGCTGCTTCACTATGAAAGCCCCGTCTCTCTGACAAGTGGATTCCAGTTTTCTATCGGTGAGCTGGAGCTGTCGGCGGAAGGAAACCGCCTGACGCTCGACCTTCCATTATATTCCGGGGAACTGAAACGATTTTACAGCGATTATGAGAATTATTACTATATGATCTACGAGGACTGCGCCATCCACAAAAGTGTCGGTCAGTATGTGGATCGCTCCGCCCGCAAGAAGGCAACCGCCAAAACGTGCTACACCCGCGCAGCCGGGCTGTTTGTGCCGCAGCCGCTTCTTGCAGATGGCACTCCGATGTGGCATGAATGCCTGAAAGCAGACTATAAGAGTAAGCAGCTGTTTGTGCCGTATTCAGAACAGCTTTTCACAGATCCAGAGACGGCAGTGCTGTACTTACATAATTATCTGAGAGAATTGTCCTTATAAATTACAGCACCCGTCCACGCTCTCTTATCTCCCGGATCACGTGTCCCATCCGTTTTCTCCGGACTGCCTGTTCTTTCGCCCTCTCCCGCGCAAGCAGCGCCCGGATGAACGCAAAGGTTCTCTCCTCGCCCTGCTCTTTCAGCATCGTGAGGAGATATTCCAGCTGGTACTTCGTCCTCGGGTGCATCACGACAAAATCTCTGCCTCTTTCAAAGTATTCCCACGCACACGCATCCGTGTAATCTTTTCCCTTATAAACCTTCGACGCGGCAATCCGATCCATTACCATCTCGATCAGGTAGCGAAGGGGCATTTTATTGCCGACAAGCCCCCAGGACTTGTCCGGTGCAAAATCGATCCAGTATTCGAAATGATGTTTGTTGCGTCCCTTATGGTGCAGCCATGCCGCCGAATAGCCCTTTTCTTCTTTTTCCGCCGCATTTGGGCTGCGGTTTCCCTGATAATATTTAACGCCGGTCGCAAATTCCTCCCAGGAATACTTGGAGAGATCGTGCAGAAGTCCCTGGCGGTACAGACCTACCGCAAAGCAGTTTTTCATGACCTCGCATTTATGTTTCGTGATCGTCAAAAAATGATGATACGCATTGTAAATATAATTCATTTTCCTACCTCTTTCCCCTTTTCTTTCCTCCTATTTTACCCCCCGTATTCTGGTTTGACAACCCCACTTTCTTTCGCGGCTTTCTGGAAAATACCCGTTACTGGGCACACATGTGTGTACAGTAACAAATGCCCTTATTTTCCACAAAAATTTAACTATTTTTAAATGTCTGAATTTCCAGAAATTTTATGCGAAAACGTTTGACATCAATATGAAACTATGCTATTCTTGGAACAGGTCGTAAATCCATGCGGCCATCACTATTTTTTATATTTTTTTGGAGGTATCATATGAACAGAGGTACTGTAAAGTGGTTCAACAACCAGAAAGGTTACGGATTTATCTGCGACGAGCAGGGCAACGATGTATTCGTTCACTACTCCGGACTGAACATGGAAGGCTTCAAGTCTCTTGAGGAAGGCGCTCAGGTAGAGTTCGAAGTTGTTAACGGTGCTAAGGGACCGCAGGCTACTAACGTAACCAAGCTTTAATCATCAACTTTCCAGTGTACCTGTTTTCCAAATATGTTTGATATATATTTTGCGAATACGTTATATTGATCTAAGTAAAGTGATTATAAAAAGGGATACCGCTTCGGCAGTATCCCTTTTTTCGTTACTGCTCACACATGTGTGAACAGTTACCTTTTTTTCTGTCCTGCCATGCGGAACATATCCAAATATCCTTTTTCCGCACAGCAGCCATATCTATTATCTCATTTCTTTTTACTTCTTAGCTTTCTCGTACAGTTTTTTCAGCTCATCCACACTAAATTCATAGTGCTTGTTGCAGAACTGGCAGTTGACTTCGATGCTCTTGCCCTCGTCGATCATCTCCTGCAGCTCCTTGCCGCCGATGCTGATCAGCGCCTTTTCTACACGGCTCTTGGTGCAGTTGCAGGTAAACTGAATCGGCATCTTATCCAGAATCTCCAGACCAAATTGTCCTAAAATCAGCTCCAGAATGTCCTCCGGGGTCATTCCCTTATTTAACATCGTCGTCACCGGCTCCAGCTCACCGATCGTCTTTTCAAGTGCCGCGATCGTCGCCTCCTCTGCTCCCGGAAGAAGCTGGATGATAAATCCGCCTGCCTGGCGCACCGTATTTTCTTTATTCATCAGAACGCCCAGTGCCACGGAGGACGGAGTCTGCTCGGAAGTCGCATAGTAATAAGTCAGATCTTCCGCAATCTCACCCGTTACCAGGATCGTCTGTCCCACATACGGCTCTTTCAAACCGATATCCTGGATTACGCTCAAGACGCCGACTCCCAGCGCACCGCCCACATCCAGCTTGCCCTTCGCATTCGGCGGCAGCATTACCTCCGGGTGGAACGCGTAGCCCTTGACATTGCCGTTCTTATCAGCTGTCACCGTCAGACCGCCGATCGGACCATCGCCCTCGACCCGGATGGTTAAAAGATCACTGTCCGCTTTCATCATCGATCCCATCATGACCCCTGCCGTCATCAGGCGTCCCAGCGCTGCGGTCGCCACCGGGCTGGTATTGTGCGCCTGTCTGGCTTTCTCCACCAGATCGCGGGAAGTCGCCGCAAATGCGCGGATCTGACCATTCGCCGCCGTCGCACGGAGCATATAATCTCCGGTCTGTCCCGTTATTTCACCTGCTTTTATCTTTTCCATCATTTATACCTCTTTTCCATGTTCTCTCGCAACCACATAGATTCGGTCGCTCTCTTTTCGCGGCGCGTTCTTCGTAAATGCGTCATACGCCGCCACAAATTCCATGCCCGCCTCTGTGAGCGCCTTTTTTATCTCGTCCAACGACCACGCGCGCTCAAAATGCGTCTCCTGATAGCGGCGGTATAAGTCATCCTCCTCGCGGATAAAGAGCGTCAGATCGTAGGAGTTAATTTTCTCCTCTTCATCATACTCATTTTCCCAGATGAAGCTCCCCTCGTCGCGCACCTCCGCGATCGTCTCACTTCCCATTGCCTGAAACTTTGCCTCCGTGTTCAGGTCGAAAATGAACATTCCCTTCGGATCCAGATAATTGTTGACCAGCGAAAATACGTGCGCCAGATCGTCATAATCCAGAATATAATTCAGCGAATCGCAGATACTCACGACCGCCCGGACCGTCCCGTACAATTCAAATTCGCGCATATCCTGCAATAAATACAGAATTGGCAGCCCGGATTCTGCCCGTTTTTCGATTGCTTCCTGCAGCATATCCTCCGAGACATCCACGCCGATCATATCATAGCCTTCCTTTGCCAGAAGCTCCGTCAGCGTGCCGGTTCCGCATCCCAGATCCAGCACCAGACCATCGTTGATACCATATTCCTTTAAAAGAGAAGTCAGGTACCCGCACCAGTCCTCATAGGGAATATTATCCATAAACATATCATATACTTCCGCAAAACTCGTGTAAGCGTCCATTTAGCCTCTCCTTCTATATTGCCGATGCAAAAATGACTGCCATGCACCGAAAGCTTTCCCCTACTGTACAATCTCCTTCCGATGCCAGCACTCCCATCATAGCAATTTTTCGCCCTGTTTGCAAGAATAATTGAAAAAGCACGCGCAGATGACCAGGAATGGAGTAATTGTTCACAGGTAGGCACTTTTGGAACCGAAAGTGCCGTAAGAAAACGTGGTGGCAGCAGGATTTTGTCGTATACACTAACTCTTGACGTTCCACGCAGAACTGACTATACTAGAGCGTATGAAAAATTTGACTGAAAAACAAAAACATTCCCCCATCAAAAGCCGCCGTTTTTACCGCCGGCAGATGTGGCTTCCGGCGCTGGTGCTGATCGCGTCCATCCTGCTCCTGTGGCAGAATGCCGGGGAACATTCACACTCCCCGCGGCCGATAAACAGCCAGTGCAAGTTTGAAGATTTTTATAACCCGGCTCAGCCCTATGTCTCGGTGAACGCTCCTTCCTTATATTATACAGGGTGCGCTGCCTACGATGGAAAGAAAGAGACCGGATATTATTATTACTCTCTGGAAAATGGAACCTGCCATTTCTATCTGCTCGATCCGTCTTCCGGATATCCAGAACCGCCCGAACGCAAAGCACTTTCATTAAACGGGCGTTTAATCCGCCTGAACGAGGATACCTATGAATCGCTTCTCCAGACGATGGCGGACAGTCTCTCCTGGACGGTGAGCTCCCTGCGGAATATGACTTCTCCTTATATCATATCCGCTTTGCCGTATCCCGCCCTGACGCATGAGGTATTTCATCTATTAGCCGGATGTGCGTTTCTGATCGCCCTGGTGGATCTGATCTGGCTTTTTTACCATTCACTCCGGCACCGCCGGGAGCCGCTGCAGCTTTCCGGTGAGGCACAGCAGGGGCAGCAGGATTCTTCCAGTGAGCAGCCGCGCACTTTGATTTCCCACCGCAAGAAAAAACATTGACAGACGATTCGAGCCATGCCGCTTTCCCTGGCATAGGCTGAACCGTCTGTCTTTTTTCGGCTGCTATTTCGTTTTTCTCTATTTCAGCTTATCAGATTATGCTTCTATCTGAATACACCGCGCCCAGTGTGTCCTTGAAAGTTGTACTGCCTCCGGTGACAGCGGCACATGGGCACACGCCTCGCTTCTCTTCGGACAGCGCTCATAAAAGATACACTTCTCCCCACTGCCCGCTATCTTCTTTGGTGCATTCTGGACGGACCGCTCTTTTTCCTGATTTTCCAAAAGGTTCTCTTTCGTCTGTCCCCGCTCCGATTTTTCCATCCGGCTGTCTCTCTCCGGCTCCGCACTCTGCTTTCCTGCCTCCGCATCCAGTTCCATTGTATCCCCGCCGATCGCCGCTTCCAGCAGAAGTTTCGTGTACGGGTGCGCCGGATGCTCATAGATCTCTTCTGCCAGACCTTCTTCCACAATCACACCCTTGTAAATGACCATGACACGGCTACAGAGCCCGCGCACGACGTTCAGATCGTGGGAAATAAAGAGGATGGTCATCTGCTTTTCGGCGTGCAGCTTCAAAAGCAGGTTCAAAATCTGGGACTGGACCGTCACATCAAGCGCCGAAACAGGCTCATCCGCGATCACCAGGCGCGGATCCATGAGAAGTGCCACGCCGATGCTGATGCGCTGTTTCTGACCGCCAGAAAGCTCTCTCGGATGGCGCGCCGCAAAGGACTCGTCCAGTCCGACATTTTCAAGCATTTCCTTCACAAGCTGCCTGCGCTCTGTGCGGTCCCTGATGCCGCGCAGGCGCAGCGGTTCTTCCAGAATCCATCCGATCGTCCGCGCCGGGTTGAGCGATCCCGCCGGATCCTGAAATACCATCTGCGGACGGACGCCGTCACGCACTTTCACCTCACCCGTATAATTGTCGTGAAGTCCCAGGATCGTCTTGCTGAGCGTCGATTTGCCGCAGCCGCTCTCGCCCACGATCCCCACAATCTCTCCCTCTCTTGCCGACAGGTTCAGATCGTGAATTACGTGTTTTTTTCCTTTTTTGCGGAACAGACCGCCACGCACATCGTAAAATACGTTCAAATCCGTCAGGCGCAGGATCTCCCCGCCGGAGCTTTCCCCTTTTTCTCCCTCCGGAATCGACGCCACCAGATGGCGCGTATATTCATGCTTCGGATGCAGAAGGACGTCTTCCGTCTGCCCTTCTTCCACGATCTCTCCCTTATAAACCACGATCACACGGCTGCAGAGCGCACGCACAACATTCAGATCATGGGAAATAAAGAGAATCGACGTTCCCTTGGTCCGGTGGATATTCCGCAGAAGCTCCAGGATCTGTGCCTGAACGACACAGTCTAACGCTGTCGTCGGCTCATCCGCAATCAGAAGACTCGGGGAATTGATCATCGCCTGCGCGATCATCACACGCTGGCGCATGCCGCCGGAAAGCTCATGCGGGTATTTACCGCACAGCCCCTCCGGGTCCGGCAGACCGACTTCTGAGAGTGCCTGCACCACCCGTTCATGGATCTCAGCATTTCCGAGTTTCGTATGGATCCGCAGGCTTTCCCCGACCTGCCGTTCGATTTTCAATACCGGATTTAAGGAGGTCATCGGCTCCTGAAAGACCATCGCCATTTTGCTGCCGCATAGCTGTCTCCGCTTTTCCGGTTTCATGGTCACCAGATCTTCTCCCTGAAAACAGAGCGATCCGGAAGCAATCTCGGCGTCCTTCGGAAGCAGCCCCATCAGAGCAAGCGCACTCATGGATTTTCCTGACCCTGACTCGCCGACTACTCCGACGATCTCGCCTTTTCCGATCGAAAAGCTGATGCCCTTGACTGCCTCAAAGGTCGAATTTCCTTCTGGAAAACGGATCGACAGATTTTTTATCTCAACCAATGGTTCCATCTTTTCGCCTCCTTACTGCTGCATCGAGCGCAGCCCCTCGCTCACCATGCTGAATCCCAGAATAATCAGGATGATCGTCACGCCCGGTCCGATCGCGTACCACGGCGCATTGAACAGGTACGACTGCGCTTCGTAAAGCATTCTCCCGAGACTCGGCTCCGGCGGCTGGATTCCCAGTCCCAGATAACTCATACTCGCCTCCGCCAGCACCGCATTGTTAAATCCGATCGCTGCCGCCGTCAAAAGGCTGACCGCCGCATTCGGCAGAATATGAGCGAAAATAATCCGGATATGCCCTGCGCCAAGGATCCGCGCACTCTTGACAAAATCCAGTTCCCGGCACCGGATCACCTCACTGCGGACGATCCGGGCAAAACTCGGGATAAAAAGGATTCCCAGCGCCAGAATGATGTTGTAGCTTCCCGGCTTCGTCAGGCTGATGAAGATAAGCGCCAGAAGAATGCTCGGAAACGATAAAAGGATATCATTGAAACGCATGATCAGGTTATCGAAAAAGCCGCCGAAATAGCCGGTCAGCGCACCGACGATCGTGCCAAACACACACCCGATCAAAACCGTGCAGACTGCCACAAAAAAGGTGCTGCCGCTTCCCGCCATCACACGGCTCAAAATATCGCGCCCGAAGTTATCCGTTCCCAGCGGGTGTGCTGCACACGGCGCCAGATTGACTGCCATGGAGTCCATCGTCGTCGTCCCATACGGCGTCCAGAACTGTCCGATCAGGGCAACTGCCAGAAAGAACAGCGTGATCGCGCCCCCTATCATCAGATTATAATTCTTTCGTTTCATTCGTCTTCCCTCTATTCTTCCGCCGTCCGGACTCTCGGATCCAAAACCTGATAAATCATATCAACCGCAAAATTGATAAGTACGACCACCGATGTGATGTACAGCACGATCGCCTGCACAACCGGATAATCGCGGTTGGAGATCGAGCTGATCAGAAGTCTTCCGATTCCCGGCACGCTGAACACCTGCTCCGCCACGATGCTGCCGGCAAGGATCTCCGCGATTACCATCGCAAAAAACGTCACAACCGGAATCATCGCATTTTTCAGCACATGCCCGTACAATACCGCCGTTTCCGTATTGCCGCGGCTGTAGGCAGTCCGCACGTATTCCCGGTTCATCTCGGTCAGAATCGAGCTTCGCAGGAATTTTACCACCATCGCAATCTTCGGCAGCGCCACCGCGAGCGCCGGAAATAAAAGGTACTGTGCAGACTTTCCGAAATTTTCCGACGGTTCGATAAATTTACCCGGCTGGAACATATGAAGAATCAGTCCAAACACGTAGGTCAGGATCATGCCGAGAAAGAATGACGGCACCGCCATCAGAATCTGCGTCAGGCAGTTCGTCAACGTATCGACCCATTTCCCGGCAAACCGGGCACTTAGGATTCCGAGCGGAACTGAAATCACCGTGATGATGAGCAGGGAGATAGCTGCCAGAAGCACCGTGACCGGAAGCCGCTGCGCCAGAAGGGAGCGGACCGAGGTTCCCTCATACCGGTAGGACTCTCCGAAATCCCCCTGCATTGCATCGGATACCCATCTTCCATACCGCTCCAGAAGTGGATCGTTTAATCCCATCTCATCCCGCGCCCGCTCTAACTGCTCTTCCGTCGCGTCTTTTCCCAGCCTGGAAAGTGCCGCATCGCCCGGAATCACAGAAAAAGCGGTAAACGTCAGGAAGGATATGACCAACAATGTGATAATGAGAGTTATCAGTTTTTTTATAAAGAATTTCATAATTCCCTCCTGCGTTTACCGCTTCTTATTCTGTTGTTATTTCCTGGTTACTGTTCACGGGCAGGCACTTTTGGAACCGAAAGTGCCGTAAGAAAACGTGGTAGCAACAGGAATTTGCTGGATTGTAACTGTATATTTTACTGCTCTACCTGATATAACAGGGACATATCCTCTGCTGCCGTCGGGTAGAAGGTGTAGCCGCCAAACTTCTTGCTGACTGCTACGAGATTCGCCGGATCTTCAATGTAAACGGCTGCCGCATCCTCTGCCAGGATCATCTGCGCCTTCTTGTAGTTTTCTACTTTTACATCGTCATCAACGGTTGTGTATGCTGTATTAAATACATCGTCGTACTCAGTGTTGGAGTAATGCATGAAGTTCTTCGCATCGTCTGTCACATATTTCTTGAGCCAGTCGCTCGGTGCCAGCGTTCCGTCAAAACCGATGACGGTCGCCTGGAAGTTGCCTCCCTTGTATACATCCTGCAGCCAGGTGCTCCACTCAACCTGATTTAAGGTCACGTTGATGCCGACCTGAGACAGCTCATCCGCGATGATCTGCGCGCTGTCTACGTGCTGGCTGTATGAGCTCGGAACGGTGATTTCCAGATCAAAGCCATCTGCGTATCCGGCATCTGCCAGAAGCTCTTTTGCCTTCTCCGGATCGTAGCTGTATACGGTCTCTGCTTCCGGCTCATAGTATTTCGACATTGCCGGGATCATATGGGAGCCGATGATGTGGCTCTTTCCGCCGAAAATAAAGTTGTTGATCGCATCGCGGTCTACCGCATAGCAGAGTGCCTGACGCACCTCTGTCTTGGAAAGCGGCTCGTAAGCGCTGTTTAAGTACATCGCATGGACGAGGTTCATGCTTCCCTGTACGATGTTGTAATCTTCATCGCCCAGTGTCTCCGCCTGTGCGGCGGTTAAATATTTCAGAATGTCGATGGTGCCTGCCTGCAACTCTACAAATGCGGTGTCCACATCGGCAATAAATTTAAATTCCACGCTGTCCAGGCTCGGAACGCCCTCCTGCCAGTAGCCGTCATATTTTTCCAGCTCCAGGTTCTGTCCCGGTGTGTAGGAAACATATTTGAATGGGCCGGTACCGATCGGATTGCCTGCCGGGTCCTCGTTGGACTGCGGAATGATGGCAATCGTCATCATCGGAAGAAACTCTGAATAACTTTCTTTCAGGTTTACAACCAGTGTCTTGTCATCCTGCACCTCTACACTATCTACAAGCGAAGAAAAAGCGGAGGATTCGCCCTGAATCTCCGCATAACGATCGATGGAATATTTGACATCTTCGATGGTAACCGGTGTGCCGTCATGGAATGTGACGCCATCTCTCAATGTGAAAGTATAAGTCTTTGCATCATCGGAAATGGTATAATCGCTGGCAACAGCCGGAATAAATCCGCCATCGGAAGTAGGCTTTACAAGCCCTTCGTACAAATTGAAAACCACGTCTCTAGTTCCTGCGTCCGTATCTACATGGGGGTCAAGACTAGCCAGGTCCTGCGTCATGCCATACACAACGCTGCCGCCTGGTACTGGTGTTCCTTCTGAAAGAGTATTACTGGTCTCTGCTTCGCTGGACTCGCCAGCTGCTTCTGAGGTGCCTTCTGCTGTCTTGCTGCCTCCGCATGCACAGAGTGAAGCAGATAACAAAAGTGCCATTACGCCTGAAAGAAGCTGTTTCTTTTTCATATCTTTGTCCTCTCGAATTCGTAATAATCTCTCATTATTAAATTGTCTTAGCCATTATAGCAGATTTTCATAGAAAATCAACTTTTCCAGCATAATTTAGGACTTTCTCACTATCTTTTAGGATGTTTTTTGTTGAAATTTACGAATTGATCCGGCTCGAAACTGTCAAAAATAAAAACATCAAACTGTTTCCGGTGCCTGTTTAATTCGCCCTGGTTTTTAATCGTCCACGCCGCCATCTTACATTTGTAGAAATAGCGCAGCATTTCCACCGGAAGCGTGTTGCTGAACTGGCAGTTGTACGCAATGAAATCCGGTCTGCAAAATCCGTTCAGCATACAGTATGTAAGCATCTCCCGCACAATGACCGGTGTTTTCAAGCCCTCGCCGCGGTGATTGGTCGCAAGCTGTCCGCGCAAAATATTTGGACGATGGCGCTTAAACCATCCGAGTGCCAGCGGACTGAACGATTCGATGCAGTACTCACCCGGATAACGGTCTAAAAGCGCCGCACATTTCTCGCACAGCTCCCGGTGGACAATCTCCGCTTTCAGCTCGATGATAAGCGGTGTGCGTCCATCCGCCAGTTCAAGCACTGTCTCAAAGGCTGGTATCGTCTGGGATGAACCAAACAAACGATAGCTTTGCAGCTCTTCAAAGGTACAGTCGCGTATCTTCCGGTCAACGCCCGCCGCCCGCTTCAGATCCCAGTCGTGAAATACGACCGGAACCCCGTCTTTTGTCAGCTGTACATCCAGCTCGATCCCATATCCCATCTGGATCGCGCGCTCAAACGCCGGGAGCGAATTTTCCGGACATTCACCCCGGTTGTCATGAAATCCCCGGTGGGCGATATATTGCCGCTCAAATGCCTGCATTCTCGCCTTCCGCCCCGTCTCCGGCAGCATACTGCAGTAAAACAGAGATAAGAGCGATATCGTCACCATTCCTGGAATTACGATTGTCATATGTAAATAGCCTCTTTTCTTTCGTCACACAACGGCTCTGCGCCGTCCTACTAATCTTCTATCTCCCAATGCACCTGGCTTCCACCATTTCCTTTTTTTACCACCAGCTTGTGTCCCATCTCCTCTTTCAGCTCCGTCACATGGGAAATGATGCCGATCAGGCGTCTTCCTCCGGACAGCTCCTGCAGCACCTGAACCGCCCGCGTTCGTGATTCCTCATCCAGGGAACCAAATCCCTCATCAATGAACATCGCATCCACCTTCACGCTGCCTGCCGCATTCTGGATGACATCCGCCATGCCGAGCGCCATCGCAAGCGCCGCCAGAAAGGATTCTCCACCGGACAGCGTTTTGACGTCCCGGATCCGGTCAGTCACAAAGCTGTAAACATCCAGGTCAAGTCCCACTTCTCCCTGTTTTCCCAGATCGGCCAGACCGCGGCATTGAAGTTCAAAGGTTCCTTTCGTCATCCGGCGCAGGCGGCGGTTAGCTGCCTGTATCATCTGGCGGAAATACTGGCGCTGTACATACGTCTGGAAATCGATCCGCGCCGCACCGCTCAGTTTTCCGTCCGCCGTCTGGTAAAGCTCGCTGATCTGCTGTTTTTCCCGGTCAAGCTGCTCCCGTTCCTGCAGATACACCCGAAGTGCCGCATATGCATCCTCGTTGCGCGTCCGCACCGACACATGTTCCCGGTGAAGCCGCGACCAGCGGGTTTTTTCCTCTTCCCAGTGCCGGATCGCCTGCTGGATTTTTTCTTCCGGTTCTGTTTCTGAATCTGCTTCAAAACGTTCCCGGAGCGAAGATAAGCTTCCCTCCAGCTCCCGGCATTTTTCCCGGCACTCCTGTGCTTTCTTATCAGCCGCTGTCACCGCCTCTGCAAGTGTTTCCAGCTCCCGGCTGCGCTTCTCAAGCTCCACCTGGAGTGTCCGGCTGTCTTTCCACTCCAGCCGCTTCGAGAGTTCCTCCAGCTCATTACGTCTCGTCTGGCTCTCGATCGCCGCCTGCTGCACCTCACTTCTTTTAAGCTCCAGCGCAGCTTCCAGCTTCTTCTGTTCGGCTCCGTTCGCCTCCCGTTTCTGCCGGATCGTTTCTTCCATGGCAATCCGGTCTGTATAAGTGGTTTCCGCCTGCCTGCATCGCCGGATTTCCTGTGCCATCTGCCGTAGCTCCTTCTCCAGAGCATCCACATCCGACTGGGCTGCCGGGCTGTCCTGATTTTGGCCGTACAGTTTTCCCTGGATCTCTATCCGCCGTCTGCTCTCATGTTCCAGCGAGATCTGCGCCTCCTGGCACGCCTCAGCGGCTGTCCTCTGCTTCTGATCGGCATCATCCCGCCCGGCACGCAGCGCTTCCACCTGTTCCTCCCGGATCGGCTCTGTCTCCAGACGGCAGGGAGCCGGGTGTTCCAGCGAGCCACAGACCGGGCACGGTTTTCCTTCCTGCAGCTCTGCCGCCAGAAGTCCCGCCTGCATCGCCAGAAAGCGGCAGGACGCGTCCTGATACAACTGATCTGACTGCTGGTACGCCCGCGCGGCTGCCTGAAATTTTTCCTGGCGTTTTTCCAGTGACTTTCTCCATGTCCGCTCCGCTTCACAGCATTTCCCTAACTCCTGCAAAACCGCCTGGCGCCGTTCCATCTGCTCCCGCCGTCCCCGGCATTCTGCCAGGGCAGCGCGCGCCTCTACCGCCTCCCGCTCCTGGTTTCGAAGTATTTCTTCCTGTGTACGGCACGTTTCCAGCTGATTCTGCATTTTTTTCAGGTTTTGGGTCAGAGCCGTCCGCTGATGTTCCAAAGTTTCATATGCCTGCCGTTTTTTCTCCTGCTCCGCATAGAGCGGAAGCGCATCCTGCATCCGCCGGATCTGATCCTCCAGCTCCGGTTTCCGGCTCTCATAGGCTGCGGCAGCTTCCCGGCGCTTCTCCTCCATCTCCCGTCCAAATGCTTCCAAACGGCTCTTTTCTTCCAGTACCCGTTTTTCCTTTTTCACAAGCTCCAGATGGTTCTGTCCGGCAGCAAGCTTCTGGATTGCACTCTCTTCCAGTCTCCCCGTCTCTTCCTCGAGCCTCCGGCTTTCCTCCGACAAATGATGCAGAAATGCAAGCAGTTCCGCTCCATTTGTCCGGTACCGCTCTTTCAAAGACTGCCATCTTTCTTCCCACTCCGAAGCTACCGCCTCCTCCGTCCTGGGAACCGTCACCTGCCGGATGACTTCCTCGCACCGGGTCTTGTTATCCTCCAGCCTTCCATACAGCGTCCGATCTGCCTCCCGCAGCTTCTGCTGGATTCTACCGTAGATCCCGGTATGGAAAATGCGCGAAAATATCTCTTTTCTTTCTTTGGAGGATGCATGGAGCAGACGGATGTATTCGCCCTGCGCGATCATCGCGATCTGCGAAAACTGATCGCGGTCCACGCCCACGATCGCCCGGATCTTCTCATCGATCTCACGGATCCGGCCGGACATCTCACTTCCATCCGGCAAAAGCAGAGACGCTTTCGGCGCCACACTCGTCGCCGTGTATGCGCCGTCCTTATTTTTCCGCTTGCTGAGGCGCGTGTATGCCGGACTGCGGCGGATCGTATAATCCTGCCCCTTATCCTCAAACGTCAGTTCCACCCAGGTCTCCGCGTCCTCCGGTGCATACTGGCTGCGAAGCATCGCGCCCTCTCTCCCGACGCCGCTCGCCGCCCCGTAGAGCGCAAACGAGATCGCGTCAAAGATCGTCGTTTTGCCTGCCCCCGTATCGCCCGTGATCAGGAACAATCCCGTCCCCGCCCGTTCGAAATCAATCTGCGTCACGCCCCCATAAGAGCCAAACGCCGACATTGTAAGCAGCTTCGGTTTCATACGCGTTCCTCCTCCTCTGCCTCTTCCACCATGCGCGCCAGAATCGTCTCCTGTTCCTCTGTCATCGGGCAGTGGCGCACCGCCTCATAAAAAGAGGCAAATGCCTGAAACGGCGTCACCGCCCCTTTTTCCTCCGGTTCTTCCTCCAGTCGTTTCCGCGTCCTCTCATTGTCCACCCGGATCTCCAAAATATGCGCAAATAACTCCTCCAGGCGTTCCCGGAAATCGTACATTTCTTTTTCGTCCGTCAAGACCACGCTCACATACGCGTCCGCGCGTCCGCTTCCATCCGGCATCTTTTCCATCGTATCTGAAAGCAGCTTGAGTTCTTCCAGTGTCCCCCGCACGCGCTTTACATCGGGATGGCAGAGAATCGGCAGACGGCGGATCTGCGGCTCACTTCCTTTTTCTCCCAGTTCCACCACCGTGATCCCCTTCTGATGGTATTCTTCACTGATCGAATATTTGTACGGCGTCCCACAATAGTAAAACCGCTCCTGCCCTACCTTCTGTGCCCCGTGGATATGCCCTAACGCCGCATATTCAAACGGTTCCAGCACCGACGCATCGATCGCATCCAATCCTCCGGAGGTCAGCACCGCCGTCTCCGAATCGCAGGTTTCCGGATTCTGACCGTTCCAGACAAAAAACTGGTGCGCCAGAACCACATTGCGCTCCTGCTTCCGGATCGTTTCCCGCGCCAGGAGTTTCTGGAATGCATCGGTATAACCATTGGTGTCAAACAAATGGCGCACATGACCCGGACGGATAAACGGTACCAGATAAAAATGAACCGGTCCCCACTCATCTGTAAGTGTGACCTGCTTTAAATACTCCGTCCGATCTGCCGGCGGCAGCGCCGCGATATGGATCCGGTGGTGTGCCAGAAACGATGCGCCATACGCCAGCCGCTCCGGTGAATCGTGATTTCCCGCAATGATCAGGATCTCCGTCCCCGGACAGCGCCCGGATAGCTCGGTCAGAAACCAGTCAAAAAGCGTATACGCTTCCCCCGCCGGGACCGATTTATCATAAATATCCCCGCATATCAGAATCGCATCCGGCTTCTCTTCCTCCGCATATTTAAGTATCTGCAAAAACGCATTCTTCTGGCTCTCGCGCAGGCTATAGCCATTTAACATTTTCCCGATATGCAGATCAGAAAGATGAAATAGTTTCACGCAGGCACACCTCCTTTTTCTTTCTTTGATCCACTATTTTTTTGATTTCCAATTTTTTCCGCTTAAACATATAGGCATTTTCCGGACATATATGGCAAAAAGCGCCGACACATCGAACCACTTCCCGTGCCAACGCCTTTTTTCGTTACTGTGAACTGTTACCTTTTTCTGTTTTGTTCTTCACTCTTAATCCAGCTGGATCAATGCCATAAAGACCAGATCTTCATCTCCGGTATTGGCAATGCCATGACCACAGCCATCCGGCGTGAAGGTCTTATCGCCGACGGTAACCGGACGTTTCGTTCCATTGTCATCGTACTCGCCCTGTCCCTTGATGATATAATACGTCTCGCTCTCGCCGTGGTGCTCATGATAGCCCAGGGAACATCCCGGTGCGATCGTTACCTCGGCAAACATCTTACATTTTGCATTTAACTCATTGTCATCCAGAATGTATTTTACAACTACCTGTCCTTTGCCGCCGTTCGCATTTTCCTTAACAACTGTCTTCATGCTGCTTCCTCCTCATCCTGTGCCATTTTTTCAGATTCGTTCGACACTATTTTTCTATGGAGTATTATAAGCGATTTTTTTCTCAACTTCAAGATCTCTACTTAAGCGCAATCCGCATTTGTTGCAGTTCACACTTTGTGCAAACTGCAACTGGATTTTGCCGATGCTTCGCATTCCAAATCGGCAAAATCTGCTGCCTTCAATACTTCGTACGGAATTTTCAGTTCAGAAAATTCCTACTTGCTAAGCGCAATCCGCATTTCCAACTCGCTGTACGGAATTGTTACCTCCGGGAATCCTTCCGCATACGATGCAATCTCATACGGCGCATAATAGAAAACCACGCCCGTCTCGCTCAGATAAAACGGCGATTCGTAGCTGATGCCGTCTGTCACCGTATGTTCCAGATCCTCCGGTGATTCAAAGGCAAAATTTGTCTTTTCCGCCAGCTCCCGGAATGCCGCACCAACCTTCGCCTGCAGCTCCTCCACCGGATTCTCAACCACATCGCTCAAAGACAGGCGTGCCCCCGTTTTCCGGTCAAAGACAAAATACTGGCGGAACGGCGTTCCGTGTGCACCGCCCGTATATTCGTATCCATCCGCACGGACGCAGACATAATGATCATCCAGATACGTAATCGCGTCATCTCCGTCGATCGTAAGCGCCATCGAATAGATCGGCTGCGCCGCATCCGCCTCCTGCGGAAGTACCTCTTCCTCCGATCCGTCCGTTTCCGCTGTATCGATGCTCATCTCCGTATCAAGATTCATGGAATCCGTCCGCGCCGCCGACAGAACCGACGCCTGCAGCTCCTGCATCGTCTGGTTCATCGCCTCGACCGCATCGCCCTCTCCGTCAAATACCAGCCGTTCTGCGTACACACTTCCCAGCTCCCGGCTTCCATCCGCACTCTTTAACGTCTCCGACTGCGCCTCGACATGCCCCAGCTCCCGGATCGGAGACTGGAACAGAACCGGCTCTAACAACGTCACTTCCCCGCCTGCCGCATCATCCAGCGTTTTTTCGCCCAGATAAACGCCGTAATCCTTAAACTGCTGGCAGTATGCCTGATTTCCCGTCACATAAAAATTACCATACATAGAAAAATCATTCGTCATGCCCGGCTCTTCCTCGACCGTAAAAAGCGCATTCTGCGCCTCGGCGGCATTTGCCGCTGCATCTGCCTTAGCATCCGCCGCAATCCGCTTAAACGAATACTTTCCCGTGCTGATCTGGGACGCCTGATTTTCCATCAGGTACAAATATCCGTCCTGATACTGCACCAGGCTGATATTTTCCGCCGTCTCATATAAAAGCGTCCGTTTCTCCGGGTCAGAGACCTCATAGCGGTAACACTGCGTATTTCCATTGCCATCCCGAAGCAGGGCAAAAAATGCGTCCTTCGCAAACAGCACCGACGATGTATTCGTAATATCCGAAATCTCCCTCGGATGGCTGCCGTCCACATCCGCAATCACCAGGCAGGTTTCATTCTGCACCGGCATATACCCAAACTGTTCCGTATAATATGGAAGAATCCCATTAAACAGCTCGCTGCAGCCTGCCGGAATCTCCCCGTAGATCGTGTCTGACGGTGACAACTCTCCCGCTGTTTTGCCATTCTCATCGAGCGTATAAATGACATTCATGTTATAACCCTTGACATACAGGCGGTTCTTTGACGCATAGAGCACCGACGGCTGATCCGTCAGATCCGCTAAATGCTCTTCCACACCACTCTCCAAATCCAGCCGGTACAGCCCATAAAGCTCCGTGCCCTGTGTGCTGCCACTCTCCGCCTGTATCCGGTCAAAATACAGCCCGCCTCCGTAGACCCAGAAGGTGCTGTTTTCATCTCCTGTGTCAAACTGGCAGAGCGTCTTCATCTCGCCTGTCTCCTTCGAAAGGGAACGGATCTCCGTGCGGTATTTGAGGTACAGCATGCCATTCTCCTCCAGCACCCGATCCGCCGCTCCGAGCGCCGTGCTGACCGCGCCCTCCGTTTCCTCTGCCGCCTGTGTCTGCGCTGTTGTCTCAGCCGCCGGTGATTTTTGGCACGCTGACAGGGCTGCCGAAGCAGCAATCAAAAACATCGAGGCCGCCAGCACTGCCCTATACCCTGTCTTTTTCTGAACCTTTTTTCTCTGGTTCTGCTCTGTTCTTCCCTGATTCTGTTTCATTTCTTCCCGTTTCCACTCTTTCTGAGCCATCCGTCCAAACTCCCCACACTTTTTCTATTTTTCATCGGACCTGCGTCCGCTTTTTCTTCTGAATACAGGCGGAAATGGTGAATCCATCCCCGCCTGTCATACAGTGTACCCTGTTTTTTTTGCAATGTCAAAAGGTGTTCCAATATATTAAGTTATATTAATGAAACTGTAAGATTACAGTGCGCGGGTCTTTGACACCTGCATACCAGCTTTATGAGGCAATCGGCATTCCTACTGCAAATTATCCGGTCCAAATCCCATCGGCAGAAGCTCCGCCAGTGTATAGACCTTATATTCCTTCACCGAACGTGCCAGAATGATCTGAAACGCATCCTCATGGCAGAATTCTTTCATTACCTGCCGACACACGCCACAGGGCGCACACCAGTCAAATTCCGAAGCTCCTTCCGGGCCTCCCACAACTGCAATCGCTGTGAAGCTGCGTTCACCCTCACTGACTGCCTTAAAAAAGGCAGTGCGTTCCGCGCAGTTTGTCGGTGTATAGGCCGCATTTTCAATATTGCAGCCACGGTAAATCCCGCCTTTTTCAGTCAGCAGAGCCGCTCCCACCTGAAAATGAGAATAGGGTGTATAGGCCATTTTCCGTGCTGCGAATGCTTCCTCGATGAGTGTTTCTATCCTCTCATTATTCATTCTTCGCATCCTCCTGAATCAAGATACGGATGGCTTCCACCGCTGTCCGGATTGCTGCCTCTGTATCATGGGCCTGTTCATTGGACAGGCCTTTTTTCGCCCGCTCCTGATTAGCCAGAACCAGAAAGCAGGCACCTACACGCACCCGAAGGAAGCTGCCTGCGATAAACAGTGCTGCTGACTCCATCTCCGATGCCAGGCATCCCATCCGAAGCCACGCCTGCCACTTATTTTCAAGCTCGTAGCTGACCGGCATCACCTCCGGCTCATGCTGACCAAAGAAGGAATCCTTCGACTGTACAACGCCCGCATGACAGCGGAACTTCAGATTCTTCGCTGCACGGATCATTGCATTCATAACATCCACATGGGGAACAGCCGGGTACTCAATGGGAGCGTACTCTCTGCTGGTTCCTTCCATGCGGATAGCTCCGCTTGCAACTACGATATCTCCGCCCAGTACATCCTCCTGCATACCGCCACAGGTGCCCACACGCAGAAAAGTATGGGCTCCGCACTTGGATAACTCCTCGATAGCGATAGCCGCTGACGGACCACCGATGCCGGTTGACGTTACACTGACTTTTACCCCATCGATGGTTCCCGTATATGTGGTATATTCACGATTATCCGCAACTAACACCGGATTCTCAAAATGTTCTGCTATCTTCTTACATCGCTTGGGGTCCCCCGGCATGATGACATATCCGCCGATATCCTCCGGACCGATTCCTGTGTGGTACTGTTTTCCCGTTCCTTCTGTATAATCAACCATATAATCGCCGCCTTTCTGTTTTTAACTTCAAGTCCAATGTCATTTATTTTATCTGATCCAGAATAGAAGTTCCGATGGTTCCCTCCGGCATCTTGACACCGAAATTGTCCGCAATAGTCGCACCGATGACAGCAAAGGTGTCACTGGTATCAAGCTTCCCACTTTCCGTATCCGATGGTGAATACGCAATAAACGGGACCTGCTCTCTCGTATGATCCGTTCCCTTGTAGGTTGGATCATTTCCATGATCCGCCGTCAGAATCAGCAGATCGTCCTCACGGAGCAGCGGCAGAAGCTCTCCCAGCTTTTTATCAAATTTTTCGATCTCTTCCCCGTATCCCACTGGATTTCTGCGATGTCCCCATAACGCATCAAAATCTACCAGATTGGTAAAGCAAAGTCCCTTGAAATCCCGCTTTGCGATATCGATGGTCTGCTGCATGCCATGCACGCTGCTGTCGGAATGATTGCTTTCTGTTATCCCTTCTCCCACAAAGATATCGTTAATCTTTCCAACAGAAATCACATCATATCCGGCATCCTTCAGGGCATTCAGCGCCGTCGGTCCGGTGGGTTTCAAAGCATAATCATGGCGATTACTTGTCCGTTTGAATTCGCCGCGCTTTTTGCCCACATAGGGTCTTGCGATAACACGGCCAACTCTCCACTCATCCCGCATAGTCAGTTCTCTGGCAATCTCACAGTAATGATACAAGGTCTCAAGTCCCATGGTTTCCTCATTGCCACAGATCTGAAGCACAGAATCCGCTGATGTATAGACAATCAGTTTTCCTTCATTCACTTCCTGTTCACCCAGCTCCTCCAGAATCTCCGTTCCGCTGGCTGCCTTATTGCCGATTATCTTTCTGCCGCAGCGCTTTTCCAGTTCGTCAATCAGTTCCTTGGGAAATCCATGTTCTGTAAATGTGATAAATGGCTTATCTGTCCGAATGCCCATCATCTCCCAATGACCGGTCATGGTATCCTTACCATTGCTCGCCTCATTCATCGCCATGAAATATCCTTCCGGATGTTCTGCCGGCTTAACCTGCTTAAGGGCCTTGAGATTGGCAAGTCCCAATCTCTGCAGATTCGGAATATCCAGATGTTCCACTGTTTCTGAGATGTGCCCCAGCGTATCCGCACCGATATCATCAAATCTGGCTGAATCCGCCATGGGCCCGATTCCAAGGGAATCCAGTACGATTACAAATACACGATTAAAACGCATATCACTCACCCTTTCTACTAATTTTTGCTATATTTGATAGTTTACTTTTTTACACTCTCACACAGTCGCGGGTGATTTCAGCAAGGGAAGATACTCCGCACATAGCCATGGTATCTGCAAGCTCACTTCCGATCTTCTGAATATAAGCTTCGACCCCTTCTCGGCCTCCGCCATAGACAGCTGTGACGAAAGGTCTGGCTATGATAACCGCATCTGCCCCCAGTGCCAATGCCTTAAATACATCGGTACCGGAACGGATTCCGCCATCCACGAAGATTTTCATGGAACCGTCCACTGCCTTTGCTATTTCTTCCAGAACCTCTGCCGTTGCCGGACACTGGTCCAGGACTCTTCCTCCATGGTTAGATACCACGATAGCTGCTGCACCGGCCTCTTTAGCCTTCAAAGCTCCTTTTACCGTCATAATTCCTTTTACAATAAAAGGGACTCCTGCTGCCTTCACGATCTCACGAAGTTCCTCCACTGATTTACTTCCGGCCGGCGGATTGAAATTTTTCAAAAATGGAAGACCTGCCGCATCAATATCCATGGCAGCCGCGAAAGCACCTGCATCCTTGACAAGCGCCATCTTTTCACGAATCATCGCCACATTCCATGGCTTCACTGTAGGAATTCCCAGTCCCCCTGCCTTTTTGATGGCTTCCGTGGCTGCCACCATCACATTGCTGTCCATTCCGTCTCCTGTAAAAGCAGCAATTCCAAACTCTGCGCAGGAAGAAACTAATATATCATTGTAAGAAACATCATTCAGTGAATCGCCGTAATGCATATTCACGGCTCCCACCGGACCTGCAAAAAACGGATACTGAAAATTCTTTCCAAACAACGAAAGAGAGGTATCGATGGGACGTTTCTCCACCAGTGTATCCATCTGGACACGGATTTCCTTCCATTTGTCATAATTCCGAATCGCCGTATCTCCGATTCCTTTGGCTCCCGGACCCGGCATCTGATTCTTGCAGGCTCTTCCGTTGCATTCCGGACAGGCCTTACAGTAATTGCCCATTTTTCCTCTTGCCAGTTCTAAACATTCTGCATAATTCATTAATCTGGTTACCTCCCTGTCACTTTCATGTGGTCTCGAAATCCTTTTGTACTTGATTCTGCGAGAAATTTTTTGACAGCTGCATCATTTCCGGTAAGCAGCTGTCCACCACTCAAAACAGCCATTTCACATATGATATAATAAAAACCTATCCCTTCTTCGGCCTCTTCTCAAATCCATGCACCCAATTTCCCCTTAAAAACAAAAACAGGAAAATCACGGAGCTGATGCTCCAGGTCAGTGGGTATGCCCAGAATATGACCCGGATATCCGGAATCAGACGCACTGCCAGTGTGATGTAGCTGACACGGAACAGACACCATACACAGAGCAGAACGATCATGGGCACGGCAGCATTGCCGGAACCCCGGAGTACAGCCGCGATACAGTGAGTAAATGCCAATAAACAATAAAACAACGCAATGGTTCTGGCCTGCATCACCCCATAATGTATCACATCCGGATCACGGTTGAATGCTGCAATCAGCACCGGTGCCGCCGTATATATGGTGATACCAATCAGTTCTGCAATGGAGATGGAGCAGAGGATACCGAACTTCGCACCTTTCTTTGCTCTGTCATACTGCTTTGCCCCAAGATTCTGTCCCACAAAGGTAGTTATCGCCATAGTAAAGCAGGTCACCGGCAGGAAGGCAAAACCTTCTACCTTAGAATAAGCTCCGCAGCCTGCCATGGCCATTTTACCGAATGCATTGATGTTGGACTGTACAAACACGTTGGCTATGGCAATGACTGAGTTCTGGAAACCGGAAGGTACACCATTCTGAATAATCTGCCTCAGCATATGTCTGTCAAAACGAATCTTCCTAAGCTCCAGCCGGTAATCTTCCTTCACCCGCATCAGATGCACCATACAGAGAATCGCGCTGACAAACTGGGATATAGCCGTTGCCAGGGCTGCCGATCCCACTCCCATGCCAAGTCCTGCGATAAAGAAGATATCCAGCACCACATTCACACAGGAGGAAATAATCAGATAGATCAGCGGATGGCGGCCGTCCCCCACCGACTGCAGGATTCCAACGAAAATATTGTACATGACTACACCCAGAGAACCTGCAAAATAGGTTTGAAAATATACTATCGATTCCGGAAGTACATCTGCTGGTGTTCCCATCAGTACCAGAATCTTCGGTGCCAGATACATTCCCGCAGCCGTCAGTGTGATTCCAGCCACCAGACCGAAGGCTGTGGTTGTATGAATCGCTCTCTGGAGATAATCCTTGTTTTTCGCCCCATAATACCTGGCAATTACCACACCTGCTCCCATGGCAATACCGTTAATAAAACCTACCATCAGGAAAATCAGGTTTCCTGACGAACTGACTGCTGCCAGCGCATTGCTGCCAAGATAATTACCTACAATCAGGGAATCCGCTGTATTATACAGCTGCTGAAACAGATTCCCCAGAAACAATGGTATGGCAAATAAAATAATCTTCTTAGAGATACTTCCCTCTGTCATCCTCGTTTTGCTTTCAGCCCCCATAAAACCCCCAAAATTAATCATATTTATGCACACAGTCGATGACTATTCATCACCCCCTCTGCACGCATATGTTATCGATCTCATTATAGCCGACTGCCAGCAAATTCTCAATACTTCTTGAGCTGAGTGTGTAGCCCATTGGCTGTGATTAACAGTGCTAATCAGAACACATCGTTTTTATGTTTCTTTATATTTTTGCTGTCAACCTGATCTCCATTTAACTTGCGTTCTTTTAAATCCAGCCACGCTTTCGCCTTAAATGGTATCAGGCAAGTCGGACTTAATACCGGAATGCCATCAACCATCTTTTGTCCGATTTTTAGCAATTCATAATACGCTTCATTTAAAAGGATTGCCGACAAACTAGATATTTCATCATCTATCAGAAGCGGTGTGAGAACTGCATCATCTTCCAATATAATGAAATCCGGATTTCTGGAAAATATCTCTATCATATTAAGCAAAATTTCCACTCGATGAGCGGAAATTCTACAATATCTAAACTACTTCTTGAATTTATATTTTCCTTTTCCATGACCGGATACTGGTTCAATAATGTCTGCCTTTACCAAATTGGAAAGAAGTTTTGAAGCACCTGAACCTTTCAGCTCAAGAAGCTCCATAACTGCACTTCTTCCAAACACCTCATCAAAGCCAAACTTCTCAAAAAGTCTATGGATATGAACCGTCGTTTTTGCCGAGAAATCACTACTTTTTTCGAAAAGTAAACTTTCAATATCCACTTTTTTGTCTCGAATGTCCACTTTTTCACTCTCAACATCCACTTTTGTGTCCCCAATGTCCACTTTTTCTTCGTTCAAAAGTCCACTTATATGAAGATTTCGATTATGAAGCTCATTTTTCTCGTTCAAAAGCAGATTTCTGAGAAACGCTTCCAGATACTCTGTTGTTTCGTGAATACCTTTTTGCAGGTTCGTATAGTTTGCACGAACAAGTGCATTTCGGAAATACCACGCATTTTCCGCAAAAATATCATTAGTTGCAGAAAACCCAAGTGTCCTTAAATATTTAATGAAGAACACTGCCGTTGTTCTCGTGTTGCCTTCCCCAAAGATATGAATTTGCCATAATCTTGAAATGAATACCGCAGCCCTCTATGAATGATGCAAACGGCGATGCACCGCATCGATTATCCGCATCACCCCATATCCCAGACAACCGCCCAATGTATTCATAACTACATCGTCCAGCTGGCAATATCCTCTTTCTGTCACAAGCTGCATCCCCTCGATCATCATCGACAACAGCATACTGATCAAAAGCATCTTCCACCATTTGGCACACCGCCTTTCTGCCAACGGCAGCAAAACTCCAAGCGGAAGAAACATAATCACATTCTCAACCATATATGCCCTGGACTGCCAGGTTCTGCCCCATGTCTCAAACAGCTGCCAGTCAATCCCCGTTCTGGAACCCGACTCCCGCGAAAAAAACGCCTGAATCCACACAACCGTTTCATATACCCCCAATAAAAAATAATAATACACCTGCGGTCGCTTCCATGCCTTCTCCCCGGCAACCAGCCGCAATAACAAAAGCATCATAATCGCCGCTCCGACTCCCATGGGAAGGTACGAAACCGGTTCTTTTATATCATCTAACAATATTTTCCAAAATTCCAATGAGGTTCTCCAATTATTGTTTTTGTTTTATCATGATACCCATAAATCACTAACTCACAAGCATGCAACAGCCCCTCTTTCCGTCTTCACAATATTTTTCATCTACACCACTTGTACCCCTTATACCCAACTGCCTTCCTCAATTATACCGTTTTCTACTGCTTATAGGCAATCCCCAAAATTGAGTACCGTTACTGTTCACGCATACGTTCCCAGTAACGGAATTTGCCGTGGCTTCGCATTTAAATATGGTGAATTCCTGCTGCCACCACGTTTTCTTACGGCACTTTCGGTTCCAAAAGTGCCTATCCGTGAACCAATGTCAGTAAGTTAAGCAACGGTAAGCGATGAATAATCCACCGTATTGCCCACTGCCCCCTTGGTATCCTTCGCCTTAAACAGGCAGTGGTTCATGGTGTTCAGGTGTTTGATTTTCAACATCAATCAATCCACTGCAGCGTTCCTTTATAAAGTCGTCCCACGGTAACAGCTTTTCTATACCTGCGGGCTCATTTTTGTAGTCCGGCATATAAAGTAGTACTGTGTAGAGATACCGGAATAAATGGCTCTCATTCTCCGGAATGGTGGCCCTCAAAGTCCGGACAGGTGGCTCAAAGAGCCCCGGAATAATCAACGGTGATGCCCTGGATTCTGGATGCCATTTGCGTAACCACCTCCTCGCAGGCATGAAAAAAGCCCATCTGCACGGGGCAGACAGGCATAAAATAATCTGAAATTTACAATTCTGTCATTGCTAAGCGGCAGAAAAAGAGCTATACTTAAATTGAGAAATTGTACTCAAAGGAGGTACTCTCTATGAGTGAATATAATATTGACATTGCCGATATGCAGTGCTGGGTTTTCCGCATGGCTCAGTCCAAGTGGAAAATGTCTCCCAGCGATTGCGCTGAACTTTTTAAGAAATACGACATTCTTGGATTTATTTCTGAATGCTATGACATCCTTCATCTAAACGGTTACGCCTGTGTTCTTCACGATGTTGAAACCTTGTTAAAGAATCGAGGTGTATCCGTATGATTGAATTGCAGGATGGGATGCTTCTGTACCACGGTAGCTACATTGGTATCCCGGCGATTGACCTGAATCGCTGCTTTGGTGGACTCGATTTTGGCCGAGGTTTTTATCTTACATCTTCCTACGAGCAAGCGTACAATTACGTTCAGCTTTCGGTTAGGAAAGCGATGCGTATTGGTACAGTTCCAAAAGATTTCAACCCAGAAGACGGACAGATATCTGTTTACAAATTCCACTACGATCCCAACATATTAGCTTACTGTTTCCAAGGAGCCTCTGTTGAATGGCTTCATTTTGTAGCAGCAAACCGAAAAAAGGATTTGTTCCCACAACTTTTGAAAAAATACGGCACCATCGACATCATCGGTGGAAAAATTGCAGATGACCAAACAGCCCACACCTTACAGCAGTATATCGGTGGCGTTGACTTTGGTATCCCCGGCACACCGAAAGCAGACAAAATAGCTATTGAAAAACTTCTTCCCAATCGCCTAAAAGACCAATTCTGTTTTCGCACGCAGGACGCCGTTAATCATCTTGAATATATAAGGAGTGACCGCTATGGAGATGTCAAACTATAACTTCACAGATACGCAGAAAGAAAGCTGTGCTGTCAGTCTCATGCGCGATACGATCAAAGAACTCGCTTTGCGTGATACTATTTCCTATGAAGATGCACTGTTACGCTTCACAAATTCAAAGGTATATGAAACACTTTTCGACTATGATACCGGAATTTGGAGAGAAAGCCCCGACTATCTTCTGAATCTCTATGACTATTGCAATTCTAAAAAGACTGCCTAAGTTTTCTTTCTGCTTGACTAGCACTACTACATCGGCTATACTTTCAACAGTGATCAGGTTTCGGTAACCTTGCGAGGTCCGAAGCCGGGAAGATGAGCTCCGGGCCACCTTCTTTCTCCCCCAGTTGTGTACGACTGGGGGATTTTTATGCCTTACCACCAGACGATTGTGCTTATTTCGTTCGTAATATAAGCACGGTTGTCTGGTTTTTGCGTAAAGGTCAAATTCTTCGCTCCACGCCAAATACAGCGCCGCTTATTTGCGGCGCTTGTAACACTCGGCCGGAAGGTCTTTTGACCACGGCATGAGTGGTTCCAAATCTTTTTCATCTATACTTCCATCGGCACGAACAACCTGTGTCAGCTCTGTCAACAAATGTTTCATGTAATAGTAGACATTCAGGCCATTCGCCCGGGCGGTCTCCGTAACACTGTAAATGATTGCACTGGCATCAGCTCCTCGTACCGTATTGATGGTCATCCAGTTTTTACGGCCAATCGTGAAAGTTCTCAGCGCACGTTTGCTGGCCAGGTTATCAATCGGTACTTCTCCATCTGACAGGAATACTTTCAGATATGCTTCCTGATTCAGGCAATAGTTGATGCCTTTGGCTGTTTCACTCTTTGGAAGCACCGACCGGTCCGCCTGTATCTTTCGGAGCCAGGCAAAAAATTCTTCAACCAGAGGCTTGATGGAAGCCTGCCGCTCATTTAAGCGTTCTTCTGGAGTCAGTTCCTTTAAAGCTCCTTCCAGGTCATAAATGGCACCAATTCGTACCAGTGCTTTATACGCAACAGACGCCTCGACCGCTTCTGGATTACTTTTTCCAATTTCCTTAATCGCATTTGCGAAGTGGCGCCTTGCGTGAGCCATGCAATTCGCATTCTTCACACCAGCAAGATCCCGCTCCAGCTTATGATACTGTTCCAGGCCATCAGTCACAAGAACACCGTCAAAGTCCTTATAATACGCTTTCGGATGATCGCTGTGTCGTGTCTTCTGGTATTCATGGAGGTTTTGTAGTCCTGTGTTTCTCGGTATTCTTCAAAAGTGTTTTTTACTTTTTCCGCCACTTCTGATTCATACACACCTGCCGTGATGAGCAGCTTCCGTACCTTGATGGGATTTAATCCCAACTCATCTCCGATGGCCTGCAAGGACATCTCAGAATCATAAAGTGCCACAGCACTTTCCATCTGCTCTTTCAGATTTTTCCCGGCATCGTACTCTGGCTTCAACTTCTTCCGGCCACCGCCTGGTTTTCTTGTTTTCTTCATTTTACTCATGCAGCTCCAACGGCAGTCCGTCCGGGTCATGGAAGAAAGTCATCTTCTTGCCGGTGTAATCATCCACACGAATTGGCTCACATTCAATTCCTACCTCTGCTAACTCATTCACTGTCTGCTCCACGCTCTCCACACAGAACGCAAGGTGACGCAGCCCACAGGCCTCCGGGCGGTTCACACGCTTCGGCGGGTTTTCTTCTGCAAAAATCTCCAGTTCTGTGTGCTCATTGACACGAAGATCTAGCTTCCAGTCCTTACGCTCTGGACGGTAGTTCTCTCTGATAACAGAGAATCCCAGCTTGTTCACATAGAAATCCTTAGCAACTTCGTAGTCAGATACGATGATTGCAATATGATGTATTTTTGATAAGTTCATTTTCTCACGCTCCATTTGTTTTGTTCTTCTTTTATTTTCGTTATAAACTATACGACAACCTTCAAAAAATACCGTGTGAACTCCTGGAGTTCAGTTTTGTCCACACGGCATATCATCAAAACTTGATCACTTTCGGCTCATGGGTGAAAGAACTAATGGTAGCCACACCATTCTTGAAGTAGAAGACCTCAGTGTTGCCATCATCTGCGGCATACATCTTCTTCAGTGCCGGATAAGCATCCAACATAGATTCTCTCGCCTCAATGCGGTCATCTTCTACCAGTTCCCCGGAAACACGAATCCACTCGCCGCCTTTGAATGCACACAACTCTGCTTTCGGATTGGCATGCAGCTGCTTAGAAACATCCTTCTTCTTGCCAGTCTGGATGTACAGCTTTCCTTCAAAAATATGTGCTGTGCCAAACGGACGCACTTTCGGCTGGTCGCCTTCGACCGTTGCCAAATAATATGTTTCAGCCTCTTTTAAGAACTTTACGATTTCTTCCATTTAATTCTTTCCTTTCCTACACGGTCGTGTGTGTTTTATAGTTTTATGGTTTTATTTCAGTTTTTCGAGGATCTCGTCCGCACTCATCCCGCTGGCTAATAATCTCTTAACCACACTCTCGGCTTCTGCCTTCTTAGCTTCCAGGGATGCCTCTTCTTTTTCGGTCTTCTTCAGAGCAGTCTTCTTCGCTTTCAGTGTGTTCTTCTGCTCCTCAATCGCTTTCTAGATGGATGCGATTTCCGTATTCAGAGACGCAATAGTCTCCTGCTTCTCCGCGATCTGGGATGCGTAGTCGGTATTGGTTTTGGGACGGTTTTTGCTGCCTTTCGTTCTGGGAATGGTGATAACCTCTTTTTAATGGTTTAAGTATAACACTGTGTTTGGGTGAGGGCAATATGCTCACTTTCCCTTGTAATCCGAACATCCCTTCAAAAAATCAGCAGACACAAAATACGGATTATCCTTATCTCCGTTTTTTACAATTAAGATCGAATCATCATCTGCTGCAAGAATGGCAATCTGATCACCGGTTTTCAAAACCAATTTCATCTTCTTGATTTCCGCATCTTTTTTCACGGAGTATGTTCCCAGAGTTTTCAACTCTTTTTTGTCCTTAATGTCTCTGTATTTGTTTGTGATCACGCTTCCCACTGTACCACCTACAACAAGACAACTGCCTCCAATTATTGCTAAGAGATTTAATGGACCGCCAACTTTCTTTGAAGCGGTGGTAATCCATTGATACCATCCAAGATTACTCATTCTCTCACCTCGATTTCAACTTGAATGTATTCTATTATATTATCATTGGAGATGGAGAAACTGCTATTTTCAGTTTTTCAATCAGCCCAACAACATACGGATACAATTTTTCGTTATCAAATTTTCTCAACTCATTCATTAATTCGTCTATTGACAGAACTTTTCTCACATCTCTTATATCTGTAGGATATGATTCCTTGCCTATAGTGAGGTTAAAAAAACGAGTATCTCTCAGTGCTTCAATTTCCTTGTAGCATGGAGTACCTTTGTGCTTAATATAGTTATATGTATTTCTGATATTCGACTCAGAAAATTCTTTCCAGAACTCAATAATTAAATCAATTGCATCAGAAAATTCTGGTCTCATTACTTTAAGATATTGAAATGGATTACCTTCTGCATGCGGCGTACTCACTCCATTTTCTGTCTTTCGCAACATATCCAATGACTTTTCAATCGAATGCATACCAATGATTTCATCCGCATTAGTCACATTACCTTCATTGTCGAATTTGTATAAAACATATTCCGCTGAAACATACGTCATCGTCCATGTTAAATCAACTAGAATGTTGTAATTTATTAATGCTGTTTCAAGCATTTGGGCTTTGAACATTAATTCAATTCCTTTTTGGGTAACCTCATCATCTACTTTATCAAACCAGTAATCCCAATTATCTTCCTCAGTTTTACTTAAAAATATTCTCGCCATTTCATAGCGTTCAAAAAGTTCATGCCACTTGCTTACAAAATACACATCTTGACTCGTTGGAAGTTTTGTACCTATCAAATTGTATTTACTGCTTGATGGCGGTTCTACTCCTTCAAAAATATTTGTTTGAAATTCCATAATACGCTTCTCCATTATTTTTTCAAAATGGATAGTTACTTTTCTCACATCTTCGCCGACCATAAGATCGTTGCCTACTGCTCACCACGGAGAGGTGTGTGTTTATCAGAGCAGCGTAGGGAGCTTCCGCTCCCAGTATATCACAATTTCATCCGGTTTTACAGACGCTTTCTTGCATTCATCACCGCACAATACATCAATCCGCCAATCATTCCACCGACTGTGTTATAGAAGATGTCTGATAGCTGAAACGTACCCAAGCGAACCTCTGCGCACTCTGGAATGTCAGATACCAGACAGCAATTACCATAGCTCATTGCCTCCAGTAGACTTAAGGGCATTCCCTCCAGATCAGACGGCAGCGTGTAAATATAAGCATTGCTGTACAGTTCATCCAACATCGCTCCCTGTACAAACCCGGTAAAGAGAATCCGATCGTCGCCCTTCGCCAGGTCTTTCAATTCCTCCATAAAGGAATCCGTATCGCTAGAGCCGCCTGCGATGACCAGCTTTTTATCTGTCTTGACATTCTTGAACGCCTCAACCAGATATCGAATACCTTTTTCCGGCACCAGACGACCGAGGAACAATATGTATGAGTCTTTTTTCAGTCCAAAATTATCAGTGATTAACTTTGCCTCCCGAACCTCTGGCCGATTGACACCATTAGGGATAAAATGCGTCTCCCTCCCGTACGTATCCATGAAGTACTTCTGAACGCCTTTGCTTAGAACGATGATTTCGTCCGCATATTTCACGGCGTTTTTTTCGCCGCCACGAATGAACTTGGATGCAACGCTTCCGCGCCACTTCTCGCGGGCCCAGTCCAAACCGTGAATAGTGCTGATTACACGCTTGCCAAAAAGTTTTGGTATCCAACAGAAAAAGGCAGGGCCTTCTGCATGGATATGCACCACATCGTATCTTCCAAATGCACTACAAAGTGCTGCAAAAAAGGAAGAGCTTACCGCTGCAAGTCCCTTCTTCTCAATGGTCGGAACAACCTTTTGACGGATACCATCATATTCAATTGTTTTGTCATACTCTGCACCGCTCACATGATGGCCTGCTCTATTGTAGCAAGTCACATCACAACCATTCTGTGCCATTCGGGTGCATAACTCCTTTACAACAATCTCTATCCCGCCTTCACGCGAAAGACGTTTCTGTCCGAAAACCGCAAGTCTGATTTTTTCTTCCATTACTTCTCTCCAACCGTCATTCCATAGTTTCTATTCTTGTCCTAGGCTTATACACCAATCCCAGCAGTTCTTTTCCTTAAATTGTCATGCTCGTCTTTCACTATTCACCTTTCCTACTTCATAGCACAACAACAAGCCTGTATACAGATTGTAGCAACAATCTATACGCAGGCTTGTCCTCGTACCTCCTCATTCTGTTTTCTGCTCTATCAGCTTTCGCTGTGGTGGGTTAAGTATAGAGCGCAACCAGAAGCCATTAACTCCCGAAAACACGCTGGTCATAACGCACCATGACAAGCAGAAACAAGTTGAGGTGAAAAGGTCAAGCCGCGCAAACCCACATGAAATCAGGCTTTTCTCTGGTTGTCCATATTCAACTCCACCATAGACCATCAGACCTCAACTGATTTTGTTGAGTAGACATTTATTATCCAAACATCCAATCCGTCTCCGGGCTCTTCTTCTACCGGTCATTACATCGATCCATCCTCCTTCAAAACCACCATCACCGTCTTCACCAGTATCTTGATATCCATCCCGATATTCCAGTTACTGATATACTCTCGGTCAAGCCTTACAACCTCTTCAAAATCGGTAATGTCACTCCGACCGCTTACCTGCCACATCCCGGTAATCCCCGGCTTGATCGCCAGCCGGGCTTTATGATGCAGCTCATAAAGATTGGTTTCCGAAATCAACGGCGGGCGCGTGCCGACGATCGACATATCACCTTTCAGCACATTGAAAAACTGCGGAAATTCATCTAAACTGGTACGGCGGATGAAATCGCCGATTCCGGTCTTGTGGCTTCCATCCGGCAGGATCTTGTTTCCGATAACACGCGGATCGAAATCAAGTTTGAACATCTTTCCATCGCCAAGTCGGTTATCTTTCATCAGCTCTGCTTTTCGTGCCTCGGCATCCATGTACATGCTTCTGAATTTATACATCTTGAACCGTTTTCCGTTTTTACCAACACGCTCCTGGGCGAAGAAGATCGGTCCCGGGGACGCCAGGTAGATTGCTGTGCCGACAAACGGAAGCAATAGTACTGTAATTGTGCAGCCGACCAGACCGCCCATGATATCCATTACGCGCTTTAAGAAAAGCTGGAAGGAGGACGCATAGTTGATGCTGGTTGTCAACACCGTGTACGGTCCTATCTTTTCGACAAACTGTTTTTTCCCCGGCTCACTCATTACCTTTGCCAGACCCAGGTGCACCGTCACGCCGGTTTCCATCAGCTGGCTTAAAAGCTTTCCCGGATACGGCACCTCGTCTGAGGTGACCACCAGGACTTCATCGATCCAGTCCTGACAGACATAGTGCGGAATACCCGCTTCCTCTGCCACGACCGGAACTCCATCTATTTTCTCTCCGACGGAATATTTTCCACCTCCGATGAGAGAAACACCTGCAACCATATATTGTGCATAGTTATTTTCTTTAATTGTTTTGACGACGCGCTCGACGACATCTTCACTCGCTGCAATCAGAAGGGCGCTTTTTCCCTCGTCGCTCGTCTTTTTCTTCTGTAGGTGCCATTTCCAGAGCTCCCGGACTGCATATGCCACAACGCTGTAGCATACCGGCATCAGAAGCAATACCGGCCTCGAATAGTTCTGCCCTTCCTGTAAAAGGAACAGATATAAAAGTGCAATTCCTTCTATAAAAACTGCCTGCTTTACCGTCATGGTAAATTCCCGGAAATGTCCTCTCCGTATCACGCCTTTCATCGTTTCCCGGCATATGAGCAACATCAGATCTGCCAGTCCCAGAAACATAGCCACATTCCGATATAAGATCGGTGTGTATATATCCCATCCATACCCACTGCACGCATATGCAAGCGTCAGTGCTACCTGCAGGCAGAGTATATCCAGGATGATAAAATCAACGTGTTTCATCCAGCCGCCCGAATTTCTTTTGTACATACTTCTTCCCCCTTGTCAATTTTTGCCCTGTTCTCCGGATGAAACCTATATTCCAGATAAATCCCTTATCCGTTTCCGGCAAAATCAACGATATTTCGTTTTCGGGTATATTCCGCCAGTTCGTTTTCGTTCTGATAATCTAACGAATTTGGCTTTTTTATTTGACATTGACGGATCATGACCATCTATCTATATTGGTCTTGTAATGGTCTGGCCCACTCAAAGTTAGAAATTTAGAAATTATTTTTATTGTTTTAGGGAAGCAGCAGGCTTTCCCAAACAGGTTCCTGCCGCTTTCCGCCTATCTACAGATTAGTTCTTATGAACCAGTGTAAATATGGCGTTGCCCGGCATCGTAACGTTGATTGTGTTGGTCGCATAATCAACACTGTTTACAGCTGCCAGTTCCCATGCATGGGTTGTCTCATTGTAGAAATACAGCTGGATGTTCTGAACGTTGCCCAGGGCTGCAACTGAAATGTTGACAATCACTGCTTCTTTCGTTACAGCGCCGTTTGCATCAGTTGCCTGCAGCTGCTGTGCCGGCATCAGCGGAGAGTATCCAACCATAGCCGGATCACCGGTTACACGGTACAGTGGGATACCTGCATTGATCTCAAATACTTTCTCAGCAACTGCCCAGCTGTTGCCGTCTTTGATCTGCTGATCGGATGCAAATCCAACTGCATTGTTGCTTCCAGAAGTTCCCTGGGAAACAGTGATTCCGTTGGAACCATTCTGTCCGTTGTTCTTGATACCTGTGGTGGTCTTGTTTGTGATGGTTCCTGCATTCACATTCAGACCTGCAGACTTGGAAGACGCGCTTGAGCTATGTCCTCCTCCGTGACTAACCGTCGCGTTTGTGTTCGGGCTTCCGGCAGCCATGGCCAGAGTGCCAGGCACCGCCATGATAGCGGCTGCTACCAGAAGTGCTGCGTACTTCTTTTTCATTGTACTTCCCTTTCCTTTCCAGCTTTTTAAGCCTGCGCCTTTTAAGCTTTTTCTTTATAAAAAAGATTGATAACAATCTCTTTTAACTCATCCATATCCGGATAAAATTCTTCGAATTTACCCTGATAAATCTCTCCCGACAGCTCGATAAAATCGCCGTCCTCCATGGTTTTCGGGCTGTTTAACATTGCAAGTCCCATGTCCATGTACTGGTCTTTTGCCATATTGGTGATCGCCTTTTCCTGGATGCCATCTACCAGGCGCGTAATCGTTGTTTTATCCGCTGTCTGGCTTTCTTTGGCTTTCTGAATAAAGGATTTCAGATATCCTTTCTGACGGTGCAGGCGCACTGTAGCAGAACCATCTTCGTTGATATCTCGGAACCGGACGTATTTCTCCGTCAGGTCACCGATCAGAGTGACGGTTTCTCCCATCTTGAAATCGTCAGGATATTTCTCTGCGACCATCTCATCTTCAACCGTGATGGGTACGCCGCCGACCGCGTCGTTAAAATAGGGGATGGAGTCCATATTGACGGCAAAGTATCCGTCTATCTGAAGTCCAAATAGCAGCTTAGAAAGCGCTCCCACTGTCAGCTCACAGCTTTTTTCGCGTCCGTCCCCGAACGCATAGGCAAGTGTCAGCTGCTTCGTCTCGGTTCCGATTGGATTTCCAAAATAATCAAAAACCTCGATCTCTGTCATCGTATTTCTCGGAATTAACACAATCTGTGCCTCATCCTTGGCAGCGTCCTGCGCCACTAAAAAGAGTGCATCGGCGTCTCCGCCTTTTCCGGCGACGTTCTGGGCTTCCATCTCCCCCTTGGTATCAACACCTATGCAGAGAATCGCCCGCATCGCCGTGTTGCGGCGGTATTTTTTGCCATTCCAGGTCAAAATTCCATTTGCAAGGTCTTCTTCCTCCTGGCTTTTTGCCTGATCACGGGCTTCAATCGCACGGATTGCCGCTTCTCTTTCTTGATATTTCTGATAAACATGAATGCCGCCCGCTACACAGGCGATTCCTGCCACCGCCCAGGCGATCCACCGGATCATTTTCTGCTTTCTCATTTGACTGGCTCGTTTTCATAATATTTTGTATATTTCGAATATTTACCATAGTATCTGTGATAGTAGCCGCTGCCTGCCATGTCCACACGGTTCAGCACCGCGCCGAGAATCCGGCAGCCGGTCCGCTCCAGCTGGCTTTTGGCTTTCTGCACCAGACGGTAGCTAAGCGCACCGCTCTCGACTACCAGGATCGCTCCGTCGCAACGCTGTGCGATGATCGCACCGTCAATGACACTTCCGAGCGGCGGCGTATCGATGATGATCGTGTCGTACTCATTTCTCGCCCACGCGATCAGCTTACTAAATGCATCCTCGCTCAGAAGCTCTGCCGGATTCGGTGCCATCGGACCAGAGAAAATGATATCCAGGTTCGGCAGGTTCGTGTGATACAGAACCTCCCCTAAAAGCCGCTGCCCGGTCAGGTACTGTGTCAGTCCGTAAATCTGCTGTCCGCCCCCGAAACGGGCTACCAACACGGATTTACGGATATCCGCATCGATAAATAACACGCGTCCCTCGGTCTGTGCCATCGAGATCGCAAGCTGGGAGGAGGTCTCACTCTTTCCTTCATCCGACATTGCACTGGTCAGCATGATGACCTTGAGCCCATTTCCGGAAAACTGGATGTTGGTACGGAGTGTCTTCATTGCTTCCTCATACTGATAATCTCTTTTCTCATCCTGTATGATCTGGATGAATCCGTTCTGAATTGACATGGTCTCCTACCTTTCCTTCTTATCTTTTCCGGCAAATGGATTGATGATATCCCAGATACCAGAGGTACGTTTTACTTTCTTCTCGCCCCGTTCGTGGATCTTGCTCTCTGGGAGTGCTGCCAGTACTGGCAGTTCCAGATATTTCTCCACATCTTCTTCCGAACGGATGGTATCATTCAGGATAACCGTCAGTGTAATGTATCCGCACACGATCACTGCGGCAATCAGTGCGCCGATCAGCGCGTTTTTCGTATTGCTCGGGCTGGTTTTCTGGTTTGCCACCTCACCGCTCTCGATGAGTTTCGGCGGCGTCATTTCCATGATCTCGCCGACATAGTCGGATGCCACCTTTGCGGTCATATCGACAATTTTTTTTGCCATCTCCGCATCCGGATCCAGTGCAGAAATGTTTAAAATACGAGTATCCGACGGGTTCTCCACCTTAATTTTTCTGACCAGTTCTTTATAATCCATATCCAGATGAAGCTTATCAACCACCTCTTCCATAACGGAACGACCGGTGATGATCGTCTTGTAATCCTGTGTCAGCTGCGTGCCGATCTGCAGATCGGCTAACGAGGTCAGCGTTGTCTCTTTCGTCAGTACATAAATCTTCGCCGTTGAGCTGTACTGCGGTGTGAGCAGAAAATAGCTGTATGCTCCGCCGATTCCGGCTCCGAGCACCGCCACTGCAATGATGACCCAGAGTTTCCGGAGTAATGCATAAAAGATTTCACCCAGATCGATTACTTCCTCGTCTTCCCATTCTTGTCCTTGATTTTTTCTCTTTTCCATACCTTCCTTTTCCCTTTTCGTATTGTTTTTATCTGTCAGACATTGTTACAATGTTACGGTTCACGCATACATGCTCGGTAACGGAATTTGTCAATGTTCTGTAACCACGTGATTTCGAAAAACATTTGCATTTTTTCGCAAACATCTATTCTTTTACAATTTCTCATCCAGTATGATCTTTTCCGGATTTTCGATCGACAGCTGTCTGGCAAGCTCACTGCCTCCCTTTTTCCGGATCCATGCGATGGCTTTCGCACTGTTGGGAACCCGGTGGCGGTTGCCATGCATGTCGGTTCCCAGGAAACTGATGTAACCGGCTAGAAGTGTCCGGCGGCACCACCTCCGGTCCAGGCGCTCCCTTATTTTCCAGAAATGGCTCAGTTTCGTGAGGCTTCCGTAGTTCATCTGGAGATACGCGCCTTCCTTCATTAGCTCTTCCAGGCGTCCTTTTTCCCGCAGACACTGGTACCGCTCGATATGTGCCAGCACAGGCAGATAGCCCGCCATCGTCAGCTCCCGGACAGCGCCCTCGATCTGGCTCCAGGAGGATGTCGGCAGAAACTCGGTCAGCACGTACCGGCTGCCCGCCAGTGTCAGAAGCTTTCCTTCCCGAAGCATCTCGACCATGCCTTCGAAGTATTGGATTTCCTGCCCCCGGTAGAGTTCAAGATCGGGCATCGCCTTCTGGACACGAGCCGCCAACTTCTCCATAAGCTCTTGTATCTGCTGCGGTTTTGTCCGCCAGTGATACGCTACATAGTGTGGGGTGGCTATCACCTTCCGGACGCCCTGCTTATAAGATCTCCGAAGCATCCGGTAACTGAGTGCCATTTTCTCTGCCCCATCATCTATCCCCGGGAGCACGTGTGTATGGATATCCACCACACCCAGCTCTATCTTGTCCGGTCTTCTCTGCGTTTTGCGCGCCATTGCACTTTTCTCCTTAGTCAGTCATTTTTCTGTCTGAATACACACGAAATAGACAGCTTACACCATCGTTTTTTGCTGTCCACCTACTTCGTCCTGTTCTGATATTGCTCTAAAAATGTGTCATAATACTTTTTCTCTGCTTCCAATCTGGCTTTTACTGCATCCTCATAGTCCACAAATGTCCCAAGGTTATAAACTTTTCCCTGGAACCCGATGCTGGCACGCCATTTTCCATTTTCTCTCCGGTATACACCTCGGTGTCCACTGGTGTTGTTCACTGCCTCTTTCCGGCTCGCGATCCGCTCCAGACAGGTATTTTCTGCAAAATGGATGGATTTGCGCATATTTACTTTTCTCTGTTCCTGCCTAAGGCAGCCACAGCTTCTGGTTTTTCCCAAGTGCAGGTTTTCTTTTTCGATAGCAGCCACAACTTTTGGTGTGTCCTGTCTTCAGATGCGTCCCGGCTACAGAACATATAGTTCCGCAGTCGCATTGACAAAGCCAGTAGGAATGTATGCTTTTCCTCGTATCATCTCTTTTTAAAACCAGAAGATGATCGAACTTCATCCCAACGAGGTTTTCACGTCCCATATACTCCCCCTGTACCACATAATATGCATTATGTGGTGCGCGGTCTCCTCCTGTTTTTATAATCAATATGATACTATCATCAAAAAACAGAAAAATCAATCCCTTAGAAGCATATCAGCATAATTTTATAAACTTATGAGTTGCAGGGATTTTGAAAAATTCAGTAAAATCCAGCATTTTTGAAAAAGAAATACCTCTGCTTATTTCTGTATTCCCCTTATGTACCACATAATACATATTATGTCGTCCTGTTTTTCTGACAATATAAAACAAAATCCCAGAAAAACGGAGACTCCTATCATGCCTTGTATTTTTGTGCAATAATGTTTCATTACATATTTATATTTTGCACAGTTGATTTTGTGTGGTTTTCTTTGTTTTTATCTTGTTCAACCTTCTGACTGCTACAAGATCAAAAAAGGATGCATTTCCTGTGACCAGATCCTTCAACCATGTTTTTTCCATATTCGGTCGGAATATCCACATAAACGCGCATTCCACCGTATTATAAATACATGTTTTTGCTTTTTGAAATGTCTTTGTTCCAGTTAAGATTTCTTCCGTTCTTATTTTTATCCCCAATACTTTCTATTTTAACTTTATCATATATGCATCTATTCCAAATCCACTTCGACGCAAACGGTCAAACTTCGACCTAATTGGCATCTGGGGATCAAAAAAATGCCGCCTTACGCGACATTTTTCTGAATCCGAATCTTATATTTAATTTATAATCACACCTCCAGCTTCCGCTCCTTTGCCAGCTTCTTCATCTCCTCCGCATTCTGCCGCACGGTCTCGGTGATCTCCGCGCCGCCCAGCAGTCTCGCAAGTTCGTCCACCATCGCCTCGCGGTCTAAGGCGCGGATGGAGGTTGCCGTCCGTCCATCGGACGCGGATTTGCGGATCTCGAAGTGCTGGTCCGCCATCGCCGCGATCTGCGGCAAGTGCGTGATGCAGATGACCTGACGGCATTTGGAGAGGATCCGCAGCTTCTCCGATACCATCTGTGCAGTCCGCCCGCTGATACCGGTGTCAATCTCATCAAAAATCAACGTTGGAACCTGATCGGTCTCCGCCAGCACCGTCTTGATTGCCAGCATGATACGCGACAGCTCACCGCCGGACGCCACCATACCGAGCGGCCGAACCGGTTCGCCCGGATTCGTGGAAATCAGGAATTCCGGCTCGTCGATACCGCCCGCCGTGTAATGATCCAGCCGCCTAAACTCCATCTTAAACTGCACATCAAGGAAATTCAGTTCCCGAAGCCCGTCTGCGATCTTCTCCACCAGCTCCCCGGCAAACTGCTTACGCGCTGCTGACAATGCCTCGGAATGTTCTTTCAGTACTGCTTCCGCCTGTTCCAGTTCTTTTTCCGCCTGTTCCCGAAGTTCATCGTAATTCTCCAGTTCCTGCAGTCGCGCTTTCTTTTCTTCCAACGCCTGAAGTACCTCCGGGATCGTCTTTCCATACTTGGTTTCCAGGCTCCGGATCAGGTCAAGCCGCTCCTGTGTCTCCTGAAATGCCGCTTCGTCAAAGGTCATATCGTCCATATATCCGGAAATCTCCCTGGAAAGATCTGAAAGAAGGGAATCTACATCGCACAGCTCGTCACGGATCCCCTTCAATCCCTCGTCAAATGCCATCGCACCATCGATCTCACGGAACGCCCGCGACACCGCATCGCCGGACACCGCGTCATATGCCTGTGAAAGACTCTCAGCGATCCGTCTGGCATTGGAAAACCGCTTAAAATCGGCTGCCACCTTTTCCTCTTCGCCATCCTTTAACGCGGCATTTTCAATCTCCTCGATCTCAAACCGGCAGAAATCCATCTCCCGCAGTCTCGTCTCCTGATCGGATGCAAATGCGGCACATTTCTGTTTTAACTGCATATACAAGCGATAGGCAGCTTCCGTATTCTGTTTGAATGGGAGAAGTTTCTCCCCGCCATACGCATCGAGGATTTCCAGATGTTTTGACGCATTCACCAGCGACTGGTGTTCATGCTGTCCGTGCAGATCGATCAGAAGACCCGTGATCTCCCGCAGCCTTGCAGCCGTTACCGTCTCGTCGTTGATGCGGCTGATGCTCCGGGTCGGTGTGATTTTCTTAGAAATGATTAAAATTCCCTCTTCATCAGGGTAAACATCGTGTTCCTTCAGCTGCTCGCGCTTTCTCTCATCATCGATGGAAAAAACCAGTTCAATGTAGGCGCTGTCGCAACCCCGGCGGATCATCTCTTTCGGTGCTTTTCCGCCCAGCGCGATCTGGACCGAACCGATGATGATCGATTTTCCGGCTCCCGTCTCACCGGTCAGAATGTTGAGTCCGTCCCCGAACTCCACCTCCGCCGAATCGATCAGAGCCAGATTTTTCACTCGTAAATGATAAAGCATCCGCTTTCCGTTCCTCCTTATCAGCGGTTCCCGCAAAAAATGCGTGAACCCACCTTACCTCATCCCGCAATCAGCTTGCGGATCTTGTCCATCAGCACGATCGTATCGTCCACCGTACGGACTGCACACATGACCGTATCGTCCCCGGCGATGCAGCCGACAATCTCTGAAAAATGGATGGCGTCGAGCGCTGCCGCGACTGCCATCGCCATGCCTGACACCGTCTTGATGACAAGGATGTTCTGCGCCATATCCATGGAAACGAAGCTATCGTGCAGAATACGGGTATATTTATCATTGAACGCCGTCTGAGGATGGAAAACCGCATATTTCTGTCCGCCGTTTTCTGTCTGGATCTTAGACAGCTTTAACTCCCGGATATCCCTGGAAACCGTTGCCTGCGTGACATTGTATCCCTCTTTATTCAGATATTCCGCCAGCTCTTCCTGCGTTTCAATCTCATATTTTCCAATCAATTCCACAATCTTGCTGTGACGTTCCATTTTCATGGCTCTGACTCCTTTTATATCTGTTTCATTTTGTTCCGTATATTTTCCAAAAATGGCACCTGTTTGAGCTGAATCAATGTCGTCTCGATCTCTGATTTTGCTATCTCGATTGTATCACCCGGCTCAATATCAACCACCGTATCGCCGTCAAAGCTCAGCGAAACCTTCGTCCGCCCGGTCGTCTGAATCCGCAGGCTCAAATGGTTATCCGGCGGCAGAACGATGCTGCGCGAATTGAGTGAATGCGGGCAGAGCGGTGTCAATACCATCAGATCCGCCTCTGGCGCCACGATCGGACCGCCCGCTGACAGGTTGTATGCCGTCGAACCGGTCGGGGTCGCAACCACCATGCCGTCCGCCGAATACTCGTTAAACAGCTGTCCATTGACAGCCAGCTCAAACCGGAACGCATCGATTCCCATACGGTTCAGGACGATATCATTCAACGCGATATCCTCCATGACGACCTTCCCGCCGGAAATCACGCACCCCTTGAGCATCATCCGGCTTTCCAGACGGTAGTGATCTTCCATCAGATCCCGCATGGCAGGCAGAATGTCCTCTTCATGCCCGATCTGCGTCAGATACCCCAGATGCCCCATATTGATGCCAAACAGTGGAATCTTCCGTCCCGCCAGATCACGCGCCGCCTGAATCAGCGTTCCATCACCACCCAGACAAATCACACAATCTGTATCCTCCGGCACCGTCCGGCGATCGGTATAGCGGTATGCCGCAGCCACTTCTGCGTCCCTGCGAAGTCCATCATGGCGATCCAGACGGATGCAGCGACAGCCCTGTTCCGCAAAAAAGCTGCAAATCAAACCGGCCGCCTCCTCTACGCGCGGCTTTTCGCGGTTTACAATCAGATAGAAATTTCTCATGTTTTGTCTAACTCCCTGTGAGCTTCCTCAACAACCTGTTCCGGTGAAACCGGACACTCTTTTTCCGCTTTTGCAAGTGCTTCCTCACCAGTCACAGTTTCCTCCGATGCCTGTTCCGGTTTATGCAGGTACAGGAGGTACTCGATATTTCCCTCTGGTCCCTTGATCGGGGAAAATTCCAGATTCCGGATCTCAAAACCGATCTCTGCCGCATATGCCATCACCATCTGAATGACCTCCAGATGCGTGCTCTTCTCGCGGACAACGCCCTTCTTTCCGACTTTCTCACGTCCCGCCTCGAACTGCGGCTTGATCAGTGCAACCACCTCGCCGCCCGGGCTTAAAATCTCCTTGACCGGACCTAAAACCTTCGTCAGGGAAATAAAGGAAACGTCGATCGAAGAGAAATCTACCGGCTCGCCGATATCCTCCGGTGTCACATAACGGATGTTTGTCTTCTCCATGCAGACCACACGCGGATCATTGCGAAGTTTCCACGCCAGCTGTCCATGTCCTACATCGACCGAAAACACCTTGACCGCGCCATTCTGCAGCATACAGTCGGTAAATCCGCCTGTGGACGCGCCGACATCCATACAGACCTTTTGATCCAGCGTCACTCCGAAATGCGTCATCGCCTTCTCCAGTTTCAGACCTCCGCGGCTCACATATTTTAAGGTAGATCCACGTACCTCGATCTTCGCATTTTCATCGAAGGTCGTACCCGCCTTGTCTTCTTTCTGATCTTCTACATATACAATCCCGGACATGATGATCGCTTTCGCCTTCTCACGGGATTCTGCCAGACCTCTCTTGACGAGAAGTACATCTAACCGTTCTTTCATTCTATGTTCTTCCTTCCGCTGCTGCCACTCTTTTGTTTCCCATCACGCTTCCGCGTCAGTCTCCAGCACACCTTCACGTTTCAGCTGCGCCAGAATCGAATCACTGTCAATTCCCAGCTCATTCCGGAGCACCGACACATTTCCGTGTTCGACGTAGGCATCCGGCAGCGCTATATTAACTACCTTGATCTGCGGATAATGCTTCTGTACATAATCCGTCACCCGCTCGCCGTAACCGCCGCGCAGGACATTTTCCTCCAGTGTCACGATCGTATGGTGCGTTCCTGCCAGATGGTCGATCACGTCGGTATCCATCGGTTTCACAAACCGCCCGTTGACCAGCGTACACGGCTGCCCGGCACTCTTTAATTTCTCCCGGATATGCTCTGCCGTGCTGACCATGCTTCCGACTGCCAGAAGCGCCGTCCCTCTCTCCTCATACAACATCTCGCTGACGCCATACTCGACCGGTGCCAGAAATTCCTTCAAGCCCCGGTACGCCTCGCCCCTCGGATAACGGATCGCAATCGGTCCATCGTAGGAGATGGCAAACTGCAGCATCTTTTCCAGTTCCCAACGGTTTTTCGGCGCCATCACGCTCATATTCGGCACAGAGGAGAGAAATGTCAGATCAAAAATACCCTGATGCGTCTCCCCATCGCTTCCGACCAGTCCCGCGCGATCCACGCAGAACACAACCGGAAGATTCTGGATACAGACATCGTGAATGACCTGATCATATGCCCTCTGTAAAAAGGACGAATACACCGCCACCACCGGTTTCAGACCGGCTGCCGCCATACCCGCCGCCGAGGTAACCGCGTGTTCCTCCGCGATTCCCACATCGAAAAAGCGGTCCGGATATTCTTTCGAGAACCGTTTGAGCCCCGTTCCATCCGGCATCGCCGCCGTCACCGCCACGATCTTCGGATTTTCCGCTGCCAAGCGGCAAATTTCTCTGGAAAATACATCTGTATAGCCCGGATGTTCCTTTTTCCGGAGCGGTTTTCCCGTTTCAATATCAAATGGTTCAACTCCGTGAAATGCCGACGGATTCTTCTCCGCCGGACGGTATCCCTTGCCCTTTTTCGTAATCACATGGATCAGCACCGCGCGGTTGATCTTTTTCGCCTCGCTGAAAATACGGATCAACCCCTTAATATCATGTCCATCCACCGGTCCCAGATACGTGATTCCCATATTTTCAAACCACATGCCCGGAATCAGAAGCTGCTTGATGCTGTTCTTTGTCCGGAGCAGCGTGCCGACCAGATCCGAACCGATCATCGGAATCCGCGATAACGTGCCCGCCACATTCTTCTTCAACAGATTGTAGCCCTCATCTGCACGAAGATTATTCAGATACCGCGACATACCGCCGACATTTTCCGAAATGGACATATTATTATCATTTAAAACAATAATAAAATTCGTCTTGAGCCGTCCCGCATTGTTGAGCGCCTCATACGCCATGCCGCCGGTCAGCGCGCCGTCCCCGATGACGGAAACGATCGAATAATCCTCGCCCAGCAGATCGCGCCCCTGTGCCATACCAAGCCCCGCCGAGATCGAAGTCGAGCTGTGTCCCGTGTCGAACGCATCAAACGGGCTTTCCTTCCGCTTCGGAAAACCGCTCAAGCCCCCATACTGGCGCAGTCCATCAAAATTATCCTTCCGCCCGCTTAAAATCTTGTGCGTATAGGACTGGTGCCCTACATCCCAGATAATCTTATCCTTCGGAAGATTCAGCGCGCAGAACATTGCAATCGTCAGTTCCACCACGCCTAAATTGGACGCCAAATGACCGCCTGTCCGGCTTGTCGTCTCGATCAGAAACTCGCGGATTTCCGCCGCCAGCTCCTTGCGTTCTTCCTCGCTCAACCGTTTTACATCCTCCGGTCCTTTTATCGTATCTAATACCATTCTTTCATCCCCCAAACCGTTTTCCACATCCGCTGTCGTCCCCGGTCTTCGATTGGATTTTTTATTTTTCACGGCTGACCAGCATCTCGATCAGCTCTTCGAGGAATTCATTCTTTCCAGGCAGGGAATAGAGGATATCAACCGCCGTCTCCGAAAGCTGTTTGACATCATGCTTCGATTTCTCGATTCCCTCCAATGTCACATAAGTGGTTTTATTGTTTTTCTCATCGCTCAGAACCGGTTTTCCAAGCACCTCCTGGCTGCTGGTAACGTCGAGAATATCATCCTGGATCTGGAACGCCAGACCGATCGCCGCCGCCATACGCTCTACTGTCCTGCACTCAGCTTCGCTCGCGCCCGCCATCACGGCTCCGATCACCATCGACGCCTCCAAAAGTGCTCCCGTCTTTAAACGGTAGATAAAATCCAGCTTATCCTTCGGAATCGGCTGATTCGTCAGTTCCACATCCACCGTCTGACCGCCGATCATGCCGTAAATACCCGTTTTTTCGGATAAAATCTGGATACAGCGTCCCACCTTTGCCGCATCCGGCGTCATCGCAAATGCCTTTGCCGCCGTCTCGATCGCGTAGATCAGAAGGGCATCTCCCGCCAGAACTGCCATATCATACCCATATGCAACCCAGGTCGTCTTTTTTCCACGGCGGTACTCGTCATTGTCCATACATGGAAGATCGTCATGAATCAGGGAAGATGTATGAATCATCTCGATCGCCGCCATCAGCGGCTCAATCTCTTTTCCCTGACCGCCAAACAGACGGTATACCTCACGCATCAGAATCGGACGAAGGCGTTTGCCGCCTGCCTTCACACTGTAATTCATCGCTTCAAAGATCGTTTTCTGATGCCCTTCCTCTGCCGGAAGATAAGAATATACAATCTTTTCCGCTTCCTTGACTGCCTGTGCCAGCCGTTCCTTTGCATTTTTCATCTCTGTCACGCCTCCGTCTCCTCGCCGTTTACGACCATAATCTGTTTTTCAACCTTATCTATCTTTTCACTGCAGGCGCGGACCAGACGCATTCCCGCCTCATACGACGCAAACGATTCTTCCAGCGTGCTGCGGCTGTCCTCCAGCGTCCGCATAATGCCATCCAGACGGTCAAACATTTCCTCGATCGAAAGTTCTTCCTTATTTTCTGCCATCGATCCTGCCTCCTGTTTTATCTAATATACTCTCGGAATCTTTCCTGAAAGAAAACGTGTTCTCAAATCTCTCTGTTATGATTCACACGCAACACAATGAACCACTTTTTTACCCAGGCAGGTTTTCCTGATAAACCTCCCGGATCTCCGCCTCCACGCGTCCATCCGGCAGACGGACGGTCAGCGTATCCCCAGCTTGCAATCCTGTCACTGTCTCCACACGTTTTCCAGCTGCATCCGTCACGAACCCATATCCGCCGCTTATCTTTTTTAACGGGGATAGACCATCCATCCGGCTGCACACCAGTTCCAGACGATGGCGCAGATCGGACACCTTTTTCTCCATCTGGCGCGCCATCTTAACTCTCGCATCTTCCAGATACTGCCGTCTCTCATTTAACTGGCTCTGCGGACTGTGAAGCTGCAGGCGCAGACGAAACTGCTCCAGGCGATAGGCATACTGCTCCGCCTTCTGCTCCATCCGCTTCGTCATCTGCTGTGCCGCCGCAATGCACTGCTGCTCAAACAGGTGGTAATCAAAAACCGCCAGTTCTGCCGCCGCCGAAGGAGTCGGGGCACGCAGATCCGCCACATAGTCCGCGATCGTAACGTCTGTCTCATGCCCGACCGCCGAGATTACCGGCGTCCGGCACGCAAAAATCGCCCGCGCCACACTCTCCTCATTGAACGCCCACAGATCCTCAATCGAACCGCCTCCGCGCCCGACGATCAGCACATCCAGATGCAGCGCATCCAGGGTCTGGATCGCCCGCACGATACTCGGCGCTGCCCCTGCTCCCTGCACCAGTGCCGGACAGAGGACAAGCTGCACGTAAGGGTTCCGCCGTCCCGAGATATTGATAATATCCCGGATTGCTGCGCCGGTGCTCGCCGTCACGATACCGACCGTTTTTGCATACTTTGGGATCGGCGTTTTATATTCCGGGGAAAACATCCCCATTTCTTCTAATTCATTTCTCAGTTTTTCAAAGCGCCGGAATAAATCGCCCGTGCCGTCCAGCGTGATCTCGCTGGCATAGAGCTGGTATCTTCCATCCCGCTCATACACTTCGATGCTACCCTTCACGACCACCTGCTGTCCTTCTTCCAGACGGAACGTAAGTCCCTTCCGCCTACTGGCAAACATAACTGCCTGCATCGCTCCCAGACCGTCTTTCAAGGTAAAATAAATATGACCGGACGTATGATATTTGCAGTTAGAAACCTCGCCCTTGACCGAAATCCGGTTCAGGGCAAAGTCCTGTGCGAACATATTTTTAATGTATGCATTAACCTGCGAAACCGAATATACGCCAGCCATCGCTTATACCAGCTTCGCTAAAATGCCGTTGATAAATGCCGGTGAATCATCGCCGCCGAACTTCTTCGCCAGCTCGACCGCCTCATTGATCGCTACCTTCTCCGGTACATCGTCATCGTACTTGATCTCGTATAATGCCAGGCGCAGGATCGTCAGTTCCACCTTGCCCATACGTCGGGTAGTCCATCCCTGTGCAACCCCATCGATTGCCTTGTCAAGCTCCGGAAGCACATCCAGAATCTTCTCAACCTTGCTCTTTACGTATCCGCCGTCAAAGGTGTCTAACATCGGATTATGGATGATATCGCCGATTCCGCTCGGAACATCGTCCTCCTCTTTCGGCTCTGTAAAATATACATCCACCTGCTCCTGCATCTCATCCGTCGGGTAAAAATCCGCACAGAAAAGCAGCTTAAAGCAATGTTCTCTCAGTTCTCTTCTGGTCATACTAATCCTCCTGTTACCTGTTTCTATCCGTCTGATACGCCCGATTTGCTGCCTCGGTATCGCAAATATCCCTTTCGTAATCCGCCGCAATCGTTTTCTGAATATCCACAGTCTTTCCTGCATAATTGTTATATTTCTACTATTCTAATGTATCATTATACCGTATCCCCGGTTTTTTCACAAGAGTTTGAGAAAAAGAATCCGCCAAAGTTACCGTTCACGGGTAGGCACTTTTGGAACCGAAAGTGCCGTAAGAAAACGTGGTGGCAGCAGGAATTTGCCGTATTTAAATGCGAAGCCACGGCAAATTCCGTTACTGGGCACGTATGCGTGAACAGTAACCCGCCAAAAAAGCGGCGCCCCTGCTGAAGCAGAAACGCCGCTTTTATATCGTTTACAATCTTATCGATTGCTTATGCTATCCAATTTTTATTCATCCACGCTGTAGTTCGGAGCCTCTTTTGTGATGTGGATATCATGCGGATGGCTCTCTTTTAAGGATGCTGCGGAAATCTTGATGAAACGTCCGGTCTCCTGAAGAGTCGGAATATCCGATGCGCCGCAGTAACCCATACCAGCACGCAGACCGCCGAGCATCTGGAATACGGTATCTTCTACCATTCCCTTGTATGCAACACGTCCTTCTACACCCTCCGGAACGAGTTTCTTCGCATCGCTCTGGAAGTAACGATCCTTGCTGCCGTTCTCCATCGCTGCGATGGAACCCATGCCGCGGTATACTTTGTATTTTCTTCCCTGGTACAGCTCAAAAGTTCCCGGGCTCTCGTCGCATCCTGCAAACATGGAACCCATCATGCAGACGCTGCCGCCTGCTGCGATCGCCTTCGTCAGATCGCCAGAATACTTGATACCGCCGTCTGCGATGATCGGAATGCCGTACTCTTTGGCAACTGCGTAGCAGTCCATAACAGCGGTGATCTGCGGAACGCCGATACCTGCTACGACACGGGTCGTACAGATGGAACCCGGTCCGATACCAACCTTGACCGCGTCAACGCCTGCCTCGATGAGAGCTTTTGTTGCCTCTCCGGTCGCTACGTTACCTGCTATTACCTGCAGATCCGGATATGCTTCCTTGATCATTCTGACACAGTGAAGAACATTCTCAGAATGTCCATGTGCAGAGTCGAGAACAACTACGTCTACTTTTGCTTTCACCAGGGCTTCCACACGATCCAGCACGTTTGCAGTGATACCTACTGCTGCGCCGCAGAGCAGACGTCCCTGTGCATCCTTTGCAGAGAACGGATACTTGATCTGTTTCTCAATATCCTTGATAGTAATAAGACCCTTGAGGTTAAAATCCTTGTCCACGATCGGAAGCTTCTCGACACGTGCCTTGGCAAGAATCTTCTTTGCCTCCGTCAGGGTGATGCCCTCCGGAGCGGTAACCAGATGCTCAGAAGTCATGCACTCTTTAATCTTCTTGGAGAAATCTTCCTCGAACTTGAGGTCACGGTTTGTGATAATACCAACCAGTTTTCTTCCCTCTGTGATCGGAACACCGGAAATCCGGAACTTGCCCATCAGCTCATCCGCATCCTTTAATGTATGCTCTGGGGATAAATAAAACGGGTCAGTGATTACACCATTCTCAGAACGTTTTACTTTATCGACCTCCTCAGCCTGCGCCTCGATCGACATGTTCTTGTGAATAATACCAATTCCACCCTGTCTTGCCATTGCAATCGCCATGCGGTGCTCTGTAACCGTATCCATGCCGGCACTCATCAGGGGGATGTTCAGCTGAATCTTCTTGGTCAGATGTGTCGTCAGGTTTACCTGATTCGGAATAACCTCAGAATAGGACGGCACAAGCAGGACATCATCAAATGTAATGCCATCGCCAATAATCTTACCCATTATATTACCCTCACTTTCGTAAATTTTAAACACTGGACATTGAAAACTGTCTGATGTTAATAATTGATTTTAGCAAGTTTTTTGAAATATGTCAACCGGAGAATAAAGGGGTTGACGATAGAATTTACTTACGCTATTTAATTAGCTCATCTTATAAATAATGTCAATCAGATAAGTATTAATAATGCAGTCATCCTTAGCCTCATTTCCCTGCCAATTTTTTACCCAAAAAAGAAGGACTGCCACACCTTCGCATAGCAGTCCTTCTCTCCCCTGGCAGCTGCCTGTCAGAGATTCTTTCTATAAATTACCATTTTTATTTTCTACATTCGATACTGCATCTCTGATGTAACATCTTCCGCCATTTTCCGGCTCTCTTACTTACATCATGCCGCCCATGCCAGCGCCTGCTGCCGGACCTGCCGGTGCATCTTCTTTGATGTTGGCAACTGCGGACTCGGTTGTAAGCAGGGTAGATGCAACGCTGGTTGCGTTCTGCAGGGCACTTCTGGTTACCTTTGCCGGATCCAGGATGCCTGCTTCTACCATATCTACGTATTCCTCATTGTAAGCATCGTAACCTACGCCTACTGGGGACTCTTTTACCTTGTTGATGATAACAGAGCCTTCCAGACCTGCGTTTGCTGCGATGTGGAACAGCGGAGCTTCCAGAGCTTTCAGGACGATACGACCGCCGGTCTTCTCGTCTCCTTCCAGTCCATCTACTACCTTCTGAACTTCTGCTGCTGCGTGAACATATGCAGATCCGCCGCCTGCGATGATGCCTTCCTCAACAGCTGCCTTTGCTGCGGACAGGGCATCTTCCATACGCATCTTAGCTTCCTTCATCTCAGCCTCGGTCGCTGCACCAACACGGATAACGGCTACGCCGCCAGCCATCTTAGCCAGTCTCTCCTGCAGTTTCTCACGGTCAAAATCAGAAGTGGTTTCCTCAATCTGAGCCTTAATCTGAGCCACACGGTCTGCGATGGCTTTCTTATCGCCGCAGCCATCTACGATGATGGTGTTCTCTTTCTGAACTTTAACGGATTTCGCACGACCAAGCTGGTCCATGGTGGTATCCTTTAATTCAAGTCCCAGTTCCTCGGAAATAACAGTACCGCCGGTCAGGATTGCAATATCCTTTAACATTTCTTTTCTTCTGTCGCCGTAACCCGGAGCCTTCACACCAACAACGGTGAAAGTACCTCTCAGCTTATTGACAATCAGGGTGGTCAGCGCCTCGCCCTCAATGTCCTCAGCGATGATGAGCAGCTTGGAACCAGACTGTACCAGCTGTTCCAGCAGCGGCAGAATCTCCTGAATGTTGGAGATCTTCTTATCGGTAATTAAGATGTACGGATCGTCCAGAACGGCTTCCATCTTCTCCATATCAGTTGCCATATATGCAGATACATAGCCACGGTCAAACTGCATGCCTTCTACCAGATCAAGCTCAGTCTTCATAGTCTTGGACTCTTCAATGGTAATAACGCCGTCTTTGGAAACCTTCTCCATCGCGTCTGCTACCATCTGGCCTACTTCCTCATCAGCGGAAGAGATAGCAGCGACTCTTGCGATATCTGCCTGGCTCTTAACGTCCTTCTTCATGCCTTTGATTGCCTCTACGGCTGCATCTGTGGCTTTCTTCATACCCTTTCTCATGATGATCGGGTTAGCACCTGCTGCCAGGTTCTTCATACCTTCGTTGATCATCGCCTGAGCCAGAACGGTTGCGGTTGTAGTACCATCACCAGCTGCATCGTTGGTCTTGGTTGCTACTTCCTTCACCAGCTGTGCGCCCATGTTCTCAAATGGGTCTGCCAGCTCGATCTCCTTCGCAATGGTCACACCATCGTTGGTAATGAGCGGAGCGCCGAAGGATTTATCCAGAACTACGTTTCTACCTTTCGGTCCTAATGTAACTCTTACGGTATCTGCTAACTGATTTACGCCCGCTTCCAGGGCTTTTCTGGCTTCTACGCCATATTTAATTTCCTTTGCCATGGTTATCAACCTCCATAATTTTCTTGAATAAACGTTCCGATCAGCATCTGTCTTCCAGACATCCTGCCCATCGATTAACCGATAACAGCCAGAATATCATTCTGTTTTACAATGACATATTTCTCATTGTCCAGCTCAACTTCTGTGCCTGAGTATTTCGAATAGATAACTTTATCGCCAACCTTTACCTGCATCGTGATTTCTTTTCCATCTACCACTCCGCCAGGACCAACCGCGATTACCTCTGCCTGCTGCGGTTTCTCTTTTGCCTGACCCGGAAGAACGATACCTGATTTGGTCGTCTCCTCTGCAACTAACTGCTTTAATACAACTCTGTCAAATAATGGTGTTAACTTCATTATTGGCTCCTCCTTATCCATCCAAATTTATTCCATCTGATTGCTTTTCTTTCGTAATCAGATATGTATCTTCTTCTTACGAAGTATGTTATAACACGTTCTGTTAGCACCGTCAAGTGTTGAGTGCTAAAATTTTAGTAAATTTTACGGGGAGAACTGAAATATTCCATTTCTCCCCGTTCTATTAATTGCTCTCCTCAAATGCCTTAATCGCCGCAACCGTTTTCTCATAACACTCTTTTACCGATGCAAAATCTGCCTCGTATCCGGTCAGTTCTCTGCCTCTCAGTTTTTCGGTCAGCGCTGCGCTTACCTCATAGAAGGCATCAAAGCCCAGGTTCAAACAGATTCCTTTCAGGGTATGTGCCGCGCGGAATGCTTTCTCCGCATCCTTTTCTTTTAATCCATCCTCCAGATCCTGAAAGCTGGAATCGCTCAGAAACTTGATGGCAAATTTTTCCACCAGCGCCACACCTCCAAAGCGTTTCTGAACTCCTTCAAAATCCCCGCCCATTTCTTTGTAGCATTCCTGAATTGTCATGACAGCCTCCTGTTATTTCTCTTCCTCAGTTTTCATACGGCTCAGCTCCTCGCCCGCAGTTCCATACTCTTTTTCAATCGCCTGCGTCACCGCGCCGAAAAACTTCTTCTGTGAATTGTCATAATGTTCAAATTTCTTATTTTTTCGCTCCGGATCACTCATCTCACTCCGGTATGCTGCCTCCTGCAGCTCCTTTTTAATATGATCCTGAATCTCACACAGGCACTCAAGCAGGAGCGGGTTAAATGTACCACACTCTCCGTTGCAGATCATCTGCACCGCCTCCTCATGAGAATAAGCCTTTTTATAGACGCGCTCACTTGTCAGCGCATCATACACATCCGCCAGCGCCACCACCTGCGCTGAGATCGGGATCTCCTCCCCTTTTAGACCATCTGGATATCCTTTTCCATCATAGCGCTCATGGTGCCAACGGCAGATCTGGTACGCCACTTTCATCAGCGGCTCATCCTCATACATCTGAAGATTCGCAAGCATGTCCGCACCGATCACTGTATGTTTTTCCATGATCTTACGCTCCTCCGGCGTCAGACGACCCGGTTTATTCAAAATCTTCTCGTCAATTCCGATCTTTCCGATGTCATGCAGGGATGATGCCGTGCTGATCAGCATCCGGTTCGACCAGGACAAGGGATATTTGTCCGTCTTCTTGACGAGCTGTTCCAGAATCATCGTCGTCAATATATTAATATTGAGTACGTGCATACCGCTCTCGCCATTTCGAAATTCCACGATCTCGCTCAGAACACTGATCAGCATCCGGCTATTCTTCTCTTTCTCAAAAACCTGGTTCGTCACCATTGCCACCAGGCGGCGCTGTTTCGCATACAATTTGATCGTATTTAAGACACGCCGGTGTACAACCTCCATATCGAACGGGCGCTTGATATAATCAGAAACTCCCCACTCATACGCCTGCTTGATGACCTCGCCCGAATCTTCGCCCGAAATCATGATAACCGGGATATCCCCGATCAGGTTGTTGCGGTTCATGTATTCCAGAACCCCGAAGCCGTTCATCCCCGGCATGACGATATCGAGAAGAATCAGGGAAATCTTCGTCTCATAACGGTTCAGCATGTCGAGACATGCTGAACCATTTTCTGCCTCCAGAATCTCGAATTCGCCTTTCAGCATTTCTGAGAGAATCATACGGTTCATCTCCGAATCGTCCACGATCAAAATGCGGTAACGACTCGCATTGCGCCGCCCGGCTACCACGATCTCCTCCGGTGTCCACTGTCCATCTTTCTCAGTCACAATCATGTTCTTGGAGGTCTTCGCCTGATACATAAATTCGTCCGCCCGGCACATCGCCTTCCCGACTGTCTCCCCGTTCGTCAGCGTACCGCCGATGCTGACTGACAATTTCAGTTGCGGATATCCTTCAACACTCATGTTGCAGATCAGATCCTGTATCCGATGCAGCTTCTCAACAAATGCCTCCAGACTGATGCCCGGCATCACAAGCAGGAATTCATCCCCGCCATAACGCACCAGGCGGTCCGTCTTACGGATACAGCTTATAATCGCCGCCGACACCGTCACCAGCACTTTATCGCCCGCCACATGCCCATATATATCATTGTAGGTCTTAAAATCATCCAGATCGATCATCGCGATACCGGCATCCATCCGCTGCTCTTTTAACTGATCTTCAAAATATCTCCGGTTGTAGCTCCCCGTCAGTGCATCCGCATACAGCTCGCGCCTGTAGTGTGCAAATTTCTTAACGAGTGCTTCTCTTCCCTCTGTGTCAAGAAGTGTCTCATCATCCAGACAGGAAATCATCTCCACCACACAGGGAACTCCATCCACCTCCAGATACTTCGCAATGACCTGATACATCTTCAGACCGATAAATTCAAGCTTCGTGCACTGTCCCTTCATCGCAAGCGCGCGCTGTGCCACACAATTCTCACAATTCTTTCCTTTTTCCCAGAACGAATAACATTTGCAGTCCTCAGATCGGAGTTCCCCGTTCCTCACGTCCATCTTATGGAGCAGATCTTTATCTAAAATACGTACAACCGTAAATATCTTTTCCATCTGCGCAATCATTTGTTCCAATTCCTGCGCCGTCATCTTTGTATTGGAATTCATCATTTTATTTTTATCACCACCTGGCAAATATATTATTTTATTCTACATGATTTCCGGTATAACAACAAGCGTTTTTCTCATGCTTCCCGCACATAACTACCGCCCCTGTGTTACTGTTCACGCATACGTGCCCCGTAACACATGATTCACACACATCCCGGTGTTCACAAAAGATTCCCTTTATTTTTTAGGCGTTTCGTATTACAATAAGGATATCGAATCGTATAGAGAGGAGTATCAACCATGGCAAAAAAACATTTTGGTAAATTACTGACACTGGCAGCTATCGTCGGCGCTGCAGCAGCTGGTGTTTCTTACGTCTTACAGTATAAATCATTCCACAAGGAATTGGACGAGGATTTCCACGACTTTGAAGATGATTTCGATGATTTTGACGATGCCGGCGATAAAGAAGCTTCCAAGACTTCTGATACAGCTGCCTCCGAACGCAGCTATGTTTCCTTAAACCCGGAGAAAAAGGAAGCTCCGGCTGAGACTCCAGAGGAAACTTCTGAACATTCTGAGGAAAGCGAAAAAGCTCCGGCTGATGCAGATGTCTCTCCCGAAGAACCAGTCAAAACAGAAACCGTCCGCGCAGATGTTCCGGTTTCCGAGGACGGCGAAGCTTCTTCCGAGAAAGAGGATTCCGACGCAGCCCCGAATGACAGCACAACCGTGACGGTTGAGGAAATCACAGAATAACACAGGAGGATTCTTTGCATGATACAAAGTCTTCTCCGCGCGATGGAACTTCTGGAACTTTTAAAAGAAGCCAACCACAAATATTCCATCGCAGAACTTTCCGAATCAACCGGGCTTCCGCCCAGCACGATCCACCGGATTTTGCAGACATTTTGTGAAAAAAAATACGTGATCCGCGATGAACACGCGCACACCTACCAGCTCGGTCCCGCCCTCATCTCTCTCGGTCGTGCGGCGGCTGACAATGTGCGGATTCAGGATGCGGCGCTTCCGATTCTCAAGAACCTCTCCTACTGTACCCGTGAGGATTCCTATCTGATCATCCAGGTTGGCGACAAGGGACTGGTACTTGACAAAACGGACGGTCCGAACCACCTCAAGGTCGTCGAAGAATTTGGCTATGAGATGGATCTGCACTGCGGTGCGATCCGCAAGGCGCTTCTGGCTTTCCAGAGCGACGAATACATCCGCCGCTATCTGGACACACGCTTAAACCGTCCTGAGGCATTTCCAAAGGCGGATCCCGCAGAATTGGCAGAAGAACTCCGCACCATCCGTGAGAAGGGCATTGCCGTTTCCCACGGCGAATACGTCCCGGATGCAGTCGGGATCGGTGCTCCCATTTACGGTATTGACGGACGCATTTCCGCTTCGGTCGGAATCATCGCACCGTATTCCCGTATTGAAGATGACACGCATCTTCTGCACCTGCAGGATCAGGTTCGCCACAGTGCGGCAGAATTGTCCTATTATATGGGACATACATTTAAGCAGGAGAAATAAAATTACGGTTCACGGGTAGGCCCTTTTGGAACCGAATGTGCCGTAAGAAAACGTGGTGGCAACAGGAATTTGCCGTATTTAAATGCGAGGCCACGGCAAATTCCGTTACTGGGCACATATGCGTGAACAGTAACGAAATAAAAACAGGGGGGATATTATCAAAGATTCGGGTATACATCATATCCGGAGCTTTGAGATATCCTCTTTTTTAATAGTTTTTGCAAAAAGGAGATTTCACTTTATGATTAATAAACGCTTATTTTTAGCAGGCTTAACAACTGGTCTTCTCTCCCTCTCCGCCGCTTTCCCGGCGATGGCAGGAAGCTGGAAAAATGGAGCTGGTGACAATGCTGCCCGCTGGTGGTACGACAACGGTGACAACACCTGGGCGGCAAATGGCTGGCGCTGGATCGACGGCAACCAGGACGGCGTCAGCGAATGCTACTATTTCGACGCCGAAGGCTGGCTTCTAACCTCCACCACGACACCGGACGGCTACAATGTAAACGCAGACGGCGCCTGGACGGTAAACGGCATCGTTCAGAGCCGCCAGACCGCGGCTTCCAATGAATTCGATAACGAAAGCTGGGACGATTTCCAGAACAGCTCCTCCAAAAAGACGAAAAAAACAGCCACCAGCTCCAGCAGGACGCCAGATTCCGGAAGCTCTGACTCCAGCACCGGCTCATCCGAAGATTCTTCCAGCGATGATAGCAGCAATTCCGCCAGCTCCGGTCCGTCCAAAGAAACCTCTTCTACTTCCGGAGACAAAAAGCCGGATGCTCCAAAGAAGGACTCCAAACAGGAACCAGACAGCGGCTACCGCCAGGGGTCTGTGACGGATGAGGAAATTGCAAATAATAGTTCTTCTGACTCCACAGAGGAATAAATAAACGTGTGCCGCAAGACACACAAACAAACGCCCCCGCAAGGAAATCTCCTGCGGGGGCGTTTCTATCTCATCATTCAGTTTCCCAAATGAATCTTCTATTATTTCTGAAGTGCAAGGACATCAGCGAATGCCTGAATAGCAGTGCTTGCCTGACCGAAGTCTCTCATCTGCTGGTCGATACCCAGTTTGATGTGCGGAACACCTGCATCGTTCAGAGCTTTCTTCAGGTACGGATACTCCATCTCCTCCGGATCACAGAACTGCTGCATGAACAGTACCAGACCCTGAGCGCCGCTCTCCTTAACCATGTTAGCTACGAACTCACCACGACGGTTCTTGTTGGATTCCGGATCGTACAGAAGTACTTCGTAATCGATGTTAGCGAACTGTTTAGCCAGTGCTCTAACCGGATCCAGCTCGTCTTCCGGAGCGTCTACACGGAAGGAACGTGTCTCGTGTGCTACATCATCTGCAGCGATAGCGATGTTGTTCTCTTCGAAGATAGAAAGCAGCTTCGGATTATCACAGATAATACCGGAGGTAACAACCTTGGTTCCCTTCCAGTCACAGACAGGAAGTTTAGCCAGCTCTGCGTTCAGCTCGTTCAGCTTTGCAGTGTATTCCGGCTTCTCCATGAAGTAGAATGCCTTCAGAACTGCGGAACGCTTGGTTGGTGTGATAACATCACAGTGCTCGTTAGCCAGTTTTACGAACTCACGGCGAGCTGCACGGCTCTTGTTGTATACAACGATAGCATCCTGGATGTCAGAATCAGTAATCTTTCTTCCAGCGATCTCTTCCAGATCAGCTTTTACATGGTTGTACTGATCGATACAGAACTGAAGACCAAACTCTTCGAAACGGTTCTGCGGATGAGCTAAGAAGATAACTTTCATCTTGTCGCCCATAGCTACACGGAAGTTCTGGCTCATCGGACGAAGAGTATCACAGATAGTAGGTGTGATAATACCGTCTAACTGATCCATCGTTCCATCCAGCAGCATCTCCAGAGCTAACTGAGCGATGGTGCAGTAGAAAGTAGCGCAGTACTCTTTTGCACGGCTGATGGTCTTAGTGTTGGAACCCCACATACCCATCGGAACGATACCAGCGGCATATACAAGCTCTTCCGGAGCGTAGTAAGGAAGAACACCAACTACTTTTTTGCCCTGAGCTTTATATTCAGCAAGCTGCTGCTTCGGAGTTGCAGCTTTTACCTTAAATTCTTCTAATAATGCGTTAACACTCATGGTTATTTAGCCTCCTTTGCCTGCTTATTTGCTTCCATTGCCTCAACCAGACCCTCTACACGAGTCTCGTACTGAGCAGCATTGAAGTTACGCGGGTCAGCCTGATCGCCGTCGAAACCAGCACACGGGATACCCAGGTCAGCAGTAAAGCGACGCTGCATCTCAGCCATGTAACCACTCCACGGTTTACAGCTTCTGTTGTAGTGAACCAGAACGCCATCTACCTTGTTGTCACGGCAGATGCCTTCACGCCAGTCAACACCCTGCTCGATGCAGACAGAGTTCGGAGCTTTGTAGTAAGCACGAGCCATCTCATCGATGTTGTTGTAAACGAAACCGAATGCCGGAGCATATACAACGGCAGTAACGTTTACACCGTGGGTCTTCAGCGGTTTGAACAGAGCCGGCAGTTTCGGCCAGCACGGAATACCCTCGAACATAACACGGTATTTCTCCGGGAACGGAGTTGTGGTCTCACCCTTCTTAACTGTCTCTTCCAGGTCTTTTGCAAGTAATTCAAAAGCATCACCAGCAGCTACAGTAGCACGTGCAGTTACAACGTCTGCCATGTGGTTGAACAGGTCAAATCCACTATATGGAGCCGGTTTGTACTGCAGGAAATCACAGACTTTCAGCCAAGCCTTAGCGGTACGGTTAGCGTTTGCACAAGCCTGCTCGAACTTCTTCTCGTCGAACTTCTTGCCTGTCAGCTCTTCCAGCTGTTTGATAGCCTTGTCGAACTGAGCGCGAACGTATTTAACATTCTCATCATGAACATCTACTGTATTGTTGTACGGGATATCGATCATGATCAGCGGAATGTTACACATACGAGCGATGTTCTCATACCATTTTGTCATACAGTTACAGATGTTGTTGCAGCAAAGAACGAAATCCGGCTGCGGAATACGCATCTGACGAATCGGAGAAATAGCCTCAAGACGTTTCTCTTTTTCCGGACCATCCGGGAGTTTTTCAATCTCAAGCAGGTTGTCCAGCTGCAGATACGGAGTCTGAGTCTTCGGATCCTTCTTCGGTTTTCCGTCTTCACCCATCACTACGTTGCCGTCAGCATCTTTTAATGGTTTACCTGTGCTCGGATCGATGATGTATTCACCAGTCTCCGGATCATACTTACGGGATACACGTACACCAGCTGCATATGCAAGGCTGATACGAGCGTAACCGCAGATATCGTTGTCATATCCAAGATCCTCAGCTGCCTGGCACATCAGCTCACCGTAACGGTTAGCTGCGATACCAGCTGCCTGGTTCTCCGGATACATAACGTGTAAATCAAATGCTGCTGCAAGCTCACACGGGAATTTGGAAGAAGACCATCCAACTAACTCGCCTCTTGCTTTGGCCTCACGCGCCTCTTTATGTACGTCATCTACGACTTTACGAAGCGCAAGAACACCAGGACTAACTTGTTTTGCCATAATAATTATCCTCCATTCTTAAAAATTAACTTAGTTACTTCTGACGGCTGGCTACCTGATATGCCATCAGGGCTGCGCCAAGCGCGCCGTTATACTGTGTCAGCGGGGATGTATAAATCTTTACGCCAAGCTCAGCCTCAAGCGCATCTACTACGCCCTGGTTCTGAGCCACACCGCCTGTCATAACAACATCCGGCACTACACCGATTCGGTGGGCAAGACCCGTGACACGATGAGCCACTGAACGATGAATACCGGCAATGATATCACATTTATCCGTTCCCATCGACAACTGGCTTATAACCTCACTCTCTGCAAAAACCGTACAGGTGGAACTGATTCCTACCTGCTTCTTGGACATAGCGCCAAGACGGCCTAGATCACTTACCTCAACTTCGAGAACGCGAGCCATAACATCCAGGAATCTTCCGGTTCCGGCTGCACACTTATCGTTCATCTGGAAGTTTGTCATGACACCGTCCTCAACGCGAAGAACCTTCACGTCCTGACCGCCGATGTCAATTACGGTATGAACCTTCGGGAAAAGGAAATAAGCGCCTTTTGCATGACATGACAGCTCACTCATCTGCTTATCGGCAATTCCGTCCATCAGAGATGTACGTCCATAACCGGTAGCCAGTGTGAATGCCATATCTTCTTTCTTGAGGCCTGCATCTTCCAGAACTGCCTCGATGGCACGGTTTGGACCGCTGGTACCTGCTCCAACGTCAATCAGAGACTTACCTACGATCTCCTTGCCATCCTTCAGGATGATACATTTGGAAGCTGTAGAGCCTACATCGATACCTAAAGTGAAAATTTCGCTCATGATGTATCTTTTTCCTTTCAATACTGACTTTCTATGCCTGATTTTTGTTTCAACGATGTTTTGGCAGATCCGTGCTATCACATCGTCTCCACCCATCATAATACCACAAAATCAACTAAAAGTCGCTGTAAAATCTTGAAAATGTTATAAAATAATTCTTAACAAAACTATTACTTATTACTTATCTGCCTGAGTATACCAATAAATCGAGCAAAGGTTCCAGTTCCTTTGCCCGATTTATCTGCAAGCATCCGGCAAAACGGTTCATTTACAGTCATACAGACAAGCCGCTTCGCCAGAGCCTCACACTATTCACACTATCAATTTGTTACTTATCACTATTTACACTATCACTGTCAGCCGCGTACTTACGCGCCTTCTCTTTTTAAAATGTTATCTTAGCGGCACCTATCACAATGCCGTTTTAATTTGATAATTATTTACCGTAGTTGATGAACTCACGAGTAGATCTCGGAGCCAGCATCTGATGCATCGGGCAGATAGCCTGAGCATTCTGATAATAAGCCTCGGTAAATGCCTGGATGTACGGACGAAGATCGGTCAGATCTACGATCTCATCAACCATACCCTGTTTTGTACAGTATTTCGGACGAGATTTGTCTGTGTACATCTGGATCATAGCGTTCATCTTGTCGATGATCGGCTGAAGCGGCTCGCCAGCTTTTTTAGCCTTAACAAGCTTTCTGGAGTACATAGCGTTTGCAGCGGTCTCACCCGGCATTACGTAGTACTCGCAAGCACCTGTACCGATAGAGAATACGTTGGTGTTGTTGCCCTGCGGACCACCCAGAACGTAGTGAGCAGCAGCACTTGCCTTACGAAGAGTAACCTCCAGAGACGGAAGTTTAGAATTCTCGATGGAGTAAATCAGGGACTGACCTAAACCAAGCAGCTCTGCCTTCTCAGCGTCATCGCCTACATCGATACCTGTGGTATCCTGCAGCCAGATAACCGGTGTCTTATCACGAGCACACAGAGTAACGAACTCGTTCATCTTAATCAGACCCTGACGGTACAGCTTACCACCGATACCTACAGAACCCTGTTTGTACTCCGGATAGTTCATGAGTAAGCCCTGTACGTTAGCGATAACACCAACCAGAAGACCGTTAACTTTTGCAAGACCAGCAACGATCTCCGGACCGTAGCCTTTCTTGTACTCAAAGAACTCACTGTTATCGAACAGACGACCGATTACATCGTAGATGTCGTACGGACGTTTCTGGTTCATCGGGATGATGCTGTACAGATCCTCAGCCGGAAGCTGCGGAGCCTTCGGGCTGTCAACACGGAAGAACTCCAGGTTGAAGCACGGAAGGTAGTTGATGTACTTCTTGATTCCCTCGATAACGCCTAAATCATCCTCGTAAACCTCACGGAAGAATCCGGTCTCATCATAGTGGATCGGCACGGAACCCGGAGCCGGAACGTGATGTTTGCTGTTCTCGATCTGAGCGTTAACGATCTGCTCTGCTGCTTCCTCATCGATGTAACCCTTCGGGTTCATACCGGAAAGGATACCAGCGCCACCAACTGCCATGTTCGCATCTTTATGAGCGATCAGGATAGTCGGGGAAATGCTGTGGTAACCACCACCTGCCGGGTTGGTTCCGTAGATACCTACGATAACCGGAACACCAAGCTGGTTTAACTCAGCGTTGCGGAAGAACGGTGTACCACCACCACGACGGTTCGGGTATACTTTGTCCTGGTTCGGGAACTCAACGCCTGAGCAGTTTAACAGGTATACTAACGGCAGATGCAGCATCTTAGCGGTATCTGCAGCGCGGAGCAGGTTATCTGCCTGTCCCGGAACCCAAGCACCAGCCATCTTCTTGTTATCAGAAGCGATGATGTAAACCCATTTGCCATTTACACGGCCAAGACCATTCAGAACGTTAGTTGTCTGGAAACGGTTGTCTTCCGGATTGTAAAGGCTGTTTAACGGGCACCATGTACCTGGATCGATCAGGGCGTTGATACGCTGTGTAGCAGAAAGCTGTCCACGTGCGTTTAACTTCTCTTCGGTTGTGATACCAGCATCAAGAGCCTGCTTAATGGACTCATGGATGTCGTTCTCAACAGCCTTCAGTTCCTGCTCGTTTTCCGGATTCGGATTAACCAGAGCTTTACCAACGGTAGGCATATTCTGGAAATATCCTGGCATTGAATACATATTCATGTCTTCTTTTCTCCTTATAAAATAAAAAATAAAAATGGTTATAAATGAATTGCTTGCGGGACAGTTCGTCTCCTGTCCCGCCTGCAATCAGTAACTAATTAATCGACAGAAATGATATCTGTCTTGATTCCCGATGGAAGGCTAATTACTTAGTCTCCTTCGGAACTTTGATGAATGCCTGACCTGGGTCGATCTCTTCACGAATAACGCGGATGATCTCCGGATCCGGACCTTCCATCAGCTGAGCTCTGGAGGTATCGATCTCGAAACCAGTGTTCTCCTGAACCATTTCCGGAGAGGAGAATGGATAGTAGTAAGCCAGATACATTCTCTTGGTCTCTTCGTCGAATTTCATGATACCAAGATCGGTAACTACCATCTGCGGTCCACGGTTGCCCGGAAGACCTGCTCTCTCACGTCCGCCAGGGCCGTCCATCCAGCCACAGCTTGTGATGTAGTCAACATGATCCATGAATCTTCTCTTCTGATGCTGCATCATGATGATGGTGTTGCAGAAGGTAGCGATTCCGTTTGCACCGCCAGAACCGGTGAAACGTGTGGTAGGTTTAACATAATCACCCTTACCAAAGATACAGGTAGAGTTAACGTTTCCGTACGGGTCGATCTGAGCGCCACCGATGAATGCGATCATACGATCAGCATCATGTAACCACTCATTAGCCTCGAAACCTACGAAACGAATGTTCGGCCACTGTACTGCACAGTGAGCCATGAAACGGTTGTCACCTACAGAACGCGGAACCTCGATCGGAGAACAATCCATAAGACCACTCTCTACGATCGGATGGCAGCTCGGGCAAACAACACGTTTTGCCAGGGATGCACCGATTAACGGAAGACCGGTACCAACGATAACGATCTGATTTTCTTTAATATTTTTTGCGATGGCGTAAGCCTGCATTTCCTGCTTTGTATACTTTGTATAATCAGCCATTTTAGATTTTCCCTCCCTCAATTAATGTCTGGTAGAATAGCCAAGATGCGGCTCATTCTTAAGGTTCATGAGGCGAGCGCCGCCCAGTACGTTGAGCAGATCATCCTGATCCTTGCATCCATATACATACTTCTGAAGGTAATCCTTGAAGGTCTCCGGAATCTTGGTGCCGTCAGCAGCATCTTTTGCAGCCTGTGCAGCAACTTCTGCAGCTTTTGCAAGCTTCTCATCTTCCGGCTTAGCAGCAGCAGCCTTAGCAGCTTTGTCTGCAGCCTTCTGAAGCTGTGCCTTAGCATCCTCAGCGTCAAGGTACTTGGAAGCCTTGTCGTACTCTTTCAAGCCCTTATCATCATCATCATAGTAGCCGTAGCACTGTGCCGGCCAAGCACCGTACGGTGCACGAACAACGGCGTCTACACACTCACCAAAGATTCTTGTCTTGGTTGGGTCACGACGGATATACTCATCACTTACGATCTCCTCGCAGGTAACGATACAACGTTTTGCAGCTACAGCGATATCTACGTCATGGAACTCATCACCATCGATGATACAGGTTCCATCCGGAGATGCCTGCTGAACATGGATGATAGCGCAGTCAAGCTTCGGAACCGGAACAGCCAGCAGCTTCTCGCCTGGCTCAAGCGGGTTCTCGATCTCTACGCATTTCAGGTTGTCAACACCTTCCATGGTTCTTCTCTTCTCTTCGCTGATACCCCAGAACTTAACAAGTCCGGAGCCCTGCATCATACGTACCGGCAGGTACGGAAGACCCAGAGATGCAGCATGAAGCTGAAGCATCAGAACGTCCTGAGAATAATCCTCATATGTAAGCTCACCCTTCTCGATAGCTGCACGGAAACGACGAGCTACGTTGGTGTAACCAGAGTTTGCAGTATAGCAGTTGATGTAGGCTCTCACACGGCCCTCACCGATTAACGCATCCCAGTCACCACCTGCCGGGCCAGACCAGCCTACAAAACCAGTTTTACCCTGACGAAGGATCTCGTAAACTGCTGCATACGGTTTACGGTTTGTTGTAAATCCGCCGAGACAAAGTACATCGTTGTCACATACATACTTTTCTACGGCATCGTGTAAAGACATTACTTTATTAGCCACAATAAAGCCTCCTTTAAAAAAATTTTCTATAACTACCTATATAAATAAGTAAAAACGGGATCCGGTACTTCCGGCGCTGCGGTCTTTCGCAGGCCAGATGCAGCCAGATCCCGGCTGCAACAGCCAAAAATCAATATTCGATTAACCGAAAATCAGCATGAAGAAACCTGCTGCTACGGCAGAACCGATAACACCTGCTACGTTTGGTCCCATAGCGTGCATCAGAAGGAAGTTGGTCGGATTCTCTTTTGCACCAACTGTCTGAGAAACGCGGGCAGCCATCGGTACAGCAGATACACCAGCGGAACCGATTAATGGGTTGATCTTGCCGCCGGTTACAGCGCACAGCACCTTACCAAGGAGAACACCTCCGATGGTAGCGAATGCGAATGCAAGAAGACCCATGCAAACGATAGCAATGGTCTGAACACGCAGGAAAATCTCGCCGTTTGCGGTCGCACCTACGGTAGTACCAAGCATGATAGTTACGATGTTGCACAGTGCGTTCTGAGCTGTGTCAGAAAGACGCTCTGTAACACCAGATTCACGAAGCAGGTTACCAAGCATCAGCATACCAAGCAGCGGAGCTACGGATGGAAGAAGCAGGGAGCAGAACAGTACTACGAATACCGGGAATACAATCTTCTCAACCTTGCTTACCTTACGGAGCTGCTTCATAACGATGGAACGCTCTTTCTTAGTGGTAAGAAGCTTCATGATCGGCGGCTGAATCAGCGGAATCAGCGCCATGTAGGAGTAAGCGGCAACGGCGATCGGAGCAACCAGATCCGGTGCCAGGTTGTTAGCTACATAGATAGCGGTCGGACCGTCTGCACCACCGATGATACCGATAGCAGCAGCCTCGCCTACTGTGAATAAGCCAGTTGCGTTAGCCAGCATGAATGCAATGTAGATACCGAACTGAGCAGCTGCACCAAGCAGAAGGCTCACCGGGTTTGCAATCAGCGGACCAAAGTCTGTCATGGCACCTACTGCCATGAAGATCAGACACGGGAACAAACTGGACTTAACACCGCCGTAAATGATACGCAGAACACCTGCGGTATACCACGGCTCGCTTTCCTTCATCAGGTCAGCTAACGGCAGGTTTGCCAGGAACATACCAAATGCAATCGGAAGCAGAAGAAGCGGCTCGAACTGCTTTTTAATTGCCAGGTATAATAATACAAAAGCAATGAGAATCATTACACAGCTTCTCCAGGTCAATGCTGCGAAACCTGACTGTGCAAGAAGCTCTTTTAATATTTCAAAAAAGTTCATTACCTAACCTCCTAGTTCAGAGCAACCAGAGCAGCTCCTGTATCAACAGAATCGCCAGCCTTAACAAGGATCTTGCTGACTGTACCGTCTGCCGGAGCAACGATCTCAGTCTCCATTTTCATGGCTTCCATAATAACTACTACTTCGCCAAATTTAACTGCCTGTCCTTCAGATACCTTGATGTTCAGGATTTTACCTGGCATTGGAGCTTCTACGGTAGTTGCGCCCGCCGGAGCTGCTGCCTTCGGAGCCGGAGCTGCTGCCGGTGCCGGAGCTGGAGCCGGTGCTGCTGCAACTGGAGCCGGAGCCGGTGCTGCCGGTCTCTGTACCGGTGCGGATGCCGGAAGAACCGGAGCTGCCGGAGCTGCTACACCATTACGATCCAGAGATTTGTAAGCTTCTAATTTTTCTACTTCAACTTCGTATTTCTTTCCATTGATCGTAGCAACATATTTCATAATTCTTTACGTCCTTTCGAATGTTTATCATTACTGTTCACACATGTGTGCCCAGTAATGGGATTTTGCCGATGCTTTGTATTCCAAATCGGCAAAATCTGTTGCCTGAACTGTATCATACAGAATTTTCAGTTCCGAAAATTCCTTTTTGTAAACAGTTGCTATTTATCATAGTATCGTCTATTAGTTCAGGGTAACCAGTGCTGCACCTGTGTCAACGGCGTCGCCTGCTTTGACAAGAATCTGTGCTACTGTACCGTCTGCCGGAGCAACGATTTCAGTTTCCATCTTCATAGCTTCCATCACGATGACGGTCTCACCAAACTTAACTGCCTGTCCTGCAGATACTTTGATGTTCAGGATCTTACCTGGCATCGGAGCCTCTACGGTAGTTGCGCCTGCTGCCGGTGCTGCCGCCGGGGCCGGTGCTGCTGCTGGTGCAGGAGCCGGTGCTGCTGGTGCAGGAGCCGGGGCCGGTGCTGCCGGTGCTGCTACTGGAGCCGGTGCTGCTGCCGGAGCCTCGCCGTAACGCGGCATTGGCTCGTATGCATCGATTCTTTCAAGTTCTACTTCGTACTGTTTTCCATTGAGGGTAGCCGTATACTTCATAACTGCTCTAACCTTCCTTTCGATTTCCTTTCATTCCTGTTTCTCATTACTTAACTTCTGTCACGCTCAAGATCTTAAACTTGTCTGTCGGCAATCCGAGGTCATCCCCGATCGTTGCCATCAGCACGGCAAGTAATTCCTTATCAGCTTCGTCCGACACAGCCGGTGCTGCTTTCTGTGCTGCGGCCGGAGCCTTAGCACCATCAGAAACAACGGAGCGGAGAATTTTGGAAATTACCATAATTGCCAGAGCCAGACAGATCAGAGCCAGGAAAACTACCGAAAGACCCAGCAGAGAAACGATAACTGACTGCCCGAAAGGCATAGTTGGTTCAGTCCACATTGTGCATTGCACCTCCTTATTTATTTTAGGTTCTGCTTTCTTTGTGAAAAATTATACTTATAAAATTCCACCAGTAAGATTCCGTATTGTGGAATGCATTCCATTTTTGAAAGCAATTTATAAGGGGCTTTTCCCCTTAACTGTAACAAGTGAAGCCACAGATTGACATGATCAGCTCACTTTACTTAAATTATAACAGTAACCCCCCTGATTGTCAACCAAGCCTTTCATAAATTATGCACAAAAAGCAGGGTGTTTTATTAGCAAAAACAACCTGCTTTTTATAGGTTATTACTACATTTTTCTACATTTTTCTTAACAACCCCCGGAAGAATCGCCAAGACCTCTCAAGCATTTTGCTCATATTCTAAAATGTATTCTGAAAGTCCCGTTCTCTCCTTTTTTCATCAGAACAAAGCCGCTTTTTTCTGTATTTTTTTATACATTTTCAAGATTTGTCCTTGATTTATTTCGGAAGCTTGAAAGAGCTCTTCAGCGAAACAATCCGGTTGAAAACCGGTTTGCCCGGCTCGCTGTCGCGGCAGTCCACGCAGAAGTATCCATTGCGGACGAACTGAAAGCTCTCAAATGGTTTTGCCTCTTTCAGACCCGGCTCTAAGTAACACTCTTTCAGAACGCGCAGGGAATTCGGATTTAAGTTCAACGTTCCATCTGCATTGAGTTTGCCCTTTTCCTCGTCTACCAGATTCTCATAGAGACGTACTTCTGCTTTCAGTGCAGTCTGTGCTGCTACCCAGTGAATCGTACCTTTTACCTTTCTTGCATTGAAGCCGGAACCACTCTTCGTCTCCGGATCGTAGGTACAGTGAACAACCGTTACATTGCCGTCTGCATCTTTCTCGCATCCGGTGCAGGTAACAAAGTATGCGTTCATCAGGCGGACCTCATTGCCCGGGAAGAGACGGAAGTATTTCTTCGGTGGTTCTTCCATAAAGTCCTCGCGTTCGATGTAAAGTTCTCTGCCGAATGGAATCTTTCTGGAACCAAGTTCCTCGTTCTCCATATTGTTTGGTGCATCCAGCTCCTCGATCTGTCCTTCCGGATAGTTGTCGATAACAAGCTTGACCGGGTCAAGAATTGCCATCACACGGGACTTCTTTAATTTCAGATCCTCACGCAGGCAGTACTCTAACATTGCACTGTCGATGGAATTATCTGCTTTGGAGACACCTGCCAGCTCTACAAAGCGGCGGATGGATTCCGGCGTGTAACCTCTGCGGCGCAGCGCTGCGATGGTTACCAGACGCGGGTCATCCCAGCCATCTACAATCTTATCTTCTACCAGTTTCTTGATATAACGTTTTCCGGTAATGACGTTGGTCAGATACATCTTCGCAAACTCAATCTGGCGCGGCGGGTTCTCAAACTCGCACTCTTTTACGACCCAGTCATAGAGCGGTCTGTGATCCTCAAATTCCAGCGTACAAATCGAATGCGTGATGTGCTCAATCGCATCCTCAATCGGATGAGCGAAATCGTACATCGGGTAAATGCACCATTTGTCCCCGGTGTTGTGATGATGCATATGGGCTACACGATAAATAACCGGATCACGCATATTGATGTTCGGGGATGCCATATCAATTTTCGCACGCAGTACCTTTTCGCCATCCGCATATTTGCCTTCTTTCATCTCCTCAAAGAGCTGTAAGTTCTCCTCGATGCTGCGGTTGCGGTACGGGCTTTCCTTACCAGGATTGTTAAAATCACCGCGGTACTCGCGGATCTGATCAGCTGTCAGATCGCAGACGAATGCTTTTCCCTTTTTAATAAGAAGAACTGCACACTCATACATCTGCTGGAAATAGTTGGATGCAAAAAACAGGCGATCCTCAAAATCAGCGCCCAGCCATTTTACATCCTCGATGATCGACTCAACAAACTCTGTCTTCTCCTTCGTCGGGTTGGTGTCATCAAAACGGAGATTGAATTTTCCGTTGTATTCTTTTGCCAGTCCAGAGTTCAGAATAATCGATTTAGCGTGTCCAATATGAAGATATCCGTTCGGCTCCGGAGGAAATCTCGTCTGGACATGATCGTAAACGCCCTCTGCCAGATCTTTGTCAATCTCGCGCTCGATAAAGTTCTTGGAGACAGTCTCTTCCTTCTCCTCTCCCTCTGCCAATGGTTTTTTATTTTCTTCCATATACATTCCCTCCGTTGTTTCTTTTCGTAAATTGATACTGTTGTTTGAGTCAAATCAAACAGTTTTATTTTTTATCATATCACATTTTGGAGTTTTCGAAAAGGGGATATTTGCCCACAAAAAAGGAAGCGCCGCGGGAGGACACTTCCTTTTCTGATTTTCAATTTTTAAGCATCTTTATTATGGCAATTTAAGATGTCCTGCGTTCGCAGGTAATTGTACTTCTTCTTATTATATATGTGTTTTTATGCAATTCTACTTATGCGTTTGCAAGAGCCTCGCCCAGTGCCTCGCACTCAGCACCTGCTGCCTCGTCCGGCGTTGCGTTGCAGATTACCGGCTCGCAAGCCATGGTTACGCCCAGAGTCATGCAGTCGCTCTCCCAGGTACGCATCCACTCGCCGTCGCCCCATCCGTAAGAACCGAATAATGCAATCTTTTTGCCAGAGAGAACCGGGCTAACCTCGTCGAACATCGGCTGGAACTCAGACTCCTCTAACTGTTCAGCTCCCATAGACGGGCAGCCAAATGCGATTCTGTCATACTCGCCAGCTTTGTCAGCGCCAAACTCTGCGGAAGTAAATAAATCAGCCTCGCCGCCCGCTTTCTTAACGCCCTCTGCTACGTAATTTGCCATAGCCTCTGTGTTTCCTGTTCCGCTCCAGTATACAATTGCTACCTTGCTCATTTTTATTTCCTCCTTGTGAATAATTTACTTACTTAGATTTATTATGCGGCTTTTACAAGCTGAATAATCGGTGTCCCCTGACGGTATTTCTCCCGGCACACTTCCGTGCATTCCCGGTATGAATCAAACCGCCGTTTTGCTTCCTGCGGGTCGCCATACGTCTTCCAGTAACCGCTGCAGGTATAATTTTTTCCCTGATTTTCAATGAATCCAACAACATCCTCAAGCGGATACCCCAGGAAAATGCCAATCTCATGTGGAAAATCATGTTCCAGACAAAGCCGGTTGGAAAGCTGCCTCAAAAAGCCATCGACCGTCTTCTTCATCTGGTAACCAGACTTTTTTAAAAAGTGCTGTACAGATATTTTACCCAGAATGAAGTGAAGCCATTCCTCGCGGTACACCAGAATCAGAAACGCGCCCGTCCGGCTGCACTCTTTAAGCACCCGCACCTGAAGCCCCGACGGTTCCAGTTCCCGGTTCCAGAAATCAAGCGCTTCCAGGAGTTTATCACGGTTCTGCGGCTGATAGCGGAACAAGTTCGACGGTTTGATGCCACGAAGAGTCGGCGCACACACCTCTACGAATACTTCTTCAAACAATCGTTCCATCTTTCTGCCTCCTGACTGCTTCTCTTAGTTAGCCATATCTACCTTTAGTTAGATATAGCTAACTATCTTTTAAAAAATAAAAGGCTTTTTCTGCCTTCTATTTTCCTTTTCGCGGGTTAGTCTTATCTAACTTCAATGAGACTATATCATGAATCACTTACCACGTCAAGCAAATTTTGTTCATTTTTGCTTACTGAGTTTTTTTATCAGTAACATCATTTTCTATCTTTTGGGACGATAAATAATCTCATTCACCGTATACACCGTCACAAATGCCTTCGGATCTGTTTTTAATATATACGGCATGAGCTGTGCATATTCGTTTTTATCTACGATCGTGATAATTTCCGTCTTCGGCTCATTGTCAAACGCGCCGAATCCCTGATAGATCGTCGCGCCGCTGTGAAGCGTATGCAGGATAAACTGGCGTATCTCTTCTTCTTTTTCCGAGATAATGCAAACTCTCTTTTTCAGATTCAGACCGAAAATAAAATGATCCAGCACAATTCCGTTTAAGTATGTGCCCAGAATGCCCAGCACCACCAGTTTTTTATCGCTGAAAAACACGGATGAGAGCGCCACACACATGCCTGGAAGCGCCATCGCTTTTCCCAGCTCCATATGGAAATATTTGTTTAAGAGCTTTGCCACGATGTCCAGACCGCCCGACGAGGCATTCATCCAGAACAAAAGAGCCAGACCAACGCTGACAACAAAGATATAGCAGACCGTATCCATCATCGCATCCTGGTTGATCGACACAAAATCCGGGAAAGCCTGCTCAAACACCCACAGAAAAACCGGCAGAATCAGTGACGTATACACCGTCTTGACGCCGAACTCGCGTCCGATAAAAAGAAAGCCCACCACCAGAAGCGCCGCATTTAAAATAAAGGTCAGCACTGAAATCGGCAGCGGTATCACATTTCCCAAAAGCATCGCCAGACCGGAAATACTTCCCACCGATACACCGCTCGGAATCAGAAAGAAATAGACGGCTGCCGCCACGACAAAGGTCGCCGCTGTGATCATTGTGTACTCCCTGATTACGCGCATGGACTTTTTTGCCATAACTTAAAACCTCCTCATATTACAATTTCGCGCGAGCGCGCATCATTGGCACGTTAGCGCCTTTTTGTGTAATAGAGAATTCCAAGGGATTTCCCATTACACAAAAAGACACATCGCGTCTGCAATGTGTCTTCGTAATGAGGCATCGGGGATTCGAACCCCGGACAACTTGATTAAAAGTCAAGTGCTCTACCGACTGAGCTAATACCCCATATTTAACTGGGCTAGTTGGATTCGGACCAACGAATGCAGGAGTCAAAGTCCTGTGCCTTACCGCTTGGCGATAGCCCATCAGCAAAAGATCCTTTTAAAAGGAAGGTGGATATAGGGATTCGAACCCTAGGCCTCCAGAGCCACAATCTGGCGCGCTAACCAACTGCGCTATATCCACCATAGGAATCTGTCGAAACAGATTCGACGAGCCTGAAGGGATTCGAACCCCCGACCCACGGCTTAGAAGGCCGTTGCTCTATCCAGCTGAGCTACAGACTCATATTCATTTTGCGATTCCGACCGTTTTATCCGGCACTGTAACCATTCCCGCACCTGACCTCTCAGCCAACTGCTTGTCTGTCTCATCGACAGCAAAGATAGTATATAACATTTGAAAAAGAATGTCAACAGGAAATTTCATATTTTTTAAAATAATTTCAAAAATTCATTTCTTTTGACTTTCCCCCTATTTTTCCACCTCTTCCTGCTCGTATGACAGGAAGTCCGCCAGAAATCCCTTTTCCCGCAGCGCTGCCTCGATCTCGTCGAGAATCTCCTCCTGATCGGCAGCCACGTGATGGAAATGATAGCCCGATGTCACATTTAAAAGCGGCGTGGAACGCCCAGTCCGGATATTTTCCACAAATGCCTCAACATCGCGGCGGCTGCGGATATTTAACGGCGCCGATACCTTTCCATAGATGCGGTGGTTAACCATGACATCCAGCACCTCGCCGCCCAGATCAACAATCGTATTCAGCTCTTCGCGCGTCTGCTCGGTCGTATGACACATTTTAAAGAGGCGTTCCGTCTGGTGCGGCACCTCCAGCACATAACCGCGGGCAGTCGCAAGGACAGGGTGTCCCTCGGTACGCAGAAGCGCGATATCCTGCACCACCACCTGACGGCTCACGCCGACTGCCCGCCCCAGCGCCCCGCCCGAAAGCGGTGTGGATGACTGTCCCAGCATTTCCAGTATTTTCTTTCTCCGCTGTACTCCTGTCATCGTTGTTTCCATCCTGTTTTCCCTGTCCTTTCTTAGTTTTTAAATTTTTATAATGCCCGCAGATGTTTGAGGCTCAAATCCAGAATTGGTGCCGAATGCGTCAGCGCGCCGCTGGACACATAATCTACGCCTAATTTCGTGATCGTTGCGATATTTTCCTTCGTCATATTTCCGGAACACTCCGTCTCGGCGCGTCCGTCGATGATGCGGATCGCCTCCGCCATCTCGTCCGGGGTCATATTGTCCAGCATGATAATATCAGCGCCCGCTTCCACTGCCTCGCGCACCATATCGAGATTTTCCGTCTCCACCTCGATCTTGCGGACAAATGGGGCATATTCCTTCGCCGCCTCAACCGCCGCCTTAACTCCGCCGGCTGCGTCGATATGGTTATCCTTGAGCATCACGCCGTCCGATAAGTTGTAACGGTGGTTGCTGCCGCCGCCAACCTTGACCGCATATTTTTCAAATATACGCATACACGGGGTCGTCTTACGCGTATCTAAAAGCGTCGTCTTCGTTCCTTCTAAGAGCTTCGCCACCTGATTCGTATAGGTCGCAATGCCGCTCATCCGCTGTAAATAGTTGAGCGCCGTCCGCTCGCCGGAAAGAAGCACCCGGATATCGCCGGTAATCACGCCTAAAAACTGCCCTTTTGTGACGGTATCCCCGTCTTTTACCTCAAATTTTGTCTCGGTCGCCTCGTCCAGAAGTTTAAACACGCGCTCAAACACCTGTAAACCGGCAATAATACCGTCTGCCTTGGCTAAGAGCTGTACCTCGCCCTTGCGGTATTCCGGCATGACCGCGTTCGTCGAAACGTCCTCACTGTTGATATCTTCCTTTAACGCCATGCGGATATACTCATCCGCAACAAGCTGCATCGTAATTGGATTCATACTCTTCGTCCTCCCGTCCGGCGATCTTGCCTGCCGCTCTCTCTGCAAATACAAGGCTTTCCAGCAGACTGTTGCTGGCAAGCCGGTTCTTTCCGTGTACGCCGTTGCAGCTCGTCTCACCAACCGCATACAGGTGGTCCATCGTCGTCTCGGAGAAATGATCAACATAGATACCGCCCATAAAATAATGCTGCGCCGGTACGACCGGAGCCGGTTCCTTCGTGATATCGTAGCCCTCTTTTAAGCACTCCTCATAAATGTGCGGAAAATGGTTCCGGATCGTCTCCTTCGGAACTGCCTTAAACGACAGCCATACATGATCGCTGCCCTCTTTTTCCATCTCCTTCTCGATCGCCTGCGTCACCACATCACGCGGCAGAAGCTCATCGACAAAGCGCTCGCCCTTTCCATTTAACAGAACTGCCCCCTCGCCGCGGGTCGATTCTGAAATCAGGAAGCTGCGTCCCGGCTTCTTGCTGTACAGGCTGGTCGGATGAATCTGGACATAATCGAGATGCTCCAGACGCACGCCGTGTTTCTTTGCTACATCCAGTCCATCGCCCGTCAGGCTCGGGAAGTTCGTCGAATGCTTGTAAAGCCCACCGACACCGCCGGTCGCCAGAACCGTGTCTTTCGCATGGAGCTTTAAAATATCGCCGGCTGCATTCTTTGCCAGAATACCGGTGCAGATGCCCTTTTCTACCAAAATATCCGTCATAACAGTATATTCCCGGATTTCTACATTCGGAAGTTCTTTTACACGCGTCTGCAGGGTCGTCGTGATCTCTTTTCCCGTGATGTCCTCATGGAAACAGATACGCGGCTGCGAATGCGCGCCCTCCTTTGTATATTTTAAACTGCCATCTGGATTTTTGTCAAACCCTACGCCTAATTTCAGCAGATTATTTATCACATCCCGGCTGGAGCGGATCATGATATCCACACTCTCCTTGCGGTTCTCGTAGTGTCCCGCGCGCATCGTGTCCTCAAAATACGCATCATAATCCGTCTCATCCCGCAGCACGCAGATACCTCCCTGCGCCAGCATGGAATCACAGCTCTCTATATCTTCCTTGCAAATCATTAAGATCCGGTCTTCCGACGGCAGGTTTAAAGCGGTGTACAGACCGCCTACGCCACACCCGACGATGACCACATCATAATTTTCCTCCCGGACCATTTTGTTGCCTTCCTTTCTATACCATACGTTTGCACCTATCTTTTTATCCTGCAAATAGCTCAGCCTTCAAATCACAGACTACTATCTGCCACTCTATGCCCCTGTCGCAAACAGAGTTCTCTTTCAATCTGAAACTTCATTTGTGCATCCGCACCAGTATAGCACATATTATTTCATGTGACAAGACATATGTAATGATATTTTGGTAATTCTGCAAAAACTCATGTTTCATTGACAGCCCACCATAAATCCATTAAAATACCTACTATAATAAGGTATTTTACCGAATTAAATTTAAGCATACGAAGAGAAGGTATTTTCATGAAAATCAATCACGTACACGCAGTCTATTTCAGCCCGACCGGCAACGCGAAAAAGGTTGTTACTACGCTGGCGCAGGCGATCGCTGACACACTCGGCGTCCCGATGGATTCCTATGATTTCACGTTGCCGGAAAGCCGCGAAAAAGTTCATACATACGGGGCAGACGATCTGCTCGTTATCGGTACCCCGGTCTACGCGGGACGCATCCCGAACAAGATGCTCCCATTTGTACAGACCCATTTTGAGGGAAATGGCGCGCTCGCCATTCCGGTGGCTGTCTTCGGAAACCGCAACTTCGACAATGGGCTCATCGAGCTTCGCAATGAATTAGAGGCGCACGGTTTCCACACCATTGCGGGTGCCGGTATCCCGACCGAGCACGTATTCAGCGACAAGCTGGCAACCGGACGTCCAGATGCAGATGATCTCGCACAGATCCATGCATTCGGCATCAAAGCAGCTGAAAAGATCACTTCCCTGACCGAAATCCCGGCTCCGATTGCCGTGCGCGGCGATGATCCGGTCGGACCATATTACACCCCGCTCGGCACCGACGGAAAACCGGCTGTCTTCCTGAAAGCCAAACCAGTCACCGATCCGGAAAAATGTACTGGCTGCGGCATCTGTGCAACGGTCTGTCCGATGGGCTCTATCCCGGCAGATGCACCGGACACCTGCACCGGTATCTGCATTAAATGTCAGGCGTGCATCAAGATCTGCCCGGCTGGCGCCAAATACTTCGACAATGAGGCCTTTCTGTCCCACGTCGCGATGCTGGAGCAGAACTATACACGCAGGAGTGAGGCGGAGTATTTTATTTAAAAAATATATTTTGACAAACGGCAGCTGCCAGACAGGAAGAGATACTTACTGTATCCACCTGTTTAGCAGCTGCCGTTTGATTTATATCTGTTTGATTTATACCTGTTTACAACGTTTCTGCGTCTTTATCATCACCGTTTTCTTTTAGTTTTTACGGTTCTTTTCTTCTTCCTCCCGTCTGCCGCTCATCCATACATAAGCAGATGCGATCAGTCCGAGTGTCAGCATCAGAGCCGATGTGTTTACTCCGTCCTCTCCTGTCTTCGGAAGTCCCTGTGCAGGAATGTTTTCAATCGGCACTTCCGCCGGCTGCTCCGGAAGCACCGGTTCTTCGGTGACTGTCCCCGGTCCCGCAGAGGTTGTCTTCTTTCCGCCAGAACTGGAACCGCCGCCTCCATGACCGCCGTGGCTTCCGCCACCCCCATGATCCGGGGTTGGATCTGGCTTCGGAGCTGTCTTTCCGTTGACAAAGTTTACTTTCAGGGTTTCGCCGCCTTTGATTGCGCCCATATAAACCACAGCGCTCTCCACGCCGGTGGCCGGGTTAATCACACTGCTTACCCCTTTTTTGGCTGTCATCTGCTGATACGATTCTTCATCGCAGATCACATAAATATTGGAATCCACCTTATATCCATCTGGCGCCGCCTTTTCCTGAAGGTAATAGACCACTCCCTCTAAAAGTGCATAATCAATATTCAGGGTTCCGTTGGTCGTCGAGACGGTATAATTTAACTCTTTGTTGTCCGGATCGTACTCAACCCAGCCATAATATCCATCTTTTACCAGTTTCTGGCTCTTCGTCCCATCTTCATTTTCTACCGTTTCATAGACCGGATCCACATAAACACAGTATTTTGTCACATCCGTTGTCTTCTGATTTCCCTGTTCATCTGTCTCCGTCTTGCTGTCTATATACCAGAGATAGAACGAAGTCTGCCCCTCGCCCTCGTCGTCTCCGAGCTGGTTGCCATCCGTATCTACCTTGGTCAGGTTGAAGGTACCATCCTGCTGTTTGAGAACCATGGAACTGTACCAGTTCCAGGCGGAATTCTGATAATTGTTATCTGCACGTTCGCCATCGATATTGGTTGCCATGGTAAATGCAACCCAGGTAGCTTCTTCCGATGAGACGCCCGATTTTAAGAGTGCATTAAAATATGCATTTGCCTTATCCCATGCACCATCCGTTTCATTTAACTTATCCGCCATATAATCGCCGATCGTCATCTCACACCCATCCGTCGCCCAATTTCCATGACTATGACCGTGACCCAGATTTTCATTTTCCAGGAATTTTTTCATATCCTCCTGGCTGCCGACATTGAAGCTGAAAATATTCTGATAAAAATTATCATACTGACTGCTGGAATGAAGCAGCATCGGATCCAGAGAAGCCAAGGAAGAATTTCCGGTCTCTCCCGCTCGCGTTAGTTCATTTGCCGCTGCTTCATTCTTGGAAAGCAGTTCCTCGATGGTCGTGTAGGAAGTTCCTCCTTTCTCATTGTAGTATTTAAGAACTTCTTTTTCTAGTGTCGTGTTATTTTTAGAAAGATATTGATTCAAGGCATCCTGAATTTTATATTTTGATGCCCGGATTGCATCAATCTCACCGCCACGCACCCACGGAGCATAATATTTACTTCCATCCGCCTTGATCGCATAATTGTTTTTTCCGCCGGACGGAATTGATTTTACAACATACTTTCCAGAACCTTTTGGGGTTTCTTCCACCTGTGCTTCATTAAAATCGCAATAATAGCAATCATATTTTTCTGAATACAGATAATATTTTTTTCCAATCTTATAAACCGGATCTCCAACATTAATATCGTTTTTCGTTAATTTGATATAGGATGTCGTTAAATTTCCGTTCTTATCAATTCCGTACTGGCGCTGAGACTGCGTGTCTTTCAATGCCTCATCAATCAGATTTTCAATAACTCCTGTTGTGCTGGAATTCTTTATATCATACTTGGGAGAAAGAAATCCCTTCGTATAATCATCCGGCAGTTCCTGTCCGTCAAATCCAATGACTCCTGTCTGATCCTGATTGCTCATGTCCGGTGTCGATACGATAAAGCTGTTATTTTTATACACATATGTATGTTTGGAACCGTTGGTAATATAAACATCAAATACCATTGTACATCCCGGTTCCTCATACGGACAGACTGTTCCATTTTTTATATTATAGCTATATTCAACTCCATTGAAAACCTGACGGATCGTATTTTGTCCGTAATACTGTGCATTTTCCAGCTCGTCCGCACCTTCTTTAGTCTGGAACCACTGTTCAAACTGCTTCTTTCCAGCCGCATTGATCTCTTCCATCACCTTGCTCAGCTCAATCGTCTGGTCACCCTTGGCATCTTCTTTGATATTAAAGGTTACCTTAAATTTTCCAGTTTCTTTATCATAAAAATATTCATAATCCTTCTCTTCCGGTAAAACAGGTTTTACCTCTGTCTCCTGGCTGCCGCCCGTCTGGTTTCCGGAATTATCCACATTTTCCTGTCCATTCTGAGAATTAGAATCTCCGGCTGCTCCCGACGCCGAACCTGCAGAGCCTGTACCGGAATTGGCATCCGATTCGTTCTTTTTCGAGTCGGACGGCGCACCCGGAATAATTTCTACCGTGTCAGACTGAGATGGGCGTTCGATCGAATCGTATGGATTATCCGTCTGTTCACCCGACGGATTCTGACCGTTTTCTTCCCCTGTCTGGCTGTTTCCATTTTCATTCACAGAACCCACAGTTCCGGCTTCATTTCCTTCACCAGCTCCATCTGAGCCCTCATCTCCAGAAACATCCACTACCGTAGAACCATCCTGCACTCCAACAGTATCTTTCCCAGCAATATTCTCTGCCTGTTTTCCAGTATCAAATACTTCTTTCTCCATCCACTTATCCAGATCGACTTTCTCCTGCGTTCCCGCTGTGTCCACACTTTCTTTGACAACTGCCGCATCATCCGCATAAGCAGTCGCCGTACCGAAGGAACTAAACGACAGCATCAGCGCCAGCAATACTGCTATCGGACGGCGCATCTGATTTTTATACTTTCGTCTCCGGCTCCTTCCCCTGATTTTTCTCTCTTTCATCCCTTTACCTCCCTTGATAGATCTATTTCCAGATGCAGCAGCGTATAAACATTTCTTTCCGGTCCGTTTCTATGTTATGTCTTTCTGTCTATGCAGTTACTGCATCATGGTAACGTATTTTACTTTTCCACATCTGGGACATTCCCCATCTTATTCTGCGTTACTGTTCACGCATACGTGCCCAGTAACGGAATTTGCCGTGGCTTCGCATTTAAATACGGCAAATTCCTGCTGCCACCACGTTTTCTTACGGCACTTTCGGTTCCAAAAGTGCCTACCCGTGAACAGTTACTATTCTGCCGATTCATACGCATATAGAATTGTCCGGGCATTGTTAAATTCATAGCTGCATGTCACAAATGAATACAAACGCACGATCATCCCCTCGACCGGCGCGGACGCGCTCGCGCCCGCTGTCATCTGCTGAATATATGACGCAAATTCTTCTCCCGATGCAAACTCCGTTTTCCGGCGGATCGCATCCGGCGATGTGCAGACAGCCGCCAGGGCTTTTAAATGAATCTCCCGCTCCGGCGTATAAAGAATGATTTCTGAATGCTGATCGAAATAGCCCTGATCCTTGTATCTGGAAATGTCCTTAAACATACTTCCATTTTTCATGTGATGACCGTACAGCACATTATGCAGGGACGAAAAATCTGCCTGATCGGCATAGTCCAGAAAAATCGTGCCCGCCGTGCTCTTCTGTCCGTTCAGGTCACGGTGCAGGTAATAATCATTGTCCTTCCCCTGAACCACCGGATAATTGATCTGAGTTCCCGGAATCTGAATCCAGGCAACGACATCCGGATTCTGGAAATCCAGCGCTGCGAAATCAATTGCTGACACATATTCTGTCTCCTTTATTGCATTCGTCTCACCTATCTCATTTTCCACTTCTGGCACTTTTTTCTCCGGCATTGTTTCTCCCGTCGTCCCTGCTTCCGACATTCCCACAACCTGGGCAGTCAACTCTTCCTGCGCCTTCTCCTGACGCATTTCATCCCATTTATGCATTACCACCCCTGCTGTACCGAACGCCAGACAGATGACAGCTATCACAGCCGCTGCTTTCCGTGTCCACTTTTGCATCGATCCCTCCATCTTTGCCCGTGAAACGTTCTGCGCCTTTATTTATTAAGCAAATTATATATTTTTATAAATGATGTATTAATTTGCATACAAAACGAAACAGATAACAGCATAGTTTTAGGACAGCGCCATTATTTCTGGCGCCGCCCTAAAAACCTGCTCTTATAACCGGGCAATTTTTATTTTTCTATGTCTCGTCTTACTCTTCCGTCTTTTTTCTGCCCGTCATTAATACATAAGCTGCTGCCATCATTCCAATTGCCAGCAGAGCCATCGGCACATCCATCCGATCCGTATCCCCGGTCTTCGGAAGTCCTTCTGCCGGTACAACCGGCTGAGGTTCTGGTACAACCGGCGTAACCGGTTCCGTCGGCTGTGCTGCCGGTCCCGACGCGGTTGTGGTCGAAGACTTTTTACTGCCAGAACTACTTCCGCCGCCGTGACCGCCGTGGCTTCCGCCTCCGTTATTGCCTGGATTCGGGGTCGGGTTAGGATCAGGTCCCGGTTCCTGGCTTCCATGTTCTACCACATATGATACGGTCGGCTTCGGGAATTCTTCTGGCCGATACTCATTTCCACGGCTGTCTACCGGATACAGGACCGCCTCCTGATTGGTATAGAGCCCTTCATAGTGCTGGCTGCCGTCCCGGTCATATTTTCCATATGTTCCATCCGCCGTCTTTGGGTTTATCAGTTTTACGGTATAGGTCAGCTGCACCGGTGCAAAGTTTGAAACTGGTTCATTTATATACCAGGTAAACATCTCTGTCTCTGCCTTATTTCCCGCATCATATACCACTTTAAAACGATAATTCTGCGGTCCCGGTTCTCCGTCTCCAAAATACCAGGTGTTGCCCTCCTGATACATAGAAAGCGCTTTTCCCCCTACTGTCAGCTGGTCTAAGTGATCGAAATCAAAGTTATAATCCTCTTTCACATAGCCCATATAATCTTTCACAACAGAACCTTTATCAACGGCATACAAAATATCATTTTCTATACTGTCAAATGAAACCTGCTTTCCATTCGCGAGGTACCGCATGAAACTCATTCCCCACTCATAGTTACTTGCCGTTCCGAGCGGCGTAATCGGCATCGCATAGCAGTGATATCCTTCCGAAGCTGCCTGTGCATACGCCTCGTATGAAAGATATAATGCCTTATCGATCGAATTCACATATTTTCCTGCTTCCTCCACCGGTGTAATAAGCGATACCTCCGGTTCCGTTCCATATGGATAGTCGTGTGTATCCTTCTGCTCTGAAAGTCTGGCTTCTATGCCGGTCAGCCATGCATTCCAGTCCGCCGGTGCCTGATTATTTCCATACTTGGAATTCCAGTTATCCGGCCCTGCAAAATGTTTCGGAGAATCTGCCATAAATCCCCAGGCAACCGCCGTCGGATTCTCATTAAACATATAGGTAATACCATCACTGACAACTACCAGTGTCTTACGTTCATCTGCCACTCCTGTATCCTGGTCTAACATCGATTTACCCGCTAAAATACCTGCGTGAAGATTGGTTCCACTCTTAATCTCCTGACAAATGGCTGCTTCAATCGCCTCATATTGGGTCTCCAAATCCATAAATCCATCCGTATGGGCTTCCTTGTTAAAGAGCACTACTCCCACTTTGACCTTTGCTCCCTTTTCCTGCACTTCTTTCTTGAGGTTCTGAAGCATTTCCAACGCCTGCTCTTTCAGTCCCATGCTGGTTGATTTATCTAAGACAAGCACCACATCACTTACCAGTTGCTCCTCCGCTGACGGCAAGGACAAAGCCACTTGAGACTTAAAATTTTCATCCAGCTGTTCCGCTGTCTTCGATTTAGAAGTTCCTCCCTCTGGAATCGTCGGAAGTTCTCCTCCCGGAATCGTATATGATACAGTCGGTTTCGAAAATACTTCCGTTTTTCCTTTTTCCTGATCGCTTCCAACCGGATGCAGCACTGCTTTCTGGTTCGTATAAAGTCCATCATACTCTTCGCTTCCGTCTTCATCGTACCGTCCATACGATTCTCCTGGATTGTTCTTCGGATTTACCAGTTTTACCGTATAGGTCAGCTGCACCGGTTCATTATTTTTTACCGCCTCATTCATCGTCCAGATGAAATGTTCTCCTCCTTCCTTATCCGACGGATCGTATTCCACCTTAAAACGATATTGAGCTGCATTCACGTCTTCATTTCCAAAATAAACGGTATTTCCATCTTCCAATTTAGAAAGCTCCCTGCCGCCAACGGTCAGACGGTCGATGCTCTTTAAGTCAAAATTGTAATCATCCTTGACCCAACCCATATAATCTTCCACAGTCGAGTCCCGATCGACGGCATAAAGGATGTCATTTTTGATATCTTCAAAACTTACCGTTTTTCCGTCTGCCAGATATTTCACAAAGCTCGGTCCCCATGGATAGCTTTCACCAGCAGATGAACCAATCGGCATCGCATAGCAGTGATACTGTTCCTTCGCCGCTTCCAGATATGCCTCATAGGAAAGATAGAGTGCTTTATCAACGCTATTGGCACGTTCTTTTCCTTCACCAGGTGGGGTACATGGCGTTAAATCTCCTTGCTCATATGGATGGTCAAATTCATCGCCCTGTGCATCCATCTGCGCTTTGATTGTACCCAGGCGCTCGTTCCACTCATCCTCCGATAATGCTTTATTATTCCCATATTTAAGAATCCAGTTATCCGGTCCCGCCCAGGAATGTTCTGAACCATCATTCTCAAATCCCCAGGCAACCGCCGTCGGTTTTTCCCCGAAAATATAGGTAATGCCATCGCTTAAAAGCACCAGACTCTTTCTTCCTGCTGCCACCTGTGTATCCTCATCCAGCATTTTCTTGCCTGCAAGGATTCCAGCCGAAAGATTCGTTCCGCTGCTAATATCCTCACGGATCGCTGCCGCAATCGCATCATACTGGGTTTCCAAATCCATAAAGTCAGACTTGTGCGCTTCTTTATTGAAAATAACGACTCCAACCTTTACTTTTGCGCCATTTTTCTTTGCCTGCGCCTGCAGCTCCTTAAGCATCTCTAACGCCTCATTTTCCAGCTGCACGCTGGTAGATTTATCCAGCACAAACACAATGTCATTTTCCAGTTTTTCCTCCGCAGACGGAAGGGAAAGCGTTACCTGGGATTCAAAGTTTTCGTCCAGATTGGTAGCTTTTTTAGACTTCGAAATCTGCCAGTGTGGAATTTCTTCCACTTCCACTGCCGACAAAACAGCTACGTCTGTCAGACCAAGCTCCATCGTGGAAGTTACAAATGCGGCTGCGGATGCATTCTTAATGCCTACCGTTTCATATGAATCCCCCAGAATGCGTTCGAAATTGTCTTCTTCTGCTTCGTCGCCTACAATCGCCTTATTTTTTTCGTTTTCATCGTTCTCGTCCTCTTCTTCTGCATCAGGCGGAGATGCCATTGCAGCTGAAGTCAAAAACATCGAAAAATGAGCCGAACGTGATACCTGAACTGAATCTTCGTCCTGGGCGCTGTCATTTTCTGAATCCGATGTATCTGCATCGGATGTATCTGCACCAGATGTATCTGCATCGGATGTATTTGCATCGGATGTATCTGTTTCGAACGCATCCATGTCTGCTTTTTCATTCTCGTTCTCAGAATCCGGTTCCGATAAATCTTTCTTGTCATCCGCTGCTTCCGATTCTTCTTTTATTTGATTGTTACCTGCATCTGAAGCATTTTCCTGCTCTTTTACATCGTCCTCCAGAGCCGTATCCTCTTCTGTGATATCTTCACTTCCTGCCGGAACTGCACTTTCCGGTTCTTTTACCTCATTTTCTATCTCGGCCGGAACCGCTTCCTCTGTCTCCAGCCCAACCTGCTTTTTTACTTCACCAAATGGCGCAACCGTCATCCATGCACTGGCTCTTCCATCCACCAGAATCCGTCCGGTGCGCTCTTTTGAAGAAGAATTGGTCATCAGGAAAATAATTTCTTCATTTCCGCTGATCGTATACTGATCCATGTCCTCTTCATCCTCTAAGCGGGCATACATTCTCAAAGTAAGCCGGTCGTTTTTCTTCTCGAAATCTGGATGCAGTTCATATAGATTTCCTTCTTCAAACAGTCCCTCGTAGGTTTCTGCCTCATCGCCGGAAAACGTAAACGCATCCTCTTTTACTGTCTTCCCTTTTTTAGCAGCATCCCGGATTGCCTGCCTGAGGACTTCTTTTTCCAATGAAAATTCCTGTCTTTCATCCCCTCCTTCGGATGTGGCAGCTGCAAATGCGGCTGTATTTGCCACGCTTGTGCTCAACATACTGCTGCACAAAAGCACTGACATGAAACGCCTTGACTGACGTTCAAACCAGCCTTGACTGTAACTTTTCCCCTTTTTCTTCGCTTTTTTCATTCTTTTTGCCTCCTGTCTTATCTATCATCAACACAGGTCCCCTTATGCGGATTTAAATACCTCCATTCTGCACCGCTTTCACGCCATGTTCCCGCAAAAATGGCTCGTACAGTTCCTCTTCTGCTTTTTTCCGCGCTGCCACCGCATCCTCAAGGTTTACGAAGGTTCCAAGGTTGTACACTTTTCCCTGAAAGCCGATCGCTGCCCTCCACCGGGAATTTTCCCGCTGGTAGACGCCTCGGTAGCCGCTTGTATTATTTGCCGTATTTTTCTGGTTGGCGATCCGTTCCAGGCAGGTTCCGCCTACAAAATGAATCGCTTTTTTCATGTTTTTCTTTCGTGTCTCCGCCTGCAGACATCCACAGCTCTTGGTTTTTCCCGCGCACAGGCTTTCTTTGGACACCTCAATCAGGCGTCCGCAGCTACAGACACATTTCCAGTATTCACCTGTCCGTTTGGAATTATCCGCCTCTTCAAGCACTTTCAAACGTCCGAACTGACGACCTGTCAGATCGATCCGCCGACTGGACGGAAGATCCTTCCGATAGCACCCGCAGCTTTTCGTATGCCCTGTTTTCAGATGGGACTCCTCCACGGTCTTTTCTTTCCCGCAGTCGCACCGGCACAGCCAGTAATGGCGGCGGCTTTTTTCTGCCTGTTTTATCTCCCGGCAGACGGTCAGGCGTCCATACCGGCGCCCCGTCAGATCTTCTCTCACATACTCCACCTCCCCGGCTGACATAATGGGAATTATGTCATATCCACCTGTTTTGTTTTTTCTTTAATTTGCAAGGTTTTTGTCGGATTTTGGATAAAATATCTGTACTTTCAAGTACTGTTTTTTAACGTCTTTGTAGGTTGAAATTTTTTCTCAGAAGTGATAAACTTGATAATAAAATCATATATTTAGATATGTATGCAGATTTTTTTCATTTCATGACATAATTCCCATTATGTTTTTCGTCAATTTTCCCTATCAATCAACAAACCTAATTCCAACTGTCTGCGGCACGCTTCACGGCTGCTGATGATCGTATAACGTCTTGTCGTTTCCACGCTGCTGTGACCCAGATAGTCTGCCAGACGGACCAGATCGTGATCGCGCTCGTAAAATATCTTGGCAAACAGATGGCGCAGATTGTGCGGATATACCTTGCTCGGAAGAACACCTGCTTCGGCGCAGACGGATTTCATGTCCGCCCACACATTCTGTCTGCGGACTGCCTGCCCGCTTCTTGTGACAAAAATACTGCCTCTCACAATCCGCTGCTTCCGGCAGTACTGCGTCAGATACAGCATCAGCGACTGCGGCAGCAGGATCACCCGCTGTTTTCCCTTACAGTCAATCACTACTTCCCCCTGTGCCAGCGATTCCGCTGTAATATATGAAAGCTCGCTGATTCGTATGCCCGTGCTCGCGATCGTCTGCAATATCGCACAGAGGCGTTCATCGCCGCGCTCCCGCGCCGCCTTAACTAACTTCTGATAATCGCTGCGCGTCATTTCCCGTCTCTCATCACAGAAAATCCGCTTCTGCACCCGGAACGTGCGGACACAGTATTCCTGTCTTCCGATAAAATGAAAGTAGCTGTTCAGAGACGCCAGCATCGAATTGGCGCTGGACGTTTTATAATGAGCTTGCAGATATTCCTTAAAAGATATAATTGTATTTTTATCCCAGTCTTCATCAGCAAACATCAAAAACTTTCTCACGTCCCGGCAGTATTTTTCGATCGTGTGGCTGCTTTTTTCCTGTTCTCTCAAATAATCCCTAAATCGTTCCAATTCATTTTGTGTTTCCTGTTTCAATGCGTTCCCTCTCTTTCTCACGAAACTTTCTCGCGTATTTGTTTTTTCGAAGCTGTTTCTTCTTTCACAACTGTGACCACTTTTCTATTTTCTGAAAAGTAATCTTATAGTATACGCACCGGAAACAGAAATCTCGCAAAAAAAACATTTTTTCTCTTTTAATCGGATTTTTGCAGAACCAGATATCATTGCGCCCGAAATTTTTTCACATGGACTCTCTTTGATCTTCACAATAAAAACAGGACAGCCGCTCCCATATTGCTCGGAACAGCTGCCCTGTTTTTTCATATATTTTCTTTTATATTCTTTTTACTCGTCCGCCCGGATCGCCCAGCGCATCTTCGTTGAGCGGGCACGCGGGTTCTGTACGCACTCCTGCGCGGACGGGCGCACCACATCTTTGGAATATTCTTTATAGATACCGGCGCGATATCCCTCTTTGAGCGCCGCTTTCACCAGTTTATCCTCTCCGGAATGGAAGGTCAGGATCGCTGCCCGTCCGCCCGGTCGAAGCGCATTCGGAAGCTTCTCCATAAACTCATAGAGCACTTCAAATTCCTGGTTTACATCGATCCGGAGCGCCTGGAAAACACGCTGACAGGTCTTCTTGACTGTCTCCTTTTTCTCCTTTTCCGGAAGGAAATCCAATGTTTTTTCAATGATTTCACGGAGTTTCGTGGTCGTATCGATCCGGTTTCCACGGCGGATCTCATCCGTGATCGCTTTTGCCAGCTCCTCGCAGTACGGTTCGTCTGAATTTTCGTACAGCATGCCCGCCAGCTCCTCACGCTCGATCGTGTCAAGGCACTCGGCGGCGCTGATGCCTTTTTCCTGATTCAGGCGCAGGTCCAGCGGTCCATCTACCTTGAACGAAAAGCCTCGCTTCGGATTGTCAATCTGCATCGAAGACACGCCCAGATCGGCTAAAATAAAATCAAAACCACCCGCTTCTTTGGCAATCTCATCGATTGTACAGAAGTTCTGGAGACGGATTGAAAGCATGTCCTCGCCATAGCCCGCTTCTTCCAGGCGTTTCCGCGTCTTGGCGGATTCCTCCGGATCAACATCGGTCGCATACATATGTCCCTGCCCTTTCAGGCAGGCCAGCATCGCCTTCGTATGTCCGCCGTATCCTAGCGTCGCATCAAATCCGACCTGCCCCGGCTGGATCTGCAAAAAGTCCAGAATCTCCCGCACCATAATGGAAATATGCATGCCTGCTGGTGTATTTCCCTTCTGAATCACGTGCTGGATCGTGTCCTGATACTTCTCCGGCTGCAGCTCTTTATATTTTTCTTCAAATTTTTTTGGATATTTTCCTTTATATCTGACACGCCGTTTGTGTGGTGTCTGATTTTCCTGATCCATAAAAGCCTCCCATATCTGCTTAGATTTTCCATTGATTTTCCCATCTGTCAAATCGAAAATCATATTGGTTCAAGCATATATGGAAGGCGTTCAAATGTCAATTCTTTCTTGATTTTTCCAGATAAAACGCAGCATCATAGGTATACAATAAAGGCGTTTTGGTTGAAATGTTTCTCCGGGCAGATGTTTGCAGATGAGCCATCAAATCTTTCTGTATATAAAATACTCATTCTCCCCAATGTCTGACGCTCCTGCCTGCCCGGATACTCCTTTTCAACGTGCATAGTATGACAAATTGTGTGGTGTTTTGCATCGGCGGAATACTTGACACGGCATCCCGCTTTCAATAAAATGATTATATACCGTACATTGATGTACGATACAATCCCTTTTTAGCTAATTTATATAATTTTTACTTATTTTTCATGTAATTATACACAACTATGAGTGTAAAAAATTGCATCAGAATCCTACATGACAAATATACATGATTGCGCATCTTATGGATATCTAACAGGAGGTTTTATGACGCACGATAAAAAACGGCTGCTCTCGATCGGCGAGGCAGCCAAAGCGTTGGAAGTGACCCGGCGCATGATTTTAAATTATGAAGACAAGGGTCTTATTCTGCCGGATCAGAGAGACGGTATCAATGGAAACCGTTACTATACAGCAGACACCGTCTCGCGCATCCGGAGCATCCGCATTCTGCAGAATCTCGGTCTGTCGCTGGATGATATCTATGCCTATTATCACGGCACGACGGATCTGGAGCCGCTGATCACTCGTCTGGAAGATCTGCGTGACGAGATCAGCCGGAATATTGAGAAATTAAAAGAACATTCAAAAGGGCACAATGACTTTGAAATCCGACAGATAGAACTTCCCGCCCAGACCGTTTACTGCCAGGATCTGCATTCGACAGAACTTGAAGACAAGAAAGAGCAATTACGTGGCGTCTTCATCAAGGCGATCCGCCAATATGGTTCTGACACCACCCAGCATATGTTTTTCACCGAATACAACCTTTCGAATCCGGGCGATTTTACCTGCTGCATCGCCGTCCCGCCGGAAAGCCGGGGTGAACATCTCGTCACCCTGCCTCGCCAGAAAGCGCTCTGTATCTTTTATCACGGTGCTTATGAAGGTCTTCCTGTAATTGTGAAGCATCTTTGTGCGTATGCAAACAAATATCAGATTCCATTAAAGGGCACCGCCCGCCACCTCTATCTGGAGGGACCGCCCCAGCACAAAAATCCTGAGAATTTTCTGACGCAGGTAGCGGTTCTGATGGCGGATGATACCCTTTAACCAAAACTTATTTCTCTAATTTTATTATTTTAATTCCTCTGGGCGCAGCACGCATTGACCCACTCTATAAAGTTATCGGCCGCGGCAGCCCGCATGGACATAAACAAAGCCCTGATCCGTATAATCCGTAAAACTCCGGTACTCCGTCAGATCCTCCTGCGCCGCATATCCCGGCGTATTGACTGGAAATACGATCGGCTCCGAACGTGCCTATCTGTATCCAGAATCACTGCCTTACACTTCAATCGCCCCAAACCGGAACGAATACAGGTAGCGCTCCGCCACCCTTTTTCCTGTCATCTGTTCTAGTGCGCGGGTATAGTAGCGCACCTGTGCCTCATAGCGGCGGATCAGAATGTCTGAATTTTCCACATAATCTGTCTTATAATCCACCAGAACCAGCTTGCCGTCCTCCTCAAAAAAGGCGTCGATGATACCCTGTATCAGAATCCGCTCATCCGAATCCCAGTCGCCCATTTCGCGCGCCGGAATACCGATGACGAACTGTTTTTCCCGGTACAGTTTCCCGGCTGCTGCCGCTCTCTGCATGCGTTTTCCCAATGAACTGGCTGTCAGTTTTGCCAGATCTGAGCCGCGCACCAACGCCGCCGCCTCGGCATCCATCCGCCCCTCAGCCGCCAGCTTCGCCGGAAATGCATTTAACTCCTGTCTCGACATTGCCTGCTCAAACGGCAAAAACTGCAACACACGGTGGTACGCTGTACCGCGCGTCGCGCCGCCTTTTTCTTCCTGCTCCTTCTCCATAAACACTGGCAGCGTCGGCAGAAATACCATCTCCTCCTCTTCTTCCTCCATGCCCTTTTTCTTGAGTTCAGAAACGGACATCTTGGTGTTGAGACTCAGATCGTCCAGGTATGGGTACTGGAAATGGTAGTTGCTGCTGATGATCGATTCTATTTCCCTGATATTTTCGAGCCGATTTTGCGTGTTTGGATGATTCTCGTCATTCGACAAATGGCTGTCCTCCCCCGCCAGCCACCGCAGCCACTCTCTCGATAACGTCTGGCGTATCTGCGTGCCAATCTCACGGTCGATCTGGTCGGAAAGCGTTTCCATCTGATATGAAATCCACGGATTTTTTTCCGGAATACTCATCAAAATCCAATCCAGATACGAGGAAGCCAGCGTTAGAATCGTATACGGAATCGCCCCGTGTTCGGCTGCCACTGCGCTCCACTTCGCAATCCGATCCTCCAATTTCCGGGAGGATGCCGTCAGAATCAGTTTTTCCTTCGCACGCGTCAGCGCCACGTAAAGAACGCGCAGTTCCTCGCCCAGCGCCTCCAGTTCCATCCGGCGTTTCATCACATTTTTCTTGAGCGTCGGTCCCTTGATGCGCTTCTCGCTGTCCAGATAGTCGGTTCCGATTCCCAGATCCGCGTCGATCAGAAGTTTCCCCCGCGTATCCTGCTTGTTAAAATTTTTTCCCATTCCAGCCACAAACACGATCGGAAATTCCAGTCCCTTGCTCTTATGGATACTCATGATCCGCACCACCGTTCCCTCGGAATCTGCCACCGGCGCTTCACCAAAATCTGTATTGTATTTTTTCAGCTTCTCAATATACCGGATGAAATGGAACACCCCCCGGTAGCTCGTCGCCTCATAGGCTGCCGCTTTCTCCACCAGCATATCCAGATTGCCGCGCCGTCCCGCCCCGCCCGGAAGCGCCGACACATAGCAGTAATAGCCCGTTTTGTCGTAAATCCGGTAGAGGAGTTCGTGCATCGGCAGGTAAACAGATTCCTGGCGGAATGTATCCAGGAGAGTAAAGAGTTTTTGGAGTTTTCGGCGCAGGTTATTCTTTTGAATTAATTTATTTTTTTGAAAACGAAACGCATCCGCGATCGACGACTCGTCACTTTCGTCATTCGACTTCACCGGTCCATCCTCGTTCATATACTCCACAACCGCCCGGTAAAGCCCTGCATCCCGCGACCGGTCAACGCCCGCCTTATGTTCCGCCACAATCCACGCCATCTCCTCATCAGAAACGCCGCCAAACGGCGATTTGAGCACCGACGCCAGGGGAATGTCCTGCATCGGATTGTCGATGACTGCCAAAAGATTCAGCACCGTCTCGACTTCCAGCGTATTAAAATATCCCGTCCGAGACTCTGCGACCGCCGGAATCCCCTGCGTCGCCAGCACCTCGATAAATTCTTCCGCCCATCCGCTGACGCTTCGAAGCAGAATCACAATATCCCCGTACTGCGCCCGACGGTAAGCGCCAAGCTCCTTATCCCAGATCGTGATCCCCCGTTCTTTATCCGTCATCTCACGGATCTTTCCGGCGATCATGCGCGCTTCCAGCTCTCTGGCGGTGTAATCGGCTGCCTCATCATCTAACTCGGGGGATTCCGTCTCTTTCTGCGGCTGCGCCGACAAATCCACCAGCAATAGCTCCGTCTTTAACTCATCCAGGCCATCCCGCTCTTCAAAGGCTGCGCCCGGATGCAGTGCCGCATCTTCCGTATAGGATATATTTCCCAGCTTTTCCGTCATGATACGGTAAAAAATCGCATTGATCGATTCCAGTATGTGATCCCGACTTCGAAAGTTCTGGTGAAGCTCGATCTTCTGGTGCGCGCTCTCCTCCGACGTGTATGTGCTGTATTTTTCCAGAAATAATTCCGGTCTCGCCAGGCGGAATTTATAGATACTCTGCTTGACATCGCCCACCATAAACACATTCGGGCGGTCAAAGCGTTCACCGCTGATGCACTGGATCAGCGTCTCCTGAACCAGGTTGCTGTCCTGGTACTCGTCCACCAGAATTTCGTCGTACTGCACGGCGAGCTCATCCGCGACTGTGCCTGGTACGCGCACTGTCCAGGCATCTTTCCCTTGCATCTGATCGGTTTCTTCTGCACTTGAAGTTTCCTCCGCCTCGGAACATTCCGCTTCCGGTTCTGTCAGAATCTCCAGCGCAAAATGTTCCAGATCATAAAAATCCACCACATTTTTCTCTTTCTTCTTCGCCCTAAACCGCCGTCCAAATTCCTGCGCCAGCTCCAAAAGTTCCAAAATACGCTCTTTTCCAGCTTCCATATCCGCAAGCATCTGCTCCGGGGATGCAAACAGATACTCTCCTTTTAACTTTTCAACTGCTTTTTTGACCCGGCTGCGGCAGTCGGAAACAAGCGCCTTTTTCTCCGGATCGACCTCCCCGTTTTTGCCGCGGATCGCCGCCAGACGCGAAAACGTAAATTGTTCCAATGCCTCCGAGATCGTTTCAAACGAACCGGCTGCCCCACAGACTGCCTCCGCATGGCGCAGATCTTCCTCGATCATCGGCAGGTACGGCATCGGTCCCCCCGTCTCCTGGCAGATCTCCCACGCCTCCCGAAGCTGTATTTTCCACTCCTGCGCCTGCAATGCAATATCACGCAAAAGGAACTGCATCCACTCCGTCTGCTCCAGCTCTCCCTGTTCGGTCAAGAGCAGCTCCTCACGGCATTTTTCATACCACGCATCCGGCCACGGGTTACTCTGGGCGAAATTGTAGACCTGCATCACATACTCGGCAATTCCATCGTCCGCCTTGCCCGTCGCGTACGCGTCCACAAACTCCTCATACCGTTTCCCGCCGTCGCGGTAATAATCTTCCAGCAGCCCATCCATCACATCAGCGCGCATCAGAAGCATTTCGCCCTCATCGCCGACCCGGAATGCCGGATCGATGTCCAGCCGGTCAAAATGTTCCCGCATGATATGCAGGCAGAAGCTGTCGATCGTCGTGATCTGGGCAAACTGAACCAGAACTGCCTGCTGCTGGAGATGTTCATTTTCCGGCTCCGATTCCAGTTTTTTCTCAATCGCCGCCTGGATCCGCTCCCGCATCTCCGCCGCTGCCGCCCGGGTAAAAGTCATGACAAGCAGGCGGTCTATGTCCTTCGGGTTCTCCCCCTCCGTGATCATCCGGATAATCCGCTCAACCAGCACCGCGGTCTTGCCGCTTCCGGCCGCTGCCGACACCAGGAGGCTTTTCTCCCGCCCCTCAATTACCTGCTTCTGTTCCCTGGTCCAATTTACTGCCATTTCTCGCCCTTTCCTTTTTCATGACTGGTTCTTCTTTCATTCCCACAGTCACAGCCAAACACAAACTTACCGTTCCGTTTCCTTATCCTTTTCTTCCATCTTCCCCCAGATCTCCTCCGGGCTCAGCTTATCAAAACGCCGGAACTGGTAGCCGTCCGTTTTCAAATCAAATCCGCACACACTGTGGTACGGGCAATAATCGCACGCCGTTTTCTGGCCGTTTTTGTACGGCGACGCCGCAATGTTTCCATCCAGAATCTCCCGCCCCATATGCTTCATTTTCCGATTCACATACGCGCCCAGCACACGGAATTTTTCTTCCCCTGCCGCCTGCGAACGCCGCTCAACGATCGCCTCATTTTTAATCGAAACCGGCACAACATCCGAATCCGCCGTCGCCTCCTCGCCCAGCCGGTTATCCAGATGTGCCAGTGCCTCCCGATCGCCGTTTACCAGCCCGTTCATCCGCAGTGCCTTCAAAATATCGGCATTCGTCTCCTCCTCCGACTCCACCGGCTTGCGCTCCACCATCGGATCCTCGATATGATAATAGAAAAGCCCCGCTGGAACCACCGTTTTATCCGGGTATTCCCGCCCGATCTTCTCCATCGCCGCATCCATGTAGACGACCAGCTGCAGCTGCAATCCATAATAAATATCCGTCAGATCAAATTTCGTTTTTCCCGTCTTGTAATCAATGATCTTAAGGTACAGCCGGTCGCCATCCTCGCAGAGATCGATTCGGTCAATCCGCCCGCGCAGATGGATCGCCTCCTCGCTTGAAAGCGGAATCCGCATCGCTTTCAGGTGATCCATCGGTGAAAAACTGACCTCAAACCCGGCTGGCTCAAAATCACCTTTTTTTAGCTGTTCCGTCAGTGCCCAGATCGTCCGATCCGTGATCCGGTATACCTTCCGTTCCAGATACTGGTTCCGGTACGAGCTTCCCAGAATCGCATTGCCGTATTCCTCCGTGACCGACGCCACACACTCCGCCACCATTTTCTGGCGGTCTTCCTCCGAAATGCCGGAAAACAGACGATTTTCCTCTTTCATCCGCGTGAAATACATGTCGATCGCCGCATGGAACAGATTTCCGATATCCGACGGGGCAATCTCGTACATCTGCCGTTCCGACAATTCCAGCCCATATGAAAGAAAATGTGCATACGCACACGACGCATACAGCTCCATACGCGTCACACTGCCCCGCAGAATCGGGCTATAGAGCGCCCGCGCCGCCGCCTTCCCGATGCCCGTATCCTGATAGGTGTAAAATGCAGCATCCGAGAGCGCCTGCATTTCATCCCGGTACGATTCTGCCTGAATAAAGTATCGGTACAGCGATATAAACTGGTCATTTTCCCCGCTTTTTTCATCCTGCAGTCCCCGAAGCACCCAGCTCATGCCAAGCTCCGGCGACCAGAGCGCTTCCTTCTCTTCCTCCGGCTGTTCCAGACGTTTCTCCGGAAATAATTTAAGCAGCTGCAGCATCAGACTCGAAGGACGCATCGCTTTTCCCTCGGCAGAGGACGCCGCACACGACAGATAGAGATAGTCCGACGGCTTTGTCAGCGCCAGATAGAGATAAAATCGCTGCAAAAAGCTTTCCTCCCGCGCGGTCGGCGCCAATTCTACCTGCATTTCCCGCAGCGCCCGGCGATCCGCCTCCGAAAGGATCCCGCCGCGTCCCGAAACAGACGGCACTATCCCGTCATTGACTCCGGCAAAAAACAACACTTTTATATTGGAAAGACGGGTTCGCGTGATATCGCCGACCACTATCCGGTCCACGACCGCGGGGATCAGTCCTACCTTGATCTCCGCAAAACCGGCGTCCAGAATCTCTGCATACTCCCGCTGTCCCATGATCTCCTCGCCGAGAAGCGCCACAATCCGGTCAAACAGATCCATCACCAGCCCATACACCTGCCCATACTCCTTGGCAAGACTCATATCGCCCACTTCTTCAAACTGCTGCGCCATCGCCGCCAGCTTCTGCTCCATCTCAAATGCTTCGAGAAAATGGACCAGCGCCTCCGTCCGCTCGCGCACCGTTGCTTTGCGGTTGGAAAACACCTCCCGAAGCGGCAGAAATGGTGTGACAACCGCCTCGCGGAACTGATTTAACTCATCCAGATTGATAAGCTCAGCCCCCCGGTACACGCGCTCCCATGTGCTGTTCCACCGCTTAAACCCGCGGATTCCAAGCGCAATCACATAATTTTCCGCCTGATAGATCACTTCCGGTGAAAGCCCCGCAAGCGGCATCACCAGCCCTGTTTTCAGGAATCGAAACACCGATTCATAGGAAAAGCCCGATTGCAGCACCTCCAGCGCCGCCCGGATTAGTTCCACCATCGGGTTACTTAAAATATTTTTCTTATAATCAATAAAACACGGGATCTGATTCTTCTCAAACTGCCTCAGAATCTCCCGCGAATATGTCTCCAAGTCGCCGGTAATCACCGCGATCTCCCGGTAACGGATGCCCTCCGATGCCACCAAACGCCGGATTTCTCCGCATAAGAAAGAGATTTCCGCCTGCGGGGTTGCTGCTTCAATTAGACGCAGGCTTTCCCGACCGTGTTCAGCCGCAGCCCCGCTTTCGTTCCCGCTCCCAGAATGATACACCTTTCCTCTATATCGGAACAATTCATTTTCAATAAATCCCAGTTCCGGGCTGTCCTTAAATCTCCACATTGGTTTTTCTTTCAACAAAATATCCTCATCCCGGCTGCATCCGGCAGCTGCAGCACGGTCAATCAGACGGCAGACGGTATGACGGCTCATGTAAAAGAGCTTCTGCTGCACGCTCTCGCGGTACGGGGTGTCCTCCGGATCCATCGTGACCGTCACGATCACCTTCCGGCAGCACCGGAATAAGAGTTCCAGAAGCTCATACTGGATCGGCGTAAAGCCCGTATAGCCATCCAGCGTCACAACGCTGTCGCGGATGAGCTGTGACTGCGGCAGCACCCGGCAGAGAAGGCTTAAAATTTCTTCTTTTACGATCACTTTTTCCTCGGTATACGCCTGGAATGCCCGGTATAAAACCTGCATATCCAGAAGCTTCTGGCGCAGCAGCGGGCTTTTCGTCTCCCCGATCAGCGTCTCCAGCTTTTCCTCCGTGATGCCGTACTGGAAAAACTCAGACAGCATCGATTTGATCTCGCTGATAAAGCCCGCCTTGTCCAGATGCCCTCCGAACAGGTGCAGATTTCCCCGGACGCCCGATGAGACGCGCCGCAGAACCATCGATTTTCCCATATCATCCAGCACCGCCAGATTTTCAATCGCTAGTTCCTCAAACACCCGGTATGCCAGACGCTCAAAACTGACAATATCGATATTCATCACGCCATGGTTCGGATGCAGCATCACGATCTCTTTCTGCGTCTGCATCGTAAACTGTTCCGGCACCAGAGCAAAAAAACGTCCGTCCGGCTCTTCCATCGACTGACGGATCAGATTTTCATACAATGTCCGTGTCTTTCCCGAACCGGAACCACCGATTATAAATTGCAATGACATAGTTTTCCCTCTGTCTTTCTGTCTATGTTTTCTGTCAGATACCAAAGCACTTCCGCCCGGATGCATCCCGGATTCCCATTTCTTCCCGGTATTTCGCCACGGTCCGCCGCGACAGCGTGATCCCCGCTTCCGCCAGTTTTTCTGACAACACGCGGTCACTGAACGGCTTTCTCGGATTTTCCGTTTTGATCAGATGGCGGATTGCCTCCCGCGGATCTTTGCCTGTTTCCATCCGATTCACCACTTCTGCCTGAACCGCCGTTTCTTCCTGATCCGCCGCCTCTTCCCGATCTGCCATTCTTCCCTTATCCGTCATCCCGAATCTCCCCGCATCCATGTGTCTTGAAAAGAAATATGACAGCGGAAAGATCCCCCAGCGGCATTGCAGATATTTTTCACGCACTGTCCGACTCAGCGTCGGCTCGCTGACCCCCAGCGATTTAGCCGCCTGTTTCTGCGTCCACGGAGCCAGTTTTCCACTTCCTTTTGCAAAAAACTCCTCCTGTACGCACAAAATCTCTTCTGCCAGCCGCGACAATGTCCGATTGCGCTGCCCAATGCACTGGCAGACCCATTCAGCCTGTCGGATTTTTCCCTCGATGTAGTCCTTCGCCTCCGTCTCGGTATCTTTCTGCTTCATCAATGACAGATAATACGGATTGATGGCAATCTGCGGCAGTGTCTCATCGGAAAGCTGCATTTCAAATCCGTGTTCCGTCTGTGAGATAATTATATCTGGTACGATATATTTATCATAGCTCTCATCCCCATATCCGCTTCCCGGTTTGGGATTCAGCTCCCGGATCCGCGCTGCTGCCAGAAGCACTTCCTCCAGCTTGCAGGAGCATGCACGGGCAAGCTGCTTCATCTGGTTTTTTCCCAGCAGATCCAGATGGTTGGAAATGATGCGTGCCGCCAGAATTTCGGTTCGCATCGTTCCATTCTGAACAATATCAATCACCGCGCCGCCGTCCTCTGCCAGATAAGACAGCTGCATCAACAGACACTCCTTCAGCGACCGTGCCCCGATCCCACACGGTTCCAGCCTGCCAAAATTTTTCCAGATCCGTTCTCCTTCTGTCTCCTCAATTCCCAGCCCAGCGCAGAGTTCTCCAAAATTCACGCTGAGATATCCGCTTGCATCCAGATTTTTGATCATATAGCGGAATATTTTTTCTTCTCTTTTCGTCAGATGCAGCATACACGCCTGTTCCAGAAGTGATTCCAAAAGCCCCTCCTGACTTCGTCCCGGCTCTAATCGCCCCGCCTCTTCTTCCTCATCCTGATAATAGGTCTGGTTCTGGCGGTCAAGGCTGGCAAGTTCTTCAAGTCTGCGGATTTTCTCGTTCAGCTCTCCATTTTCTTCCAGCCGTCCGTTCTCCGGCTCCCGCTCTTCCAGATCCACCACCGGATTTTCCAGCGCCATCTCTTCTATGTACTCTTTCAGTTCTATCTGCCCCATCTGAAGAATATTTGCGGATTGTATCATTTTCTGGGACAAGGTCTGTTTGAGCTTTAACTCCTGTTTCAGTTCCATCGTACCACCCCTGAAAATATGTAAAACGCCCAGATGCCTCGCCGTTTCTGCCTGCGAAGTACCTGGGCGTCCTGTCTTTTGCCTGCCTAATTACTGATCCAGCTCGTCCTCGCCGACCAGCTCATCATATTCCTGCTCGTCCAGAAGCTCGTCAAACGCATCTGCCACGATCTCATACTCATCGTCGTCCTCGATGTTTTCCAGGTTCGGCTGTCCGTTCTCATCCTCGCTGTAACGGTACAGATATACCTCTCCATCCTCTGCCTCGATGTCATCCATCGGAAGAAGGGCAATATAATCCTTACCGCCTGCCGGGAAAATCGTCAGAACAACACACTCAATCTCTCTGCCGTCATCCAATGTCAGGGTCACGGTCATCTCCTCGCCGTTGTCAATCTCTTCCTGCGTCATATTCTTATTATCTGCCATATTTTACCTCTTTCTTTTCTATGCCTTTTCTACGTCCCACAAGATCCGTTGGCGGAATCCTGTCTTGACTCCACTGTATCAGAGTATTCTGTAAAAATCAAGACTTGACTTCCTCATTGTCCTCTTCATCTGCCGCCTCGTTACTGTTCACGCATACGTGCCCAGTAACGGAATTTGCCGTGGCTTCGCATTTAAATACGGCAAATTCCTGCTGCCGCCACGTTTTCTTACGGCACTTTCGGTTCCAAAAGTGCCTACCCGTGTACAGTATCGCCGCTTCATTCCGATACGCCGCCATCTATTCCCGCACCTCATCCGGCACCTGTACGCGCATTCCACGTGCAAATGCCCGGTTTAAGCGGATTGTGTGCCGTGCCAGCGGGTTAAACAGCATATAGATGCAGAATACCGCCTCGATAAATTCGATTGCCGCCGCCATCACCAGCATAAAAACCAGCGGAAATGGCAACCACCAGCTCATCTGAAGCAGTGATACGCCGCCCCACACGATACTCGCCCCACGCCCGATCAGCATCAACACCGTAAGCACCGGGCTCTCCCGCAGCATAAGCATATACCAGCCATAAAAAATAAACGGTCCCAAAAGCGTCATGACCGCATTTATTTTCTCCATTCCATAGACAAATGTCATAATCAGATAAAACAGGCAGTACAGAACCCGCACCCCCGTCAGAATCCGTACCATCCAGTGCAATGTCTCATTCTGCTCCCCGTAACCCGGAAGTGTTTTTTCCATCTGTTTTCCCCACATTGCCCATTCCCGCTGCACTGCAGCGTACTCCGGACGATGCTTTCTCTTTATAAATCCCATTCAGAGTCCCCTCTCTAATATTCAATTCCCCGCCGCGCCAGGATTTTCCGGTCAAACGGATGCTTGATTTTTTCCATCTCTGTCACGTAATCAGCCCGCAAAAGCAGCTCCTCCGGCGGTTTCCGCCCCGTCATCACAACTTCCAGATCCGCTGGTCTGTGATCCAGAAAATCCACTATATCCGCCAGCTCCAAAAGTCCCGAAGAAAGAGAAGCGCAGACCTCGTCCAACACCAGCAGAACATCGCAGGTTTCACAGAAATCATTCTCTTCTGGTGCTTTCGAACCGTTCTCTTCTGCTTCCCCACACCGCTTCACTGCTTCACGGCACGCCGTCTCAAACATACTTTTATAATAATCCGCTGCCTCCCGCTTCACCTCATCGGTCATTTTCCACGTGAATCCAAATGTTTTTTCACAGGGAATCAACGTCACCTCCGGGAGCCGCTTTAAAATCTCCACCTCCCCAGACTGGTCCGTTTTTAAAAAGCGGGCAGCAACTACCTGTTTTCCCGTTCCTGCCGCCCGGACCGCCAAACCGATCGCCGCCGTCGTCTTTCCTTTTCCGTCGCCGCAGTACAGATGTACACATCCCATATATTTTTCCTTTTCTTTCTTTTTATCTCGCTTTTCAGCGCACCGATACCAACTATCTTATCATATCAAACTGCCAACCACAATATTTGCCCGATTGAAAATTTACATTGAAATATTCGGCAGTTACTGTTCACGCATACGTGCCCAGTAACGGAAATTTCCCCCATATACGGAATCTGGCGGTCTGATCCTCTAAGGACCAGAACCGCCAGAAAACCAAAATCAACAATTCAATTTTTACCAAACTTCAAACTTCTAATTTTTCTATTTGAATGCCGCAACCAGCTCTTCCGCATCCTTATAACCCTGTTTTTTCAGTTCCCCGATATACCACTCGGTTACCGGTTCTACAATCGCCTTGAAAGAATCGATATCCAGATCCTCATACGGGATGACCTCGACGCCATTCTTGGACTGCCATCTGGAGAGGATCTCATCGTCGCCTGCACGGTTGATCTCGCGCTCGTACTGAACGGCAAGTTTGCCGCACTCATCGACTACTTCCTGCTGCTCCGGTGTCAGGCTGTCGTAAATATCCTGGTTGATGCAGAAGAACAGGCAGTCATAGTTTGCATTCCACATGGAAACGTATTTCTGTACTTCCTGTACGCTTGCCGCATCAATCGCCGGAAGCGGGTTCTCCTGACCGTCTACCGTACCCTGCTGCAATGCCGTGTAAGTCTCGGACCAGTTCATGTTGGTCGCATCTGCGCCCCACAGCTCGTAGCACTTCATCAGAAGGTTTGAACCAGCCACACGTACTTTCAGGTTCTTCATATCTTCCACGGAATGAACCGGGCGCACGCCGTTCGTGAGCTGACGGAAACCATTCTCCGCCATACCCATGCAGTGCAGACCATAGGAAGAAAGAATCTCATCCATCTTCTGGCCAGCCTCGCCGTCCAGCTTCGCGTCGGCGTCCTCCACAGAATCAAACAGATACGGCAGCGATACCACGTTGAAACGCGGGTCAAATGCCGAATAAATCAGGTTGCTGTGCATCGAAATCTGCACCGGATCTCCGTTCATCAGCGCCTGGATGCCCTCGGACTGGTTTCCACCGGTCAGCTGATCCGCTGCGTAAACATCTACTTTGACCTTGCCGCCCGTTGCCTGATCCATAAGCTCGCCAAACTTGCGGCCTGCCTGTGCCCAGGTACTGGTTTCTGTCGTGGAACACGTAAAGTTCCAGGTCATTTCCGGCCAGTTCAGGTCACTATGATCTTCTACCTGATAAGCAGAAGAATTTTCAATGCCCGCCGTCTTAACTGCACTAGCCGCATTTTCAGTAAAGGTGTTTACCAGATCCTCTGCATCATCAAAGCCCTGGTTTTTCAGTTCTCCGATAAACCATTCCGTTACCGGCTCAGCTGCTTTCTTAAAGGATTCGATGTCGAGATCCTCATATTTCAGCACTTCCACACCGTTCTTAGTCTGCCAACGATCCAGAATCTCCTCATCGCCTGCACGGTTGATCTCACGCTCGTAAGCAACCGCCTTACGGCCTGCCTCATCAACAACCGCCTGCTGCTCCGGCGTCAGGCTGTCATACAGCTTCTGGTTGATGCAGAAGAACAGACAGTCATAGTTTGCATTCCACAGGGAAACATATTTCTGTACTTCCTGTACACTCGCCGCATCAATCGCCGGAAGCGGGTTCTCCTGCCCGTCTACCGTGCCCTGCTGCAGCGCCGTATACGTCTCGGACCAGTTCATATTGGTCGCATCTGCGCCCCACAGCTCATAGCACTTCATCAGAAGGTTCGAACCAGCTACACGCAGTTTCAGGTTCTTCATATCTTCCACGGAATGAACCGGATGTTTGCTGTTGGTCAGCTGACGGAAACCATTCTCCGCCATACCCATACAATGCAGACCATAGCTTTCCAGGATCTCAACCAGCTTGTCGCCCGCCGGACCATCTAAGACTGTATCCGCTGTCTCAACTGAATCAAACAGATACGGCAGTGATACCACATTGAACCGCGGGTCAAATGCCGAATAAATCAGGTTGCTGTGCATCGAAATCTGCACCGGATCGCCGTTCATCAGTGCCTGGATGCCCTCAGACTGGTTTCCACCGGTCAGCTGATCGGCTGCGTAAACATCTACTTTGACCTTGCCGCCGGTCGCCTGCTCCATGAGCTCGCCAAACTTACGTCCCGCCTGTGCCCAGGTGCTTGTCTCGGTTGTGGAACACGTAAAGTTCCAGGTCATATCCGCCCAATCCAGATCGCTGTAATCACCGATCGTGTTGAAATCGTCATTGTCTGTCTGGGTGGTTCCGCTGTCGCCTCCGACTGTCTCGTCATTTTCAATGGCTGCCGCACTTCCCAGTGCCGCCGGCAGACAGGTTGAAATCTGCGGAATATATGTAATTATCAGTAAAACAGCAATGGAAGCGGCTACCATCGGAACGACTGCCCTGGAAATTTCCTGCAGCGTTACGCGAATACCATCTCTTAATTTGACGCCGATCGCGACAAACAGGTTGACACCGACCGGAGGTGTTACCTGACCAATTGCCAGGTTGACCGTTGCCATGATACCAAATGCGATCACGTTGTAGCCCAGTGCCTTGCAGACCGGCAGCATGATCGGGATGAAAATGTACATCGCAGAGTTTGCATCAATAAAACAGCCCGCGATCAGGAAAATAATGTTACAAATCAGCAAGAAAGTAAACTGGTTGCCTGCCACTCTTGCTAACAGTTCGGAAGCAGCCGTCGAAATACCGAAACGGGTGCAGACAAAGGAGAACAGCGACGCACACGCTACGATCAGCATGATGCCGCCGGTGGTCTTTGCCGAATCAATCAGAATTTCCCACAGGTCTTTAAATTTTACTTCCTTATAAATAACCATGCCGACAAACAGACCGTACACAACGGATACGGCTGCCGCCTCGGTCGGTGTAAAAAAGCCTCCGTAGATACCACCCAGAATGATGATCGGCATCAAAAATCCCCAGAATGCATCCTTAAATGCGTTCCAGCGCTCTTTTGCGGATGCCTTCTCTACGTTGGACGGCACGACATGATTGCGGCGTACCTCCAGCATAACGACAACTACCAGAGCCAGACCCATCAGGATACCCGGGATGATACCTGCCATAAACATATCTCCGATGGAAACACCCGTGATCGACGCGTATACAACAAACGCGATACTCGGCGGGATGACAATCGCGATGGAACTGGAAGTTGCCATCAATGCCGTCGAGAACGCTGCAGAGAAACCGCCCCGCTCTACCATCGCCGGAATCAGGACCGCACCCAGAGCCGCTACCGTCGCCGGACCGGAACCGGAGATCGCGCCGAAGAAGCAGGCTACGATGATACACACATTCGCAATGCCGCCTTTTCTGTGACCGACACAGGTGTCAACAAAACGGATCAGGCGCGTGGAAATTCCCGCCTTCGCCATGATATTTCCGGATAATACGAAAAACGGAATCGCTAGCAGCAGGAATTTACTGATGCCGGAGTAAATATTCGTCGCTACAATCGTTAAAGAAGTACCGGAATACAGGATCGCCGCCGCGGAAGAAAGTCCCAGACAGACGGCGATCGGCACATTCAGCACTAATAATACGAAAAAGGTAATAAAAAGAACTGCGCTAACCATTTATTTGTCCTCCTTTTTCGTACACACATCGAGACAGAACTCGATAAAATGAAGAATCATGCACACCGAACCGATCGGTACAAAGGACCAGAAGATCCACTCCGGCCAGTTCAATACAAAGGTACGTTTCTGGTTCGCAAGCTGCGCCAGTACCTTGTCCATGCCATAGTAAAATAAGATTCCCATAAAGAGAACCGAAAAGATTGTAATCAGAATCATGACCGGCTTCTTTGCCGATTTCGGCAGACGCTCTGTTACCAGATTTAAACCTACCAGTCCGCCCTCACGCGCAGACAGCGCCGCGCCAAGCAACGTAATTAATACGAAAATGGCAACAACCAGCTCCTCTGTAAAGGACCAGGACTGGTGAATTACCTTACGGGAAAATACATTTCCCACCGTCAGTACAAGGATCAGGATCATCGTGACTACCAGCACGGTTTTCTCAACCATCGCCACAATATCCATCAGCTTTTTATATCCTTTCATACTGCGCTCTCCTCCTAAAATAAGTATCTCATTTTTCCACATTTTTGTCGGCTGTATGCATTCATCTGAACGTTTTTTGTGTCATAGGAAATTTCAAGGAATTTCCTATGACACAAAAAAACGTCCCCAGATAATAGGGACGAATGAAATGCCAGATTTCTGCCAAATGCTCTGTTTTTCTCGGAAAACACGCAAACATATGCAGCACCAAACAAACAAACGCTGCTCCCGCTTGTGCGGGATTTGTACAAAAACAGTGACCGTCGTGCCCTTGCTCTCAGTCAATCGAGGCATGAACGGTTCCGTTTTCATATGGAACTATATCAAACTAAAATTAAATATTGCTGATATGGAATATATTCTACACTTCTTTAATAAATACGTCAACCATTTTTATAGGCTACGGTCTATTTAATAAAAGCTGCATAAAAATAGCATAAAAGAAATAAAATTCTTTTCCTTCAACCTATTGATGATTTGATTTTTCTATACTATAATAAACATTATACGCTTTAAAGTGTGAAAATCTTTTAGACAATACAGGAGGATGAAACTCATGGGATTTGAATATGTCAGCAAGCTGCCGACCCCGGACGAGATTCGTGCACAGTTTCCACTGGCACCGGAGCTGGCCGCAGAAAAAGCTCGAAAGGACGCTGCTATCCGTGACGTCTTTACAGGCGACAGCGACAAGTTTCTTGTCATCATTGGTCCGTGCTCTGCTGACCGGGAAGATGCGGTTATTGATTATGTAAACCGTCTTGCCAAGGTACAGGAGAAAGTGAAGGACAAACTGATTCTGGTTCCTAGAATCTACACCAACAAACCTAGAACAACCGGTGACGGCTATAAGGGACTTTTACACCAGCCAAATCCGGAAGGTAAGCCAAACTTATACCAGGGTCTGATCGCGATTCGCAAACTTCACATGCGTGTGATCGAAGAAACCGGCTTCTCGACCGCAGACGAGATGCTATACCCGGAGAACCTGACCTACCTTTCCGACGTTATGTCCTATGTTGCAGTCGGCGCACGTTCCGTTGAGAACCAGCAGCACCGCCTCGTTGCCAGCGGCATCGACGTACCGGTCGGCATGAAGAATCCGACCAGCGGCGCACTCTCCGTCATGCTGAACGCCGTACACGCAGCACAGCACGGTCATGAGTTCATCTACCGCAGCTGGGAAGTAAAGACACAGGGCAACCCGCTGACCCACACCATCTTGCGTGGTGCTGTCAACAAGCATGACCAGTGCCTGCCGAACTACCACTACGAAGACCTGAAGCTGCTCTTAGACCTCTACAACGAGCGTGATCTGAAGAATCCGGCCTGCATCATCGATGCAAACCACTCCAACTCCAACAAAAAATACATGGAGCAGATCCGTATCGTCAAGGAAGTACTCCACAGCCGCCGTCACTCCGACGATATCCGTAACTTCGTCAAAGGCGTCATGATCGAAAGCTACATCGAACCAGGCAACCAGAAAGTTGGCGAACACATCTACGGAAAATCCATCACCGACCCGTGTCTGGGATGGGATGATTCCGAGCGTCTGCTGTATGAAATGGCTGAAGGATTATAAAAAATAGGTATCTGTACTGAACAGTTACAAAATTAGAAATATGCAGAAAAAAAGTCCGGTGGAAAAGCTCCGCCGGACTTTTTTTCGTTAGGAATTCGGATTTCAAAAAGGTTAAAGGATTAAATCTTTTGTATCATGCATTTATTATGGTTATAGTATATCATGCCTCTCTCCAAAATGTTTGTATTCTCTTTAAATAAATTATGAAGAAATTCTTAAGATTCACCATTTCGATGCAATAAAAATCGTCTTTCCTGCATTATATTAATTTAACGTTCTTTTTTACTGCACATCCTTAAACAGATCACAAAAATCAAAGGTCGCAAAATAATCCTTCGGTGTCTCTGCCCGGCGGATCATCTTCACGGAACCATCCTCTTTCAGGAGCAGTTCAGCCGAGCGCAGCTTTCCGTTGTAGTTGTAGCCCATCGAAAAACCATGTGCGCCGGTATCATGGATGACAAGGATATCGCCCATATCGATCTTCGGAAGCATCCGGTCAATCGCAAATTTATCATTGTTCTCGCACAGGGAACCGGTTACATCGTATTTGTGGTCACACGGCTCGTTCTCTTTTCCCATGACCGTGATGTGATGGTATGCGCCGTACATCGCCGGCCGCATCAGGTTGACTGCACACGCGTCCACACCAATATACTCTTTATAGGTGTGTTTCTCATGGATTGCCGTTGTCACAAGGCAGCCATACGGCGCCAGCATGAAACGTCCCATCTCTGTATAAAGCGCTACATCGCCCATGCCAGCCGGAACCAGAACTTCCTCATAAACCTTGCGGACGCCCTCGCCGATTGCAAAGATATCGTTCGGCTCCTGATCCGGGCGGTAAGGAATGCCAACGCCGCCAGACAGGTTGATAAATTTAATATCTGCGCCGGTCTCTTCTTTCAGCTTGACCGCCACCTCAAACAATACCTTCGCAAGCATCGGATAATACTCATTTGTAACCGTATTGCTTGCAAGGAAGGCATGGATACCAAAATGTTTCGCACCTTTTGCTTTCAACACCTTGAATGCCTCAAATAGCTGCTCGGTTGTCATACCGTATTTCGCATCGCCTGGGTTGTCCATGATATCATTGCTGATCTTGAACAGTCCGCCCGGATTGTAACGGCAGCTGATCGTCTCCGGAATATAACCGATCGTCTTCTCCAGGAAATCAATGTGCGTAAAATCATCAAGGTTGATGATCGCGCCCAGCTCGGCAGCCATCTTGAACTCCTCCGGCGGTGTATCGTTGGAGGAGAACATGATCTTCTCGCCATCGTACTTCATCGCCTTTGCCATCATAAGCTCTGTCAGCGAAGAGCAGTCCACGCCGCATCCAAGTTTCTTTAAAATATCAATTACAAATGGATTCGGTGTTGCCTTTACAGCAAAATACTCTCTGAATCCCTTGTTCCAGGAAAATGCACGCATCAGGCGCTCGCCATTCTCGCGGATTCCCTTTTCATCATACAGGTGGAACGGTGTCGGGTATGTTTTCTTGATCTCCTCCAGCTGCTCCCGTGTTACAAATGGTTTCTTCTCCACTTTTACATCCTCCGAACTAAAATCTACATATAAAACTAAAAAGTCTGGACTACCGGGAACATACACTACTCCCGGCACGCCCAGACTCCTTTGTCCTGCTACTATTTATACACCAAAAACCGTGTTTTATCAACTGATTTCCCGAAAAACGCCCACAAATGGGCGGTATTTGTTACTGTTCACGCATACGTGCCCAGTAACGGAATTTGCCGTGGCTTCGCATTTAAATACGGCAAATTCCTGCTGCCACCACGTTTTCTTACGGCACTTTCGGTTCCAAAAGTGCCTACCTGTGAACAGTAACTGGTATTTTTCTCCTTTTCTCCGCCAGGACACAAACTCCGGACAAATTGAATCATTTTCCAGATACATCTATGAACCGGGCACAGATTCAGGCGCAGAATCCAGTTTCTACTCTACCACAATTACACGCATAATATTCGTATCGGCTACCGGTTCATGGCGGTTGGCACGTGTCACCACACCCGCGGTTGCAACCACAATTTCACCCTCTTTGACGATACCTTTCTCTTTCAGCAGTTCCACCGATGCAAATAAGAGTGCATCCGTCGATTCAGCGCGTTTTGCATGGAACGGCTTAACACCCCAGTAGAGCTGCATCTGGCGGACAGCCGTCATGCTCGGGGAAAGTCCTGCGATCAATGCTTTCGGACGCCATTTCGAAAGCATTCTCGTCGTAAATCCGCTGACACTCGGCGCCACAATGACCGGCGCTTCCAGATCGGAGGCGGTCGCTACGGACGAATAACATACCGTATTAGATATATTTCGAAGATTTTCCGCCGATACCTTTCTTCTCTGGTAGAACATATAATCCAGATATTTCTCCGACTCCTCGGCGATCTGGCTCATCATGCGGACTGCCTCGATCGGGTAACTTCCCATCGCCGTCTCGCCGGACAGCATAACCGCATCGGTTCCCTCGTACACTGCATTCGCCACATCCGATACCTCGGCACGCGTCGGACGCGGGTTGCGGATCATTGAATCAAGCATCTGGGTCGCCGTGATAACAACCTTGCACGCTAAGTTACACTTGCGGATGATCATCTTCTGAATGTGCGGAACCTTCTCTGCCGGTATCTCCACGCCCATATCGCCCCGGGCTACCATGATGCCGTCGCTCGCCTCAATGATGGAATCAATATTTTCAATTCCTTCTTCATTCTCGATTTTCGCGATAATTTGCATAGCAGAACCTTTTTCATCCAGAATCTCCCGGATCTCGCGGATCGCATCGGCATTGCGGACGAACGAAGCCGCCACAAAATCAAAGCCTGCATCCACGCCGAAACGAATGTCTTCCTTATCTTTATCGGTCAGCGCCGGAAGCTTGACCCGTACTCCCGGTACATTGACACCCTTCTTCTCGCCCAGCTCGCCGCCATTTTCAATCCGGCAGACGATGTCTGTTCCATTGACCTCCCGCACGTGCAGCTCAATCAGGCCATCATCGATCAAAATGCGGTCGCCCGGCTTTACATCCTCCGCCAGCCCCGCATAGTTGATGTAGCCGCGTGTCTCATCCCCCACAATCTCCTCGGTCGTCAGAGTATACAGATCGCCCTCTTTCAGCGTCACTTTCTTTCCATCTTTTAATTTGCCGGTACGGATTTCCGGTCCCTTGGTATCCAGAAGCGATGCGATCGGAATCCCCAGCTCCTCGCGCACACTCTCCAGAATCTCCAGACGATGTTTATGCTCCGCATGATCGCCATGCGAAAAGTTAAAACGTGCGACATCCATTCCATTTAACGCCAACTCCTTCATAATCTCCCGGTTATCGGTGTTTGGTCCCATTGTGCAGACAATCTTTGTCTTTTTCATTCTGTCATTCCTCCTCATATTCTGTCATTTATCAAGATTTTTCCCATCAGTGAATCATTTATAACCTCTTTTGTATGCTTCATCCAGCCTATTTAAATCCCCTGCTAAAAAAACAATCCACCGCTTGGTTCTATTTAGAATCTTTCAATTCTTCTTCCGTCACATGTTTATGCGTATACAGGTGATCCATGCAATATTCCATATTTCCCGCACATTTCGAACAATAGCGGAACTCCAGGTTCGGATCGTCCTTCTCGGTACGTCCGCAAACCGCGCATTTGTGGCGGGTCAGGGAAATTTTCTGGATCTGCGCTTTCTGCATCTCGTTTTTGAACTTCTGCTTGCGAACCGCCTCTTTCGGGCTGATCTTCCGGTAGTTACGCGTCATCAGGAAGAAAATGATAAAATTGAGCATCGAAACAACAATCTCAATTTTCGCGATAATGCCACCCGTTAAGAAGCTGTAGACCAGAAGCGCTCCGTACATCATTCCAAGGTATTTCGCCCGGATCGGAATGAAAATCAGAAGGAACTGCATCTCCGGGAAGGTGCAGGCAAACGCCAGAAACAGCGATTCATTTAAGTAATACGGGGACATCGGCACCGAAAAGCCGGTCACACCGTACACCAGAAATGCCGCGATGATGTGTCCCAGCACGCCCATAAAGAAAAACATATTAAATCGGAAGGTTCCCCACACGCGCTCCAGCGTCGATCCAATCGAATAATAGAGATACATCGCGAGCAGCGCAAAGAGGACGCCCGACTGAGGCGGGCATACGAGAAAGGTCACGATTCTCCATACCTGTCCCCGCAGGATCGCCGCTGCATCAAGCGCCAGATACTGCACGTAAAAATACGGATTAAACAGGCTCATCACAAATCCAGCCGCATACATCATGATGATATAGTACATCAGATTCGGGATCGCAAACCGACCGAATTTGCGCTCTAATTTTCTAAAAAAATTCATAATTCACATCCTTTGCCGTTTTCCTTTCATTATAGAGAGCGGCGGATTCTTTGTCAAATTATATTCTCGCTTCCACCACGTTATCTTACGGCACATTCGGTTCCAGAAGTGCCTGCCTGCGATCTGTAACGGCTGCATTCCAACTCAGAAAAAGCGGTATTTTCCACGCAGAAAATGCCTTTCCTTGTACAGAGCACATTCTCCCATTATGCGCAATATTAACAAATTTTAGTCATTTTTAGCATCTTTTTAACGCACCCTACTAATTGTTTTCTTCCTTATTCTATGTTAAAGTATAGCCGAATACATGTGTAGTACAAAGGAGGGAAGGGGCACTGCCCCGATTGTACATGAATTCCTGTAAAAAATTAGGAATCGACATCGGTTCCACAACGGTTAAAGTATCTATTATTGAAGATGGCGGTAAGCTTCTTTTCGCCGATTATAAACGTCATTTTGCAAACATACAGGAGACGCTCGCGGACCTGCTCCGTGAGGGTGAAGAGAAACTTGGCGCACTGACCGTCGAGCCGGTCATCACTGGTTCCGGCGGTTTAACACTTTCTAAGCATCTGGGCATTCCATTTGTCCAGGAGGTTGTAGCGGTTGCCACATCCCTGAAGGATTATGCCCCGCAGACCGACGTTGCCATCGAGCTCGGCGGCGAGGATGCGAAAATTATTTATTTTACCGGCGGCATCGACCAGCGTATGAACGGAATCTGCGCCGGAGGCACCGGCTCTTTTATTGATCAGATGGCTTCGCTGCTTCAGACGGACGCATCCGGTCTTAATGAGTACGCGAAAAATTACAAGGCAATCTATCCAATCGCGGCGCGCTGCGGCGTTTTCGCCAAGACGGATATCCAGCCTCTCATCAACGAAGGCGCAACCAAAGAGGATCTGTCCGCCTCCATTTTCCAGGCGGTTGTCAACCAGACCATCAGCGGTCTGGCATGCGGCAAGCCGATCCGCGGCAATGTTGCATTCCTCGGCGGTCCGCTTCATTTTCTCCCGGAGCTGCGCGCGGCATTTATCCGCACCCTGAATCTGGGACCGGACCAGATCATTGCCCCGGATCACTCGCATCTGTTTGCGGCGATCGGCGCGGCGATGAACTCTGATCCGAAGACGACTGCCAGCCTGCACGATCTGATCGAACGGCTGTCCCACGGCATCAAGATGGATTTCGAGGTAAAGCGGATGGAACCCCTCTTTACTGATGAAGCCGACTATGAAGATTTTAAGACACGCCATGCAAGCCATGATGTCAAAAAAGGTGATTTAGCGACCTACGAAGGCAACTGCTACCTCGGCATCGACGCCGGTTCCACCACAACCAAGGTGGCGCTCGTCGGCGAGGATGGCTCTCTTCTATACCGCTTCTACAGCAACAACAACGGCAGCCCGCTGGCGACGGCGATCCGTGCGATGCAGGAGATCCATGACCAGCTTCCGGAGAAAGCACAGATCGCTTATTCCTGCTCCACCGGTTACGGCGAGGCGCTCTTAAAGTCTGCCCTGATGCTGGATGAGGGCGAGGTCGAGACGATCTCCCACTACTACGCAGCGGCGGCATTTGAGCCGGATGTAGACTGCATCCTCGATATCGGCGGCCAGGATATGAAATGCATCAAGATCAAGGACGGCACCGTAGACAGCGTACAGCTCAACGAAGCCTGTTCGTCCGGCTGCGGCTCCTTTATCGAGACATTTGCTAAATCATTAAATTACAGCGTACAAGATTTTGCCAAGGAGGCGCTCTTTGCCAAAAATCCGACCGACCTCGGTACCCGCTGTACTGTTTTCATGAACTCTAACGTCAAACAGGCGCAGAAAGAGGGAGCTTCCGTCGCAGATATTTCTGCCGGACTGGCTTACTCCGTCATCAAAAATGCCCTGTTTAAGGTTATCAAGATTACCAATGCCTCCGACCTCGGAAAACACGTGGTCGTGCAGGGCGGTACCTTCTACAACGATGCGGTTCTCCGCAGTTTTGAGAAGATCTCCGGCTGTGAGGCAGTCCGCCCGGACATCGCCGGTATCATGGGTGCCTACGGTGCGGCTCTGATTGCCCGTGAGCGCTACGATGCTTCCAAGACAACCACGATGCTGCCGATCGACAAGATCTTAAGCCTGACCTACAAGACGACGATGGCGCGCTGCCAGGGTTGTACAAACCACTGTGTCCTGACGATCAACCGTTTCGACGGCGGACGTCAGTTCGTTACCGGCAACCGCTGTGAGCGCGGTCTGGGCGGCAACAAACAGAAAAAAGACATTCCGAACTTATTTGACTATAAATACAACCGTATGTTCGATTATGAACCGCTGACCGCCGATCTGGCGCCGCGCGGTACCGTCGGCATCCCGCGTGTCCTGAATATGTATGAAAACTACCCGTTCTGGGCGGTCTTCTTCAGGGAACTGGGTTACCGCACCGTTCTGTCCCCAAAATCGACGAGACAGATCTACGAACTTGGTATTGAATCGATCCCGAGCGAATCCGAATGCTACCCGGCAAAACTCGCGCACGGTCATATCGAATGGCTGATCCGCCAGGGACTGACCTACATTTTCTATCCGTGCGTTCCTTACGAGCGCAACGAAACCCCGGAAGCAGGAAATCACTACAACTGCCCGATGGTCACATCCTACGCGGAAAACATCAAAAACAACGTAGAATCCCTGACGGATCACAAGGTACATTTCCGGAATCCGTTTATGGCATTTACAAATGAGGAAATCCTGACAAAACGTCTGGTCGAAGAATTTACCAAGGATCAGGCAATCCCGGAGAAGGAGATCCGCGCCGCCGCTCACAAGGCATGGCAGGAACTCATCGCCTCCCGTCAGGATATGGAAAAGAAGGGCGAGGAAGTCATCGCCTGGTTAAAAGAAACCGGACGCCACGGCATCGTGCTGGCAGGCAGACCGTACCATGTAGATCCGGAGATCAACCATGGCATTCCGGAACTCATCACTTCCTACGGTTTTGCCGTGCTGACCGAGGACTCCGTCTCCCATTTAGGACGCGTTGACCGTCCGCTGATCGTCACCGACCAGTGGATGTACCACTCCCGCCTCTACGAGGCAGCTTCCTATGTGAAGACACAGCCAAACCTGGATCTGATCCAGCTCAACTCCTTCGGATGCGGTCTGGATGCAGTTACTACTGATCAGGTCAATGATATTCTGACCCGCTCTGGCAAAATTTATACGCTGCTCAAGATCGACGAGGTCAACAACCTCGGCGCCGCACGTATCCGTGTGCGCTCCTTAATCGCCGCGATCCGCGTGCGCGAGATGCGCCACTACCATAAACCGATCGTTTCCAGCGCATACAGCCGTGTTTATTTCACGAAGGAAATGAAGAAAAACTACACGATCCTCTGCCCGCAGATGTCGCCGATCCATTTCGACCTCATCGAACCGGCGGTTCGAAGCTGTGGTTACAACCTGGAGGTGCTGCAGAACTCCGACCGTACTGCTATCGACACAGGACTTAAGTACGTCAACAACGACGCCTGTTACCCGTCCCTGATCGTAGTTGGTCAGATCATGGATGCGCTGCTCTCCGGCAAATACGACTTAGAGCATACAGCCGTTATTATGAGCCAGACCGGCGGCGGCTGCCGTGCCTCCAACTACATTGGCTTTATCCGCCGTGCCTTAGAGCGCGCCGGTATGCCGCAGATTCCGGTTATCTCGTTAAATGCCAACGGCATGGAGACGAATCCGGGCTTCAAGATTACCCTGCCGCTTCTCACCAAGGCAATGCAGGCGGTTGTCTACGGTGACCTCTTCATGCGGGTTCTCTATGCGACCCGCCCATACGAGGCAAAAGCCGGTTCCGCCAATGCCCTGCATGAGAAATGGAAAGCAATCTGCATCAAATCACTGCAGAAACACTCTTTATCCATGGCAGAGTTTAACCGCAACATCCGCGGTATTATCCATGACTTCGACGAACTTCCGAGACGCGATGTCCAGAAACCGAGGGTTGGCATTGTCGGCGAGATCCTGGTAAAATTCTCCCCGTTAGCAAACAACCACGTGGTAGAGCTTCTGGAAGCCGAGGGTGCCGAGGCTGTAATGCCGGATCTGCTTGATTTCCTGCTTTACTGCTTCTACAACAGCAACTTCAAAGCCGACAATCTGGGCGGCAAGCGTTCCACCGCACACCTGTGCAACATGGGAATCTCCCTGCTGGAGTATTTCCGCCGCACCTGCCGCCGCGAACTGGAACGCAGCACACATTTCCTTCCGCCTGCACGGATTCAGGATCTGGCGTCGATGGCGAAGCATTACGTTTCCCTCGGCAATCAGACCGGCGAGGGATGGTTCCTGACTGGTGAGATGCTGGAATTGATTCACAGCGGCACGACGAACATCATCTGCACCCAGCCGTTCGGCTGCCTGCCGAACCACATCGTCGGAAAAGGCGTCATCAAAGGACTGCGCGCCAGCCATCAGGAGGCGAATATCATCGCCGTAGACTACGATCCGGGTGCCAGTGAAGTCAATCAGCTGAACCGTATCAAACTGATGCTTTCCACCGCACAGAAGAACCTGTCAGAAGGGAAAAAAGATTCGAGAATTGGATGATTTTGGATAAAATTTCCAGCTGACTTTTAAAGACGTCTGTGATATAATAAATTTATATGGAGTTTAAGATAGGCTGTGGATTCCATAGCCTATCTTCTATATAGGGGAACAAAAAGACAGACTAAAAGGAGATCTCAGGATGAAATCAAAATTATTCCTCTGCGCGGCTCTGGCTGCGGCTCTCTACGTGACGCCGTCTTATGCAGCTGATTATTCCGCACAGGTTGTGAGTTTTTCTCAGGAGGACCCGGACAACCTCTCCATCGAGCTGACCGGCTCCAAAGTAATTACCGACGATTTTTCATTCAAACTTCCATCCCAGTCATTTTCGAGACTCATCATGGTTCCGAACGGGGATTCCTACGAGGTATATGAAAAAACAGCCTATGAAGCCAACGGAGGCGGACTTCTCTTCCGCATTCTCGCATTTGAGGACACGCATTACCGCGATTTAAACGGCTGCACCATCTTAGGCTTCTGCGGCAACAAGCTCTTCATTCTGGATCCGCACTACGACGAGCAGTATGCCAGCGACAGCGAAGAATATGCAAAATGCAAAGAAATCGTGACCTCGATCAAGAAGAGTTTCATTTCCTATATCAAAGACGCCGGGACGGTTGAGTAGCATCGAATCGAATATAAATATGCAAAAAGAACGTCAAATTCTAAGTTTTTCGCTTGGATTTGACGTTCTTTTTTACTTTAAACTCTTGTAACTGTTCAGTACCTTCACAGCCCCGCAGACTGCCAGCATAGAAGAAACAACCGCGCGCCCATGCTGTATCATACCAGCCTGCCGACAGCCCCACGGTAAAGGCGTTCTCCGCGATACCGATCGTCGAAGCGCCGCCGATCGCCAGACCCGCGATACTAGCTGCCACGACAAACGCATTATTTTTCCCTTTATATAAAAGGAAGTTCTCTGAATCCTTTTTCTGGCTGTAAGACACATAGATACTGATGCCAAACAGCAGAAGCACATATAAAATAACAATTAGCAGCGGAATATTCATTACTTCGCGCCTCCATTTTCCTCTGCCTCGCGGCAAATACGCTCGTAGGCTTCCTTTGTCTGTGGGAGCACGCTTCCGCCGTACGGAATTACATATACATCTTTTCCGTTAAAGTCTACCTCTGCCAGCAGATCCTTCATATCTTTAAACGATCTTACGCCCATATCCCGAACCAGCTCCGGCTCCATGGAAGACAGAAGCAGCGTCTTCGAACGACGGATGGACTCGCAGGCTGCGTAGAAAATATAGCCGCCGATGGTGAAAGACGCACGCAGTGCCTCATCCAGGCATCCCTTAGAGAGAGGCTTAATCCAGTCGAAGAAATCTTTGGAACCGCTTCCCTCCGGGCATTCCGCCAGCATAATGAGTGTACCGCCCTCTTTGACCGCTCTCGATGCGTTAAACAGCGTCTTGGTGGACTGATAAAAATTCAGATCCTTCGGGAAACCGCCGCAGCTTGCAATTACGACATCTGCCTGATAGTCGATCGGCAGTCCGTATCCCTTCTGTACATAACTGCAGCTTGCCTGCCATGCCTTGTCAAACTCACCACAGAATAAACCGCTGTGGCGGGAAGACGTATCTACCACGATATTGATACCGAATGTAACATGTACCATGGCACCTGCCTCGCGCATATCCAGGTTGATCGGGTTGTTCTCCACCAGACCGCTGCCGACACGCACATCCGTCATTGGTTTCTCCGGATCCAGCGCACGCTCATGGTTCATGCGGATCGTCTCACGGGAAGCAATACCTGGAACGATGCTCTTTCTTCCTCCGCCGTAGCCTGCCATCAGATGGTGCACCGTACCGCCGATGCAGATGACCTTTCTGCCGACTGCCAGCGGATTGACCGATACACGCGTTCCGAAGGACGTCGTACCGATGTATACCAGATCCGGCGCATCGCAGTCATGGTCAGTCACGCTCGCTACATGGTCGTAGACAAACTCGCTTGCAAGTTTTCTGCGATCCTCCGCCGTATTCTTGCGGTGTGTTCCCAGTGCAACCACAACCGCAATCTGGTCATATCCCACGCCCATCTCATCGTGCAGATATTTTACCAGAAGCTCGCAAATCACATCCTGACGCATCCAGAAACGCGTCATATCACTGATCACGATCGTAACCGGATCGGTCGGTGCAATCAATTCCTTTAACGGCTTCGTGCCAATCACACCATCCGTCACACAATGCAAAAATTCTGCTTTTATATCTTCAATGACCCGCATCTTATTTTCATACAGGTATTTTACACTCTTCGCACCGTCAATCTCAAAATCGACCGCCGACGTTCCGTACTTTAAATGTACTTGCTCCATTGTCTTTCTCCTTCACATTTCCTCATCCGCGTTAAACGTTTGCGCTTTAAACCACTAAAGTATATAATAAAGCACCTGTTTTGTCAAGTCTTTCACAAAACAGGTGCTTTATTTTTATAATTTATATGATATTTTTCAATTTTCCCGGTACGCCGCATACATCTGCGTCGTTGCCATATCCGAATGTCCGAGAATCGTCTGAACCGCCCGCATGTCTGCACCTCTCGCAATCAGGTGCGCCGCAAAGGAATGGCGCAGCGTGTGCGGCGTGATATCTTCCTCAATCCCGGCTTTCTCGCCGTAATATTTGATAATCTTCCAGAATCCCTGCCGGCTCATCGCGCCGCCCGTACAGTTGACAAAGAAATAGTCCGATCCCTTTCCACGCAGCAACTCGTTTCTCGCATGTTCCAAATACTCCTCCAGCGCTGCTTTCGCCGAACGTCCAAATGGGATCGTCCGCTCCCTCTCCCCGTCGCGACAGACCAGAAATCCAATGTTCATATTGATATCTTCCATCTGGATCCCTATAAGCTCTGACACCCGGATTCCGGTCGCATATAAAAGAGCCAGCATCGCCTTGTCCCGAATCTCCTTCGGTGTTTGCCCGGATGGCTGTGCCAGAAGCGCTGATACCTGATCGACACTCAGGACCACCGGCGCCTTTTTCTCCACTTTCGGCGCATGCAGACTTTCCGCCGGGTTCCGCCGGATGCATGCCTGCATACATTCATAATTAAAAAACGCTTTCATCGCCGCCATCATCCGTGAAATGGTGGTAGCCGCCTTTCCCTGCTCTTCCATATGAAGAATATATCCATGCAGGCTGGTCTTTGTCACCTTCGCCGCCTCCCGGATCTCTTTCTCCTCCAGATAAGTAATCATCTGCATCAGATCTCTCCGATATGACTGTACGGTATTTTCCGATGCCTGTTTTACCTCCCGCAGGTACTGTTCAAATCTGTCTACTTCCCCTCTCATACTTCCCCAATCTATTCTCGTAACCATTTCCGCCATTCTTTTATTCACGGCATTTTCTGCCAACCCCCCAGCCTGCAGGACAAATATCGTTCCGCGGTAATCCTATCGATTTCTCCATCCGAACCATCCATTCTCCTGAGGTTTTCTCACCCTATCTGCAACTTACCTTCTTCTCCACAAACAGGGCTTTTATCGTCCGCAGGTATCATTATATCTACATTTTCCCATAAAATCAAACATAATTTTCCCCACTTTTCCTACATTTTTCGACTGATTTACATAAAAATACAACATATGGTGCGTCCACTTTTTTCACCCCCATATGTTGTAAATTTTGAATTATATTTTTATTCGGACAGCCCCATTAAAACGGGCAGTGTGAGACCAGTAATGATACAAAACCAGGATTCAGCCACACTTCCAGCGCTGTTCCCATCCCCAGCACCAATAAAAGGATTAAAAATCCAGCCGTCCGTATCCGCCTCTCTTTTGCAAGCGCCCAGGAAAGAAGCAGCCAGAATACAGGAATATAAAACACCACCTGTGGAAATAACGTTGCCACAAATACAGGCAGTCCCCAAAAACCGCCCCAGCCAGTAAATCCTGCCAGCAGCCATGCCTGCTCCAGACCTAAGACGAGACAAGCCCCCCACGCAGCCAGGCATGCGACCGGCGTCATACCTGCCAGCCACAGCATCAGCGCCATCCCTGACCGCTGCAGCCAGACCTGAAAAAACAAAGTTCCCCGGCTGGCTGCCTTCATTCCGGCGTTTAGATGCCACCCGGCACCCGATGGATCTCCAATTTCTTGTCCAAGCCTCGCTGCCAGCACACTTTCCATCCCGGCATGTCCGCTCCCGGACGAAATTTGAAAACAAACGGCTGCTATCGTCCCCAATACAATCCCAAGGATCCAAAAAAACACTGATACATCCCAGGTACTTAAAGCCGGAAGCCGGAATCTCCTTTTCACATGCAATCCCTGCCTATTCCTTTGTTACCTTATCTGTATTCAGTGTTTTTTATAATATGCCTTTATATCTGCCTCTATATGCTGTTAGCTTCATGCGTCTTTCAGCGTTTAATCCATATATTTATTTCATCACAGATGCTTACATTGCTTCGCTGATCCTTATTTTTACTTCTGTCCTGCTTTGCAGGCATACGCCAGAATCGCGGACACAGTCTTTCCATCCGTCAGTTCTCCTGCGTAGATCCGTTTCAAAAGGTCGGAAAGTTCCCACGCCTCTATCTCAATCTCCTCGTCCGGGTCAAGATGCTGATGGGTTTTCTTGAGATCGCGTGCCAGAAAAATATCCAACGCCTCATCACAGAACGCGATCGTTGTGTTGACGCTCATCAGATATTCCAGATGGTCACAACGGTAGCCCGTCTCCTCCTCCAGCTCGCGGTACGCGCAGTCAATCTTCGCCTCATCCGGCGAATCCAGCTTACCAGCCGGAATCTCCAGTGTATAGCGGTCCAGCGCATTGCGGTACTGACGCACCATGAGAATCTTTCCATCCTCCGTAACCGGAAGCACCGCTGCCGCGCCGTCATGATGGATAAAATCCCATTTTGCCTGATGTCCGTTTACCTCGACGGTATCTTCGTACATTTTCAAGATGGTTCCCTGATATTTTAACTCTCGTTTCAGACGTTTGACCGGCACGGACTCCAGCGATGCCTGCTTTTCTACTTTCTGTTCCATATTTCCTCACCCTTATGTCCAGGTTCCTTCTGGGTTCTTTTTCAACATTTTTTCACTATTTCAGGTCGATGCACTTCTCATAGCATGCGTCACATGCCTTGATAACCGCATTCCGCAAACCATACTCCTCCAGGACGCTCACCGCGTAGATCGTCGTGCCGCCCGGCGAGCAGACATCATCTTTGAGTGCGCCCGGATGCTTGCCGGTCTCGAGTACCATCTTCGCACTGCCGACAACGCCCTGCGCCGCCATCCGGTAGGCCACATCTCGCGGCATGCCGTACTTAACGCCCGCATCTGCCAGCGCCTCGATGAACATATAGATGTATGCCGGTGCACTGGAACTGATACATACAACCGCATTCATCATATATTCCGGAACGATCTCCATCATACCAAAAGATTCAAAGAAATTGCTGATCATCTGCTTTTCTGTCTCTTCAAACAGCTTCTTGTCGTAGCAGACACCTGTCATACCCTCGCCGATCAGCGCCGGCGTGTTCGGCATCGCACGCACGATACGGCGGTCACCGCCCAGCTTCTCGTTGACACTGTCAATCGTGATACCCGGTGCAATCGAAATAATAATATTTTCTTTCGTTACATGGTCCTTGATATCTGCCAGTACATTGTCATAAAACTGCGGTTTTATAGCTAATACGATATATTTTGCATTTTCCGCACAATCCTGGTTTGTGTCAACCGCCTTGACACCTGTCTCTTTCTCTATCTGTGCCACTCTCCGGCGGTTCAGATCCGTAAAAGTGATGTCTTCCGTTTTATATTTGTTCAGCAGGCTTCGCATGATCGCATAGCCGATATTTCCCATTCCGATAAAACCAATTTTCGCCATAATCTTTGTCTCCCTCCATCTGCCATCCGGCACTTCCCTGCCGGATGATCCTCCATTTGTTGTCTGACTGCAGCTACTCTTTCCAACAGCCACATCTGGCTTTTTATTCAGCATCTTGATAACGGTTCAATCTTCTTACCATTACGCCACAATAAATGCATGAAGCTGCTAAATAATCACTATTTTTCAACTCTATCATGCTATAATACTCGTCTTTTGGACAGTTTGCAAGCAAAATTTCTCCGCCTGCCTTCACGCTCACGACCCTTTATTTTACCCTGCTCATGCAAATTTTCAGTCTGTCCGAAAAACAGAGTTTCCGTTTTCCGCTTCATGAAAAAAAACTGTATTTTTCTGTATTTCTTTCTCTCTCAAAAAAGATGTAAAGAATGTGCCTTGGCACATTCGGGCGTCTCGCGCGGTCGCTTGCGACATGTTTCTGCTTTGCGCGAGCGCGCATCCTCGCGGAGCGTTTTTTTGTTTCATAGGACGCAATTTCCCATGAAACAAAAAAGTCTTATGAATGTAATGTATCTTCATCCATAAGACTTTTATTTTCATGCTCAAGTTTACTCCATGCAGCCCTGCTGCCGGGTTTTATTTGGCGTACTCGGTAACTCTCGATTCACGGATTACATTGACCTTGATCTGTCCCGGATACTGTAACTCTTCCTGAATCCGCTTTGAAATCTCTCTCGCCATCAGAACCATATCATCGTCGCTGACCTGTTCCGGTACAACCATGATACGCACCTCGCGACCTGCCTGAATTGCGTAGGATTTATCAACACCCTTATAGGAGTTCGTGATATCCTCCAGCTGTTTCAGACGGTTGGTATATGTTTCCAGAGTCTCTCGTCTCGCACCTGGACGTGCCGCTGAAATCGTATCAGCTGCCTGTACCAGACATGCAATCAAGCTCTGTGGCTCTACATCGCCGTGATGGGCTTCCACTGCATTGATAACGGTTGCGGACTCTTTGTACTTCTTACAGAGCGCCACACCCAGTTCTACGTGGGTTCCCTCCTGCTCGTGATCGACTGCCTTTCCAATATCATGTAATAAACCTGCACGTTTGGCGGTCCGTACATCGACGCCCACCTCAGCCGCCAGAAGTCCGGCTAACTGTGCAACCTCAATCGAATGCTTCAATGCATTCTGACCGTAACTTGTCCGGAATTTCATCTTACCAAGCAGCTTGACAAGTTCCGGATGGATACCATGAATGCCAACTTCCAGAAGAGCCGCTTCGCCCTCCTCGCGCATCATGTTTTCCACTTCTTTCTGTGCTTTCTCTACCATCTCTTCGATTCTGGCCGGATGAATCCGTCCATCCACAATCAGACGTTCCAGTGCAATACGCGCTACCTCTCTCCGGATTGGATCGAAGCCAGACAGGACAACTGCCTCCGGCGTATCGTCGATGATCAGTTCCACGCCCGTCAGAGTCTCCAGTGTACGAATATTTCTTCCCTCACGTCCGATAATTCGTCCCTTCATCTCATCATTCGGAAGCTGTACGACTGATACGGTTGTCTCAGCCACATGATCCGCAGCACAGCGCTGAATCGCTGTCACCACATAATCCTTGGCTTTCTTCTCTGCTTCCTCTTTCGCTTTCGCCTCGAGATCTTTGATCAGCTTCGCCGTATCATGCTTTACATCTTCTTCCACGGAACGCAGCAGATATTCCTTTGCCTGTTCAGAGGTTAAACCGGAGATCTTCTCCAGTTCCAGCATACCTTTCTCATAGAGAGCCTCTGCCTCCGCAGTCTTTCTCTTGAGTGCCTCCTCCTTGACATTCATACCCGCTTCACGCTTTTCCATCGCTTCTGCTTTTTTGTCCAGGTTTTCTTCTTTGCTCAGTACACGTCTTTCATAGCGCTGAAGCTCAGCTCTTCTTTCCTTTGTTTCTTTCTCAAGCTCATTCTTTGTCTTTAACGACTCTTCCTTCGCTTCAAGGAGAGCTTCTCGCTTCTTTGTCTCAGCAATTTTCAATGCTTCATCTATTATTTCCCTGGATCGTTCTTCTGCGCTGCCAATCTTCGCCTCATATGTCTTCTGGCGATGCTGGTTCGCAACGACCCAAGTAATAGCTGCTACAATAACACCTGTAACGATAACCGCAATTATTACTTGTGACACAGGAGCACCTCCTTATTTAGTTTTCATTGTACGAAAATACAATACTATAATTTTAAACGGTTTTATACAGTATGTCAAGCAGAATAAGCGCTTCCTAACCAGCTTCCGTTACTGTTCACACACGTGTGCCCAGCAACGGGATTTTGCCGATGCTACGCATTCCAAATCGGCAAAATCTGCTGCCGGAACTGTATCGTACGGAATTTTCAGTTCAGAAAATTCCTACCTGTGAACAGTTACGAGGCGCCTTCAGACAGCGTTCTGTTCTGTTTCATAATACATTTGCACGTTCACAGTCATGAAACAGAATCCATTCAAAATTATCTTTGGTAAATGACTCTGCGCCTGAAAGTCAACTAAGTGCATCCTCCTGCTCCTTCATCTCTCTCCGGATATCTTCCCATGAAAATCCCCGCCTCATCAGATAGGCAATGATCTTTTTTTCCTCCTCCGGCGCTGTCTCTCCCGCCCTGTAATGCTTCTTCTCAAGCAAGACGCGGATTGCCTCGCCCGAATCATGTTCTGTCTCTTCCAGCTGCTCCCGGATGATCTCGCGCGATATGCCTTTTCGCTGCAGGTAAAGCTTCAATTCCGCCTGGCTTTTCCGCTTTCCATGAACCTGCAGGTAATTCGCCGCATATCTGGCATCGTCCACAAAATGATATTCCTGCAAAAATCCAATCGTCTCCTGCACGATCGAATCCGGATATCCGTCCTGGAAAAGGCGGCGGCACATTTCTCCTTCCGTCCGGTCCTGCACCTTCAAAAGATTCAGCGCCCGTTCATGTGCCCGGCGGCTTAAAAGATCCAAAAGTTCCCTCTCCGTTCTTTCTTCCAAAACCGCGCCCTCACAGACACCGTATTTTTCTAATTCCCCATTATATAAAAGAAAGGCAAAGTCCTCATCCGTGAAAACTTTGCACTTTCTCTTATCCAGGGATTCTACGCGTTCAATCCGCATATACAGCCCCTTTTCATAGCTACAGTTCACACGCTGCCAGCTGTAACTTTTCCTGTTACTGTTCACACATATGTACCCTGTAACAGGATTTTACTCTATTTTTCGTCCTCTGCGTCCACTCCTACCGGCGGAAGCTCCGTCGGTGCTTCCTTGGACGTCTCCGGCATCATCGTGTCTTCGGAAAGTCCGTATTTGACACGTACCTTGTTCTCAATCTCAAGGCAGATTTCCGGATTTGCTGCCAGGAAATTCTTCGCGTTCTCGCGTCCCTGACCGATCTTGCTGCCCTCATAAGCATACCAGGCGCCGCTCTTCTCCACGATGTTCTCCTTCGCCGCCAGATCCAGGATATCGCCCTCACGGGAAATACCTTTTCCGAACATGATATCAAACTCTGCCTCACGGAATGGCGGAGCAATCTTGTTCTTCACAACCTTGATGCGGACACGGTTTCCAATCACTTCTCCACCCTGCTTCAGAGACTCAATCCGGCGGACATCCATGCGGACGGAAGAATAGAACTTGAGTGCCCGTCCACCGGTCGTAACCTCCGGGTTTCCGAACATGATACCAACCTTCTCACGCAACTGGTTGATAAAGATAACGATACAATTTGAACGGCTGATTGCTGCGGTCAGCTTTCTGAGTGCCTGCGACATCAGACGTGCCTGCAGACCTACGTGGGAATCACCCATCTCGCCGTCAATCTCTGCCTTCGGAACCAGTGCGGCAACCGAGTCCACAATCACGATATCGATCGCACCGGAGCGCACCATCGTCTCGGTAATCTCAAGCGCCTGCTCGCCGTTGTCCGGCTGGGAGATATACAGATTATCGATATCAACACCTATCTTCTTCGCATATGCCGGATCGAGTGCGTGCTCTGCATCGATAAATCCAGCGATACCGCCTCTCTTCTGTACTTCTGCCACCATATGCAGGGCAACCGTCGTCTTACCACTGGACTCAGGTCCGTATACCTCGATGATTCGTCCCTTCGGAACACCGCCCAGTCCCAGTGCAATATCCAGGCTCAGGGAGCCGGTCGGAATCGTCTCTATATTCATATTCGCACCAGAATCACCCAGCTTCATCACCGAGCCTTTTCCGTATGCTTTCTCAATCTGTGTCAACGCAGCATCCAATGCTTTCAGCTTGTCTTCTTTATTCATCTTTCCCTCCAAAGCGCCGCTCCGCGGCCAATCACGAACAAACGTTCTAAACTTAGCTCTATCATAGCGGATCCGGCTGTAAATGTCAACTGTTTTCTTTTGGTTTTCCCCCGGACGCACTGCAGGATGCTGCCGGATCTATAACCTGATTCTGCGATTCAAAGTATCTACAATTATATCATTTTCCGGCTGGTTCTGTCTATTATTTTGCCGAGAAAAGCTGCTACCCGAACTGTGTCGTACGGAATTTTCAGTTCAGGAAATTCCTACCTGTGAACAGTTACGCTGCCACCATTACTGTTCACACAAAACCTTCCGTTGCAAAAATGCCTGCCTGTACACGTCATCTGGCACCGCCCCGCTTCTACTCTAACAGCCGCCCGATATCCAGTGCCCCCCAGCCCTGTTGGTTGCGCGGCAGCCCCAGATCCACTGCCCGCTCTTTAAAGCGAAGCTTCACATCCCGGTTCGTCATGTCCGGGTTCTGCTCCAGCAGAAGCGCCGCCGCCCCCGCGACAAGCGGCGTAGACATGGACGTCCCGCTTTTAAAACGGTACCCGTTCCGCCGCAGGTTACAGCTCACGATCCGTGATCCAGGCGCCACAATGTCCGGCTTGCAGATGCAGGCGTCCGTCGGACCCCGCCCCGAATAGTCCACCATCCGGCTGCCTGCCACCTCTACCTCCCGGTCATCATCCGCACATCCCACCGTGATGACCTTCCGGCTGATCCCCGGCGTTGTGATCGTGTGCGCGGCTGGACCATTATTTCCCGCTGCCACCACGACCACATACCCGGCATCCCACGCCGCATCGACACCGCGCACCAGCGCCGAATCTTCGCTCATTCCCTTCGGTGTAAAGGAGCCAACCGATATATTGATAATCCGGATCCCGTACTGGCTGCCATTCTGGCGCACCCAGCGAAGCCCTGCCAGCACATCCGATACATACCCATTTCCCCTCTGATCCAGCACTTTCAGGCAGACCAGCTGCGCCCCCGGCGCCACACCCTGATAGCGTCCCGCCGACGCCGTGCCGCTGCCGGCAATCATCCCTGCCACATGCGTTCCATGCCCATTGTCATCATACGGCTGCTGTTTTTTCTTAAGGAAATCCCGAAATCCGTAAACGCAATTTTCCAAATCCGGATGCAGAAATACCCCTGTGTCCAGGATCGCCACCCCGACGCCTTTTCCTGTCAGTCCTCGTCTGTACGCCTCATTGCAATGAATCCATTCTCTCGCCCGGTTCACAGGAAAAAGCCCCCATATTCTTCCCTTACTGTTAGAATATGGGGGCTTTCGCCGTATGTGAATGCAGCCTCTTATTTGTGGAAGCTGTAATAGACGGTTCCGCCTGCCAGTCCACCGCGGAACTGCGCCAGCTCACTGACCGTCACCAGCTGATAGCCGCGCTCCACAAGCGCCGGAATAATCGTGACTGCCGCGTCACCGGAAGCATTGTAAAGCTCATGCATCAGAACCACCGAGCCATCTTTTACCTGGTTTAACACGGTCTGCACCGACGAAGCCGCATTGCGCGTCTTCCAGTCCAGCGTATCCACATTCCAGAGTACGATCGGCTGGCTGATATTGGCAAGCACAGTGCTGTTTTTTCCACCGCCCGGAAGACGGACTGTTTTCGGTGCCTCGCCTGTGATCGCGGCAACCGCCTGATTGCAGGCCTCCACCTGCTGACGAATCTCCTGTGCGCCTAACTTCTGGAGATACTTGTGATCCTGCGTGTGATTTCCAATCTCATGCCCATTGGCATACATCCGCTGAATCTCACTCTTATAGGAATTCACACGGTTTCCGACCACATAAAAGGTCACACGGCCGCCGTACTGTTCCGCGCAATCCATGATGCGGTTTCCAACCGGGGCATACGGACCATCATCAAAGGTCAGTGCCACCATCGGTGCATTCGGATCGATATAACGACCGCCGCTGGCTACCATTCCATCCGGAACCTGGCTGTCCCCCTGCTCCGTTCCCTGTGTCTCAGAAGCAGTCTGTCCGTTATTTCCTGTCTCCTGGTTCTCTGTTGTCTGCTGTCCTTCCGCTGCGCCAGCATGATTCTCGCTGCCAGCAGCCGTCTGTGCATCCCCCGCCTCATTCTGGGAACCGGACGCCTGCTCCCGCCTCTGAATCAGCTCCATATCCGATGCCGGTCCGGACGGCACATCATCCGCATACGCCGCAAACGACGCCCCTACCGTACAGACCGCCGTAAGTAACAGTGCTGCTGCTCTCATTTTCCATGTTTTTCTCATACCGCTCCAAACCCTCCAAATCGTTTTCTTTTTCTTCTGCCATTCCGATGCAATCCGGAACAGCCGACCATGTGACATACTCACGTACAATGGTTTTATTATATCACACTCTTTCTTTATTAAGAACACTTCGTCCCATTTTACTTCTTACATTTTTCTGACAAGGTTAGTGTTCACGCATATGTGCCCGGTAACGGAATTTGCCGTGGCTTCGCAATTAAATACGGCAAATTCCTGCTGCCGCCACGTTCTCTTATGACGCTTTCGATCCCAAATGTGCCTGTAAATAGTTCCAAAGAATATTCATAAGTATTTTTAATAAATATTTCATATTGTGTAATACACCTAATATATGCTATGATAAAAATGATGTCGTTACGCATCACAACGCGTGCAACGTAACACATGGAGTTTATTGACAAAAGAGTTGAAAGGAAGTAACAAATGGGCGGATTTTTTGGTGTCACATCAAAAACAAACTGTACACTGGATCTTTTTTTTGGTACGGACTATCATTCCCATCTGGGAACACGACGCGGTGGTATGGCGGTTTATGGAGAAAACGGTTTCAGCCGTTCTATCCACAATATCGAGAATTCCCCGTTCCGTACAAAATTTGAGCACGATGTCGATGAAATGCAGGGTAACATGGGCATCGGCTGTATCTCAGATATGGAACCGCAGCCTCTGTTAATTCAGTCGCACTTAGGAAGCTATGCCATCACCACAGTCGGCAAGATCAATAATGAAAAAGAGCTGATTCAGGAAGCATTTAAGAAAGGGCATATTCATTTCATGGAAATGAGCGGCGGCAAGATCAATGCAACCGAGCTGGTCGGCGCCATCATCAGTCAGGCAGATTCCCTTGTTGAAGGTCTGAAACTGGCACAGGAAAAAATCAAGGGTTCCATGACCATTCTCCTGCTGACCCCGGAGGGCATCTATATCTCCCGTGACCGCCTCGGACGTACCCCGGCGATCATCGGACGCAAAGATGGTGCGTTCTGTGTTTCCTTTGAAAGCTTTGCATACATCAACCTTGGATACACGGACTACAAAGAACTGGGACCGGGCGAGATCGTCCGCATGAACGCCGACGGCGTAGAGGTACTCAGCCCGGCTCGCAAGGAAATGAAAATCTGTTCTTTCTTGTGGGTTTACTACGGTTATCCGACCTCCTGCTACGAGGGAATCAACGTTGAGGAAATGCGCTACCACTGCGGTCGTATGCTTGCCAAACGCGATCAGTCCGACGCCGATCTGGTAGCCGGCATCCCGGATTCCGGCATCGCGCATGCAGTCGGCTACGCCAATGAATCCGGCATTCCATTTGCCCGTCCATTCATCAAATATACCCCGACCTGGCCGCGTTCCTTCATGCCGACCAATCAGAGTCAGAGAAACCTGATCGCACGTATGAAGCTGATCCCGGTAGACGCCCTGATCCGCGACAAGAGCCTGCTCTTAATCGACGATTCCATCGTCCGCGGCACCCAGCTCGGCGAAACAACCGAATTCCTGTATCAGAGCGGTGCCAAAGCAGTACATATCCGTCCGGCTTGTCCGCCGCTGCTGTTTGGATGTAAATATCTGAACTTCTCCCGCTCTAATTCCGAGCTGGACCTCATCACACGCCGCATCATCCGCGACCGTGAGGGCGACAATGTTTCCCCAGAGCTTCTGGATGATTACGCAAACCCAGACAGCCAGAATTATAAGGAAATGGTCGAAGAAATCCGTAAACGCTTAAACTTTACCTCCCTGCAGTTCCACCGCCTCGACGATTTAATCGAGTCGATTGGTCTGGAACCGTGCAAGCTGTGTACATATTGCTGGAACGGAAAAGAATAATGTTGTAGAATACGTTTCTATGATAACCAAAATGGCAGCCCATCAATTTCTGCTGATGAGCTGCCATCTTTATTCTGTTAATTCTCTGCCAATCGTTTTGTTACTGTACACGCATACGTGCCCAGTAACGGAATTTGCCGTGGCTTCGCATTTAAATACGGCAAATTCCTGCTGCCACCACGTTTTCTTACGGCACTTTCGGTTCCAAAAGTGCCTACCCGTGTACAGTAACATCGTTTTATCAGCACCGTGCCTTTATGGTATATACAAGCACACCGCCAATACCCACACATCACTTCTGCCCTGTCACCATCATATAACGGTTATGTGCGTCCTTCAGACAGGCAATGAGCGGCTTCTGAGTCAGTGCAAAATACCTTTCCCGGATGCTCTGCTGCATCTCGTCCAAATCTGTTTTCAAGCTCTTTCCAAGCAGCATCGACACAACAAAATTGCGCGTCACCGACAAAATCGTATTGCACTCCAGATCAAGAATCTTTCCCGTCGCCCGTTCTACTACAAAACTCACATAAAACTCGCCGTGCAGGCTGTAAATCGCGTCCTCCTTGCTCGGTTTCGCCTGACCTACAACCAGAATCGTATCATCCTTATACATTATATCGTTTCCCCTTTTCTTCGAAACTGCCCTGATAAAAGCAGTTTCATCCATATACTGGTTTTATGATACCATGTTCTTAGGAAAGGTACAAGCTACGCTTCCTCGAAACCATATAAAATATGTAGGATTACAATACATCGTAAAAGGAACCAAACGCTCTCACGAGAAAAGGGATCGAAATCGATCCCTTTTCTCACTCTTCTTAGGTTAACAAGTATGGTTAACAAATAGTTAACAAGTAATTAACAAATGATGTACTTTTTACTGCTTTTCACCACATCTAACCACCCTTAAAACCCTTGAAAAATCAATAATTTTTAGAATTTCCCAGCCTTCGCTGCTTCCTCAATGCCTACCGCAACCGCCACAGTAGCGCCGACCATCGGGTTATTACCCATACCGATCAGACCCATCATCTCTACATGAGCCGGTACAGAGGAAGAACCTGCGAACTGTGCATCGGAGTGCATACGTCCCATGGTATCAGTCATACCGTAAGAAGCCGGACCTGCTGCCATGTTATCCGGGTGAAGGGTACGTCCTGTACCGCCGCCGGATGCTACGGAAAAGTATTTCTTGCCTTTCTCTACGCATTCCTTCTTATATGTACCTGCTACCGGATGCTGGAAACGGGTCGGGTTGGTGGAGTTACCGGTGATGGAAACGTCTACGCCCTCTTTCCACATGATCGCTACACCCTCGGTAACGTCATTCGCACCATAACAGTTTACTTTCGCACGAAGTCCCTTGGAGTAAGATTTTCTCCACAGTTCTTTTACTTCGCCTGTGTAATAATCCATCTCTGTCTCTACATATGTAAAGCCGTTGATACGGGAAATGATCTGAGCCGCATCTTTGCCAAGACCGTTTAAGATAACGCGAAGCGGTTTTTTACGAACTTTGTTTGCTTTCTCTGCGATACCGATCGCACCCTCTGCGGCTGCAAAGGACTCATGACCTGCCAGGAAGCAGAAGCAGTCGGTCTCTTCTTCCAGAAGCATCTTACCTAAGTTTCCATGTCCCAGACCTACTTTACGCTGATCTGCTACGGAACCCGGAATACAGAATGCCTGCAGTCCCTCGCCGATCGCTGCCGCCGCATCGGCAGCTCTGCGGCAGCCTTTCTTGATTGCGATTGCCGCGCCTACCGTGTAAGCCCAGCACGCATTTTCAAAACAGATTGGCTGGATCTTCTTTACCTGATCGTATACATCCAGTCCGGCATCCTTCGTGATCTTCTCAGCTTCTTCGATCGAAGCAATGCCATAGCTATTTAATACGGAATTGATCTTGTCAATTCGTCTCTCGTATGATTCAAATAATGCCATTGTGATGTTCCTCCTTAACTATGTACCCTGTGATTATTCCTGTCTCGGATCGATAATCTTAACTGCATCGTCTACACGGCCGTACTGACCTTTTGCCTTCTCATATGCAGTGGTCGGATCGTCGCCCTTCTTGATGAAGTCGGTCATCTTACCTAAGTTTACAAACTGGTAACCAATGATCTGATCTTCTTCATCCAGTGCAATTCCTGTTACATAGCCTTCTGCCATCTCAAGGTAACGCGGACCTTTTTTCAGAGTTCCGTACATCGTACCTACCTGAGAGCGGAGTCCTTTTCCAAGGTCTTCAAGGCCAGCACCAATCGGAAGCCCCTCTTCAGAAAACGCACTCTGCGTTCTGCCATATGCGATCTGGAGGAACAGCTCACGCATGGCGGTGTTGATTGCATCACAGACAAGGTCTGTATTTAATGCTTCCAGTACGGTTCTTCCCGGAAGAATCTCTGCTGCCATCGCTGCAGAATGGGTCATACCAGAACATCCGATCGTCTCTACCAGAGCCTCCTGAATGATACCTTCCTTAACATTCAGGGTCAGCTTACAAGCACCCTGCTGCGGCGCACACCAGCCAACACCGTGTGTTAAACCGGAAATATCCTTTACTTCTTTGGACTTAACCCACTTTGCTTCCTCCGGGATCGGAGCAGCGCCGTGATTTACGCCCTGGGCTACTGGACACATATTTTCTACTTCTTGTGAATAAATCATTGTAAGACTCCTTTCGAAATGATTGGATTTTGTACTTTGTTAATTTTATCACATCAATCCTGTCCCTATTATCTCACGAAATTCTCAATTCGTCCATAGGTTTTTTGTAACTTTTCAGACGGTTTTCTCATCTTTCTTTCTCTCCAAAAAAACATACAAAAACACGACAAAACTGACGAACAGAATACACCCCTTTACCATGCTGGAAATACTTAACGCCCACCAGATACCGCTAAGTCCCATCACAGAGGACAACAACACCGCCACTGGGATGCGCGCGGAGGTAAAAGTCACGCTAACGATCGACGGATACAGCGTCCGCCCCAAACCGGAAAACGCACCGATCGAGGTCTGTTCCACCATCATAAACATCTGGCTCAGTCCCACGATCCGCAGGTAATTGACGCCGATCGCCATGACCTCTTCTTCCTGCAAAAAGATCGAGAACAGCGGACGCGCCATTCCGATCAGCAAAAATGTCGTGCAGAGTCCCCACGCCGCCGTCATCGCGATCGCACAGAAATAGCCGCGGCGCACACGGTCATACCGCTTCGCCCCATAATTCTGTCCGAGGAATGCATTGACTGCCGCCGAAAAGCCATCTCCGACCATCCAGGAAACGGATTCAATCTGACTGCCAACACGCTGTGCCGCCACTGCCAGATCACCCCATCCGGTGATAAGGCGGGTCAGAATCATCGAAATTCCAGCGTAAATCAGGTTCTGCACCGCCGACGGCACACCGATCCGCACGATCTCCCTCCAAACCTTCACCGGAACCAGCACCCAGAGACGCAGATGCGGAAACAGCACCTTTTCCCGCAGGACTGCCTTGAAAAACAGGAGGCTTACGAGCGCCTGTGCCGTGACCGTCGCCGCCGCTGCTCCGCTGACTCCCAGTTCCGGAAATGGTCCGATTCCAAAGATCAGCACCGGATCCAGCACAACATTGAAGACAAGCCCCGCCACGTTGACGATAAACGGTGTCCGGCTGTTTCCCGCCGCCGTCAAAAGTCCGGTCAAGATCGCATTTAGATAAGAAAAGATCACAAGCCCACAGGCGATCCGCACATACCATTCTGCCTGTGCAATCACCTCCGGGCTGTTTAATTTAAAAAATCCAATTAACCGACTGGCTCCAAAGAGCGAAACCAGCCCATACAGCACGGCAAACAAAATCCCCAGCTGCAGCGCACCTCTCGCATACTGCGCCGCACTGTCATTTTCTCCCGCACCAAGACAATGGGCGGTCTTTACCTGACCGCCCGTCCTCGCCAAAATCGCAAATCCCTGTGAAAACCAGGTATACATACCTGCCGATCCCACCGCCGTGACGGCGCCTGCCCCGAGGCGTCCGATCCACGCCATATCAGTCAGATTGTAAAGCATCTGAACCAGAGAGGTCGCCATGATCGGAAGCGCCAGCCGGGTCAGTGCCGGGGCGATTGCTTCATTCAGCAAATCTACATGATGAGATTTCATTATTTTGCAGAAAGATACTCGTCGATGCCTCTTGCACCTGCTCGTCCGGCTTCCATCGCGAGAATAACCGTAGCCGCGCCAGTCACTGCGTCGCCTCCGGCGTAAACGCCCTCTTTCGTTGTCTTTCCATTGCTCTCATCCGCCACGATACATCTCCAGCGGTTGATCTCCAGACCTTTGGTCGTATTGGAAATCAGCGGGTTCGGGGAAGTACCCAGCGCCATGATAACGGTATCTGCATCGATCGTGAAATCAGAACCGACCACCTCAACCGGACGTCTTCTTCCAGATTCATCCGGCTCGCCAAGCTCCATATGGCGGCATACGATGCCTTTGACCCATCCGTTCTCATCCTCGAGAATCTCAACCGGGTTGGTCAGAAGGTCAAAATGGATGCCCTCCTCTTTTGCGTGATGTACTTCCTCCACACGTGCCGGAAGCTCTTTCTCACTTCTTCTATATACAATATGAACTTCTGCACCGAGACGCAGAGCCGTTCTTGCCGCATCCATCGCTACGTTTCCGCCGCCGACTACAACTACCTTCTTCGATTCCATGATCGGTGTGTCATAATCATCGCGGAATGCCTTCATCAGGTTATTTCTGGTCAGGTACTCATTTGCGGAAAATACGCCGTTGGCATTTTCACCCGGAATACCCATGAACTTCGGAAGTCCGGCACCAGAACCGATGAATACTGCCTGGAAACCTTCTTCATCCATCAGCTCGTCGATTGTGATAGATTTTCCGATAACTACGTTTGTCTCAATCTTAACGCCCAGCTTGCGGACATTCTCGATCTCCGGCTGTACAACGCCGCTCTTCGGAAGACGGAACTCCGGAATGCCGTAGGTCAATACTCCGCCCGGCTCATGAAGTGCCTCGAAAATGGTTACTTCATAGCCCAGTTTTGCCAGATCGCCTGCACAGGTCAGACCTGCAGGACCGGAGCCGATGACTGCTACTTTCTTTCCGTTTGTCTTCTCCGGCGCTGCCGGTACAAAACCATGCTCACGGGACCAGTCTGCCACGAAGCGCTCAAGTTTACCAATGGAAACCGCCTCGCCTTTGATACCGCGCACACACTGTCCCTCACACTGGGATTCCTGTGGGCAGACACGTCCACAGACTGCCGGAAGTGCCGAAGAAAGTGCGATGACTTTCGCTGCCTCCTCAATATTTCCCGCTTTTACTTCCTGGATAAACGCCGGAATATTGATGGAAACCGGGCATCCAGCGATACATTTTGCATTTTTACAGTTCAGACATCTCTCAGACTCCGCAACTGCTTCTTCCATATTATAGCCGAGACATACCTCTTTAAAATTAGTCGCACGTACCTTCGGATCCTGCTCTCTGACCGGCACCTTTTTCATCATATCTCTCTTTGCTTCCATTATTTGTCACCTCCGCACTGTCCGCATCCGCCGTGATGAGTATCGCCCTCTTTCAAGCGCAGCATCGCTCTGCCTTCCTGAGTCTTATAAATTCTCTGACGTTCCATCGCCTCGTCAAAATTAACAAGATGTCCATCAAACTCCGGTCCGTCTACGCAGGCAAATTTGACCTGGTCGCCTACGGTGACACGACAGGCACCACACATACCGGTTCCATCTACCATGATCGGGTTCAGGCTGACAATCGTCGGAATCTCCAGTTTTTTCGTCAGCAGGCAGACAAATTTCATCATGATCATCGGTCCGATTGCAACACAGACATCGTACTTGCGTCCCTGTTTTTCAACTAAATCCTCGATGACACCTGTAACCATACCTTTAATGCCAAAGCTGCCATCATCAGTTGTGATGTAAAGGTTTCCGGCTGCCTTCTCCATCTCCTCGGTCAGGATCAGCAGATCTTTGGTCTTAGAACCTACGATAACATCTACATCAATGCCGTGCTCATGCATCCATTTTACCTGCGGATAAACCGGAGCCGCACCGACGCCGCCGGCTACGAAGAGGTATTTCTTCTTTTTCAGCTCTTCTACATCCTCATGGATAAACTCGGACGGATTTCCAAGCGGTCCTACGAAATCATGGAATGCATCCCCAGCCCTGAGGGTGCTCATCTTCTCGGTAGAAGCTCCCACGGTCTGGAATACGATCGTGATCGTTCCTGCCTGACGGTCAAAATCACAGATGGTCAGCGGGATTCTCTCGCCCTCTTCGCCCATCTTGACGATGACAAATTCGCCCGGCTCACATGCACGCGCTACACGCGGTGCTTCTACAACCATCAGATAAATCTTATCTGCCAGTTTTTCAGCTTTTAAAATCGGGTACATTCTATTCCTCCTTACTGTTATATGAACATTTTATTGTTTGACTTTTCAGAATTCTCAATTATTTTACCACTTTGTCCTATTTTTGACAACCTTAGAGCGATTCCTTTTCCAGCTTCCGATATTCCCTGAATTCATAGCACAAATTGAAAAATGTCTGCTCGCCGCTTCGTCTTACCAGTTCCCAGCCTTCTTTCTCCAGATCAACCATGTGTGTGTCTGCCACATAGGAAAAATCAATCCAGGTGATCTGCGCTGTGTCGCAGAACGGAAGGAACTGCCGGTAAACCGACTCGCCGCCGATGATGACGACATCTACATCTGTCAGATGTTTTTCCTGTTTCAGCTCGTCAATCCGCACCAGCGCCTCCTCGACACTGTGGCAGATCTCTGCCCCCTTTACGCTCAGAGCCTTCTTTTTTGTCAAAATCAGGTTGATTCTGCCATCCAGCGGTCGCTGAGCCGGGAAGGTCAGAAACGTTTTATAGCCCATCACGATGATTTTTCCCATCGTTTCCTGCCGGAATAATTTCTGATCCGCCGGGATCACCGTCAGCATCTGCCCTTTATTGCCGATACCCCAGTTCCGATCCACTGCCGCAATCAGCTGAAAATGTCTCGGAAACCGTTCCGGAAACTGTCTTTTGAGTGTCTTCATCATGCTCGCCGCATTGATATAGAATGCCTCGTCTGGCTGTTCTTTCTTATCTACATGAGAATGGAACACGCGCTCCATCTCCCGAAGCGCCGTCTCTTCTTCCGGGAACCGGTTCATAATATCAATCATGGCATCACGGCTGTCACGAAGCTTCTGCATCAGGACATCCCAGATCGTCGCCTTATCCGCTTCACTGACAAAGCCATAGTGGTTTAAAATAATCTCTTTTGCATCCAATTCCGATGAATACTCGATCGATTCTTCTGCCGCCTTATAGTCTACCAGAAACGACGGCATATAACTCCCATCATGCCCCATGACGCCTACCGTCTCACTGCACAGCATCAACTCATCATCAATCAGGTAAGACATGGAACATTTCGTGTGGCCGATCGTCGCAAACGCGTAGATCGTATGGTCGCCCAGTTCGATCGTCTCGCCGTCCTCCAGCGATACATCAATCTGTAAATCTGCATCGTCATATTCCGAATCCCATGGAAGCCCCGCCGCTTCTGCCGCCTCGCCGCTTAGACGCCGGATCGTCTTCAAAGCGCCCGGTTTCACTAAAATTTCTTTTGCGCGCTCGGAAGCATATGTTTTCACCCCTGGCCATGCTTTCCGCACCGCCGGAAGCCCCGCTACATGATCATAATGGGAATGGGATAAAAGAACCGCGTCTAACTCTGCATCGCCCAGTTCTCTTTTTATATTTTCCACCATCTGATCGGCAGCATACGCCATCCCCGCCTCGAACAGGAGATTGGCTTTTCCCTTTATCAAAAACACCGCACCGCTTCCGCAGCCAGATACATCGATCACCGTCATTGCTTTCTCATCCTTTTTGTTTGAATTTAAAATCGAACTGAGAAAATTTGAACAAAAACAAATCCTCAAATTCCTATTTCGTATTTGATTTTATTTTACTGGATCTTTATGAGAAATACAAGGACTGGTTCAAATCAGATGAATGTAAGGAATAATAGGGTAACTGTTCACAAATAGGAATTTTCTGAACTGAAAATTCCGTACGATACAGTTCTCGCAGCAGATTTTGCCGATTTGGAATGCGTAGCATCGGCAAAATCCCGTTGCTGGGCACACATGTGTGAGCAGTAACATAATGGGATTTTTAATAACAAAATGCCGCAATTTCATTCCAAACAAACGGAACAATATCTGAGCGGGTGTGGCTGGGATACTCGGACAGATTTTCTAAATTATAAAAAGGATCGGCACCGATATGAAATCGTGTGTTTCGTTACACAGATTCCGGAGCAGCACCGATCCTCAGGGTGGTTGGTTTTAATTTAGGGAATTTATGGGGACAGGCTGCGCCCTATAAATCAGTCCAGCAAGACAGTTCCTTATGTGCAAGCACAACGTTCCTGTCTTACTGCCCTGCTTTGCACTGCTTATGCCTCAACCATGTATGGATAAGTTACATCCAGGCACGGTACTCTAAGTTCTTTGATGGTTCTCGGGCTTAACCAGCGATACATGTTGATCTCGCTTCCGGCTTTGTCGTTGGTTCCTGATGCTCTTGCACCACCGAACGGCTGCTGACCAATAACTGCACCAGTTGGCTTGTCGTTGATGTAGAAGTTTCCGGCTGTTCCTTTGAGTGCATCTTCCATCTTAACGATAGCTTCGCGGTCATCTGCAAAGATTGCTCCGGACAGACCATAGGAAGTTGCGGTATCGCAGCTTGCCAGAGTCTCATCAAGTTTGTCATCCGGATATACATATACGGTCATAACCGGTCCAAAGATTTCCTCTACCATAGTCTTGAAGTCTGGCTTCTTAGCCTCAATCAGGGTCGGATATACAAAATATCCCTTGGAATCATCGTATCCGCCGCAGATAACTTCTGCATCCCCGGATGCTTTTGCATAGTCGATATACTCTTTGTTGGTCTTGAATGCGGATGCATCGATAACAGCGCCCATCAGGTTTGTGAAATCAGTTATATCGCCAATTTTAATCTTCTCAATCTCTGCCAGCATACCCTCTTTAACCTGCGGCCAGATGCTTGCCGGAACAAATGCACGGGAAGCTGCGGAGCACTTCTGTCCCTGATACTCGTAGGATGCTCTTGTCAGAGCTGCTACCAGACCCGGTACGTCTGCGGAATTGTGAGCAAAGATGAAGTCCTTTCCACCAGTCTCGCCAACCAGACGCGGATATGTTTTGTATTTCTTGATGTTCTCGCCTACTAAGGAGTAAACACCGCTGAACACTTCGGTAGAACCTGTGAAATGGAATCCTGCCAGGTTCGGATCGCTTAATACGTACTTGCTCATGTCAGAACCACGGCTCGGTACGAAGTTGATAACGCCTGCCGGAAGTCCTGCTGCCATCAGGGCCTGCATTACATAGTAATTGGAAAGAACTGCTGTGGTAGCCGGTTTCCAGAGAACTACGTTACCTGCAATCGCCGGAGCGGTCGGAAGGTTAGCACCGATGGATGTGAAGTTGAATGGAGAAATCGCGGTTACGAAACCTTCCAGTGGACGGTACTCGATGCGGTTCCAAACATTCGGCGTGTTGTTCGGCTGTCTGTCATAAATCTGCTGTAAGTAATATACATTGAAACGAAGGAAATCGATCAGCTCGCAGGTATCAATCTCAGCCTGATATACAGTTTTGCTCTGTCCTAACATGGTAGCTGCATTTACTTTATCTCTCATCGGACCAGCGATTAAATCAGCTGCTTTTAAGAAGATAGATACGCGGTGTTCCATCGGCATCTCGGTCCATGCTTTTCTAGCTGCCAGAGCTGCTGCAATTGCATCCTTTAACTCTTTCTCACCGCCGGAAGCTGCTTCTGCGATTACATGAGCATGGTCATGCGGCATAACTGCTTTGGTCTTTCTCTCTGTCCAAACTTCCTTACCACCGATGATCATCGGAACCTGAACAACCTGTGCGGACTGGCGCTCCAGCTCTTTCTTTAAGCTGGCTCTCTCTGGGCTTCCCGGAAGATATGCTTTTATCGGCTCATTTTTCGGCATCTCTACTTTGAAATATCCATTGCTCATTGCTCATCTCTCCTTTTTGACATTTTGTCTCATTCGTGATTATGATATGAAATTTTTTCTCACTTCATTTTCGTAAAATCTAATTTTTTCTTTTTGATTTTCATATCAGTGAATTTCTATGGCTAAATATTAGCATGTTTTTCATTTTATGTCAATACTATTTCATATTTAAAAATACATGTTTTCATTATGTTTTTCTGTGCATATCGCATAATCTCTTTGCTTTTTCCTGTATTCTGTTTTGGATTGTAATTTTTATCGATCTTACTGTTCACGCATACGTGCCCAGTAACGGAATTTGCCGTGGCTTCGCATTTAAATACGGTAAATTCCTGCTGCCACCACGTTTTCTTACGGCATTGCTTCCAAAAGTGCCCACCCGGGAACAGTAACTATCGATTCTTGTAATTCTGTATGTTTTTTTATGCTTTGTTTACGGAACATGGTTTTTGTGGTATACTGATCCCGCCTGAAACAACTCACAAAAGAGAGTTTATCCTGAAAATAATTCACTTATATGAAAAAGGAGTTTGATTATGCTTAAATTAGAACGTACCAGCGTCATGAATCTGGAAAATGCCATGCGCGGTGCCCGCAATCCGATGAACAGCTGGGGACGGATGGACAGCTTTTATGATGAGAATGGCGAATATAAACTGGGACCGAACGATCTCGACCTTGCGAAACGTCTCCGCAAAGCAGGCAGCGACCACCGCAAGTTTCTGCGCCAGGTATTTGTCTCAGTCGATGTGACCGCACCTCTCTACTGGTGGAAAGAATATGATACTTATAAAGTAGCGACCGTCGCCAATTCAACCAGCACGATGCACAAAATCGCCAGCAAACCGTTTTCGATGGACGATTTCAGCTGCGACCACATGACAGCCGGAACACGCGCATTTATGGAAACAGTTATCGCCAAGCTGGAGAAAATCCGCCTGCGTTATCTGGAGACAAAGAATAAGGATGACTGGTATGATATGATCCAGCTACTGCCGAGCAGTTATAATCAGATGCGGACTTGTTCGTTTAATTATGAGACACTGATTAATATTTATTATGCCAGAAAGGATCATAAGCTGGCGGAGTGGCATACATTCTGTGACTGGATCAAGACCTTGCCGTATGGGGAAGAATTGATTATTGGGGAAGGGAAATAAATAGATAGCTAAATAATTTGATTGTCGTGGATGGGACGGAGAAAAAGCCGCCCGGGCAAAAATGATCAGGTTTCGAGGACTGGGATTTTCTAGGCATCTTCGGTTTGATTAAAAACAGAAAGAAATCCTCACAAAGCAAGTTTGTTGCGGTTTCTTTCAACATCAAATCCGAATCTGCCAAGTAAATCCACAGTCTCGAAAATTCCATTTTTGCCCGGGCGGCTTTTTCTCCTGTTTATTGGATGATAACTTGGTAAAATTTAAGATCCTGGTGTCATCCAGCGCATGAATGCGGCTGGATGACGGCGTAGGATCTTTTTTAATGACAGTATTGTGTTTATGATTTTAGCTGACATCTACGGTCTTATCTTATTATCTAATAAAGTAATGCCGTCACTGCTAGTCCTTCTTCTAATTGCTGAATGAGCAATTAGAATAGACGTTTAGTTGTGACAGAGAACTGGCATTCCCTTGTATACTTTCTCGTAGAGAAGTTTTGCTTTATCAACCGGCAGATTGATGCAGCCGTGGCTACCGGAATACTGGTAGATGGTTCCGCCGAATTTACTTCTCCAGCTTGCGTCATGGAAACCGATGCCGCCGTTGAATGGCATCCAATAGTCTACGTGACTTTCATATTCATATGTGCCGTCTGCCCGTTTGGCGCCGCGCAGAACGCGGTCGGCCTGCTTGTATGTCAGGCTGTAAATACCTTCCGGGGTTGTGTAGTTTTTGGATACGTTTCCGGTTACGCACGGAGCATCCCAGGTCAGGGCGCCGTTTTCATACATATATACATGCTGGGCGCCGAAATCAACTTCTGCGTAGGTATTGCCCCAGTCTGCGCCTGAATGGCTGGCTGCCTGCTGGGAGAACTGGACTTCACGTTCCTGATTGATGCCTGTCTGCGCCATCAGAACCAGGTTGTCTGTCTCTGCGGTCTGGTCAATCTTCCATCCATAAGGGCCTGTCAAGGCAACCTCTTTTCCGGAAGTGGTATGGAAGGTACGGGTAGTTCCAGCTGTGTCGTATTTCGCTGCCAGCGCCTTGATGTAAGCAGCTGCCTTATCGCGGTCTACAGTAATGACACCATTCTCGCCGCCTGTATACCAGCTGACATATTCAGTACCGGACAGTGTCTCGGTTGCATCACCGATATGGAAGGTGATAGTCGCATTTTTAGCCTGGTTCATCTGGGCGCAGAGTGCTTTTAAGGATGCATCGCCGGAAGTCACCTGGATCGGTGTGTAACATCCCAAGGCTTCCAGATCAATCTCTGTCATGCCGGAGGCGATCGCTGCATTGATCGCCGTCTGTACCTTTGCCTTATCCACAGATTCTCCCTTTACTTCCGGAACAATCGTGAAATCTTTTCCTTCTTCCCAGGCGGATATATGGGCATCTACCGTCGGTGCTGCACTATCTGACATACAATTTAAGGAAGCAATGCGATTTGCAAGCATCGTCTGATCGCAGGAAAGCGGCATCGCGATCGTCAGCGCTCCTGCTCCAGCTGCCCCTGCTGCCTGCTGGTCAATCGCTGCCTGCAGCTCATTTGTAATCACTACTTTATAGCCGATCTCCGCTGCGGTGATCTCTTCTGTCTTGCCTCCGCGTTCTTTGATCGTTAATTTATAAGAGCCGTAATTCTGCTCCAGCTTTGCCTTTGCTTCCTCGTTGCTCATTCCGCCGACTGCGACGCCATTTACACTTGTTCCATTTGCAAAACTGCCATCTGCCAGTACTGGCTGTGCAAACATCAGCACCAGTGCAGCTGCTGCACCAGTCATTTTAAGTATACTCATACTTTTATTTTTCATTTTTTCACAAACCTCTCTGCCGCGCCATCTAGCTGCGGCCTGTATATATGGATTCTGAATCCTTATTATAGCAGAGTCGGAAAAAAAGTCCAGACCGATTCTAAAAAAGATCGTCAAAAGATCCAATTCGTAAGAATTTCTTAACGGTTCCTTTTTTTCTTTCCTTTTTCTTTCATTTTTTCCATATTCATGATTGCAGTTTTTCCATTTTGCAGTATGATGGTATTCGTTGCAAATGAAGGGAGACTTTTATTTATGAAACGCTATGAAATGGATCTCTGTACGGGGGCTTTATGGAAGAAAATTTTATTGTTTAGTGTTCCGCTCATGTTTACCAACCTGCTTCAGGTTGTCTTTAATATGTCGGATGTCGCAGCGGTCGGGAAATTTGCCGGTTCACTGGCGCTGGGTTCCGTCGGCTCAACCAGCATCCTGGTCACGATGTTTACAGGCATCCTCATCGGCATGGCAAGCGGCGTCAATGCGCTGACCGCCCTCTATATCGGTGCCAAAAATGACCGGAATGTACGGGAAACGGTACATACCGCCTGTATTTTATGCCTCAGCTCCGGGCTTCTGATTCTCCTGTTTGGTTTCACGTTCGCCAGACATATTCTCACGATGATGAATACGAAGCCGGAGCTGATCGACGGTGCTGTCCGATACCTGCGGATCTATGTTTTTGGTATGCCAGCGCTGGCACTCTTTAACTTCGGAAATGCGGTTCTGAGCGCCTCCGGCGATACAAAGCGCCCGCTCTATTATCTCTCTTTTGCCGGTGTTATCAATGTCATTTTGAATTTATTTTTCGTCATTATCTGCAAACTAGATGTCGCAGGTGTGGCATTGGCCAGCATTATCGCAGAATATATTTCGGCGGCTCTTGTCATCGCGCTCCTGCTTCGAAGCCGGGAAAATTATGCACTTCACCCGAGTGAACTTCAGATATCACCGGACAAGGTAGGCAGAATCCTTCGAATCAGCATTCCGTCCGCCATTCAGAATATCCTTTTTGCCATCGCAAACATCTTTGTACAGACCAGTGTCAACTCGTTCGACCATGTCATCGTCGAGGGCAACTCAGCCGCTGCCAACACAGATCCTCTGGTCTACAATATGATGGCTGCCATCTACACAGGCTGCACCAGCTTTATCGCACAGAATCGTGGTGCCGGAAAACGGGAGCGGTGCCGCAAAAGCTATGAACTCTGCCTGCTCTATGCCACCTGCGTAGGACTGATTCTGGGGATTTCGCTCTATCTCCTGCGCGTCCCATTCCTGTCACTCTTTACTAACGATGCAGAAGTTGTGACCGCCGGAACCACCCGTCTCGCCATCATGGCGCTCTCCTATGGGCTTAGCCCGCTGATGGACTGCACCCTGGCGGCATCCCGCGGACTGGGGCGGACCGTTATTCCGACCATCCTGGTTATATTGAGTTCGGTAGTATTCCGCCTTGCGTGGATTTTTACCATTTTTGCATACTTCCACACAATCCAGTCGCTGTACCTGCTGTACGCCTTTTCATGGGGAATTACCGGTATTCCGGAGCTTATTTACTTTATTTATATTTACCGGCATGGGGCAGCTGAGCCGGAAGTATAACTTTCAGGACGTCCTTAAAAATGTTTAAAATTTTCATGTTACCAAAAGCGCCAAAAGGACCGCCACATCTGGCATGCCCTCTTCTAAGTAAACAAGATTTTTATTGTTATCTTGGTCTGCGTGACATACTCCCTCCACTTAGCTAACGCTGGAAGTGGGGGCTTCTCGTTCGATTGCCCTATTGGGCAAAGCATAGGCGAGCTATCCCCGTGTGTCCCACGGTTCTGTTATTATGAGCGGAACTGTTTCGTATCTACGCAGTTCCGAACAAAATCTACGTTTTTTGGGGGAAATCAGGAGATTTTTCTTTCTGTATCAAGTTCAACTCCCGATATTCTCAAGCCTTTCCTTTTGCTTTCGGCTGATTATATTATAACACAGGAACACTTGTTTGTCTATGTTTTTCAGAACATTTGTTCTTCTATATTTGTTTTCATTTATGTGCACAGATATGTGCAGTTTTAATATGCCAGATATTGCATGATTTTCCCAAAAGGCAATTCATCTCACCACCTAGAGAGGATGGGAGAATTCTTGCAAAGTGTTGTTAAAAGGAAATATGCCAATCTGCGGCAGTCCTTCTTTCTATTTCCGGTCAATTTCCGGATTGACATGCACCATAATGTGTTTTACCTTCGGAAATGTCTTTTCAATGCTGTTATGCACCACCTCGGCAATCTTGTGCGCCTCCCGCAGCGGCATGGAACCATCTACCTCAATCTCAATGTCCGCATAAATTTTATTGCCAAAGATCCGCGTCTGAAGCAGGTCAATCCGCGCCACATCTGGATTCTGAAGAACGCAGGCGCGCAGCTGTTCTTCGGTCTTCTCATCACAGGAATGATCGACCATTTTATCCATCGCATCTTTAAAAATCTCATACGCCGCTTTCACGATAAAGACGAAAATAACCAGGCTCGCGATCGGATCCATGACCGGAAATCCCATTCTCGCGCCCACGATTCCGACCAGCGCACCGATCGAGGAAAACGCATCGGAACGGTGATGCCATGCATCTGCCATCAGTGCGCTGGAATCAATCTTTTTCGCATAATATCGGGTGTACCAGTACATCGCTTCTTTACTGACAATGGATATAACAGCCGCTGCCAGCGCCAGCATTCCCGGAACCTGCAGGTGACTGTATTCTCCCTTGAGCACGTCCGTAAGCGCCTCCACGCCAATCCCCAGACCTGTCATAAAAAGAACCATCGAGAGGACAATCGCAGCCACACACTCCATCCGCTCATGTCCATACGGGTGCTCCTTGTCCGGCTGTTTGGACGACAGCTTAATTCCAATCACCACGATCATCGTGCTGAACACATCGGACGCCGAATGGATACTGTCACTGATCATCGCATTCGAATGTGCGAACACGCCGGCTAACAGCTTCATAAACGCCAAAAGGATGTTCACTACTATCGTTACAAAAGACACTTGATTTGCCACCTTCTGAAAATCATTCTGTTTCATATTCGTTACCTCCAAAAAATATCTCATGGCACTAACGATAGGTGGGTGCTGCAAACCCATAAAAAAGTATAAAAAAACACCCACGAACCAGTATGAGTAACTACTGTCCCGTGGATGAAACTAACTTCCACTGTCGCTTCTGCGACCCGACCCCATGATATTCACGGTCTGCTCAGTTTGTACTGTAGTTTGATATGCAGTGCAAAGAGTTTATGATGAATAATAGCACAAATTTACTTTGTTGTCAATATCGGGAAACGCCCTTTTTTCCATATTTATTTTTTCAATTCCTTAATTCCAGCCTCAAGTCCTGCCGCCGTCAGCGGAAACATCGGAATCTCCTCGCGGATCAGACTGATCGTGTACGCACCGTAGGCATATGCCCAGTTATTTTCCCGCATCGGGTTCAGCCAGATCGCCGACGGAAAACGCCGGTGCATCTCCTGCAGCCAGTAAATACCTGTCCGCTCGTTGCTGTGGAAATAGTCGAGACTGCCGCCGCGGTACAGAAGTTCCGACGGCGCCATCGACGCATCCCCAACCAGAATTACCTTGTATTCCGGTTTCAGGTTGTGAAAGACCCACTCGGTCGAGATCTTATCCCTCCAGGAGCAGGACGGCGTCGTAAACAGCTGATCGTAGAAACAGTTGTGGAAATAATAAATCTTCAAATCCTTAAAATGGGACGACTGATTGACCGCCTGGAACAGCCGGTTGCACAGATCCGCATATGCCCACATCGACCCGCCGCTATCCATCAGAAGCAGAAGCTTCGTCTGGTTCTTTCTCGGGCGCTCCATGACGAGCTCCAGACGTCCACCTTCGTCACAGGTCTTCTCGATCGTTTTCTCCACATTGAGTTCCGTTTTCGGTCCATCCTCACGGCAAGATAAAAGACGCAGCTTTTTGAGCGCCACCTGAAACTGCCGGATCTGGATGACCGCATCGTCGCGGAAATCGCGATAATTCCGCTGTTCCGCCACCTGCAGCGCGCTCCGGTTTTTGCCCGGTCCGCCCACGCGGATGCCCTTCGGGCTGTAACCGGAATGTCCAAATGCCGACGTACCGCCGGTTCCAATCCACTTATTGCCGCCGTGGTGCTGCTCATGCTGCTCTTTCAGTCGTTCCGCCATCATTTTACGGATATCGTCCAGATCAAGTCCCGCAAACCGCGCATCGACCTCATCCTTATCATACGGCGTCTGCGCGTGCGCCTTGGCAAGCCAGTCTAAGACCTCCTTCGGAAGTTCCTCAAACGTCTGCACATTTTTAAAATATGCCAGAAATGCCTGGTCAAATTTGTCATATTCGGACTCTTTTTTGACCAGAACCGCCCTCGCCATATAGTAAAACTCCGTCAGGCTCGCGTCGTTCAGGTTCATTTCCAGCGCATCCATCAGGCTGTTCCACTCATTGAGGCTCGTCTTCATCCCGTAAGAACGGAGTAGATACAGAAAATCAGTAAACATATCGGTTATTCTCCACCAGCTTTAAATCCTCTGTCTTTTTTAAGAGTACCCCCGCAAACGGGATCTCCTTTTCCAGCTTCTCCACCGGCACGCCGCCGATCACAAGCGCCTGAATCCAGTCCAACACCTCGGAGGTACTCGGCTTCTTCTGCAGACCGCGCAGATCGCGCACCCGGTAGAAGGCGTCCAGCACGCCGTCGATCAGCTTCTGGTCGAGATCCGGGTAATGTGCCTTGATGATCTTCTCCATCATCGGCTGCTCCGGGAATGCAATATAATGGAAGATACAGCGGCGCAGGAACGCATCCGGCAGCTCCTTCTCCGCATTGGAGGTAATAATCACAATCGGACGGTGCTTCGCTTTGACAGTCTTTCCCGTCTCCGGAATGTAAAATTCCATCTTGTCAAGTTCCCAGAGCAGGTCGTTCGGGAATTCCAGATCCGCTTTATCGATCTCATCGATCAAAAGAACCGTCTGCTTTTCCTTCTCAAATGCCTCTCCCATCTTTCCGAGGCGGATATATCTGGCAATATCATCAACGCCGTCCGCACCAAACTGGCTGTCGTAAAGACGCTGTACCGTATCGTACACGTAAAGACCGTCTTGTGCGCGGGTCGTCGATTTAATATTCCAGATCAAAAGTTCCATATCGAGGGATCTGGCAATCGCCTCCGCGAGCATCGTCTTTCCAGTGCCCGGTTCTCCCTTGATTAAGAGCGGCTTTTTGAGCGCCGCCGCAATGTTAACGCTGCGGATCAGTTCATCCGAAGCGATGTATTCGTCACTGCCGTGAAATTGCTGCATGGTAAATTCTCCTTTTAGAAAGTTCTCCTTTTACATAACTGTAAACACTAACAAGGGCGGCATAACGATTCAGGATCCATGCTGACTGCGATCGGTTCGGATCCATCGTTCCTCCCGATCGTCATACATAATCCTGCCCGTTTGCCGCCCTATTGATTTGCGATACCAGTGCCAAAAGTTCAGAAATCCGACGCAAGCTTGCTTGCAGGAAGATTTTTGAATTTGGTATCAGAGTGTCAAAAAACTTTTTGACCCTTTCATCATAATATAGCAATATTCTAATAGTTTGTCAAATCGTATATATGTTAGGATTTCATTAGAAAAACACGATTGTTACTGCTCACTATTCTACTTTGCCACCCGGATATTCTTGCTGCCGCTAAATCCTTCCGGCGGCTCTGTCTCCGTGAGGATCGTCGCTTCTTCAAACACCCCGAACGTCACCGAACTTACCATGCCGAATTTCTGGCTGTCCGCCAGCACATAGCAGCGCTCTGTCTGGCGCATCGCCTCTTGCTTGACTAATGCCTCATTCGGATCCGGCGTCGTGAAACCGTGGCGCTTGCTGACGCCGTTGGTTCCAAAAAATCCCTTTGTAAAATGATAGCCCTGGATCGTCAGGATCGCCTGGCTTCCGATGACCGCCTCCGTCGTGCCCTTTAACTCACCACCAATCAGAATTACGCGGTTTCCGGCGGCTGCCAGCCGTTTGGCATGTGATACCGCATTCGTCACAAACGTGGCGCTGCGCGCCGGAAGATAGTCTAAGATATACCCGGTCGTCGTGCCCGCGTCCAGATAGACAAAATCATCCGGCTGGATAAGTCCCGCCGCAAACTGGGCGATTCTCCTTTTCTCCTCCTGCTGCAATTCCATCTTCTGTGCCACTGACGGTTCGGTTCCCGTAAATGTCCCGTCTGAGGACACCGCGCCGCCAAACACCTTGGTCAGGCGCCCCGCCTTGTCAAGCGCATTCAGATCCCGCCGGATCGTCGATTCCGAAACTCCCAGCACCTCTTTAATCTCAGGAACTGTCACACTCCTCTTTTTATCCAGAAGTTCCAAAATCAGTTCGTATCTTTTTTCTGTCAGCATGACTCTTTTCCTTTCATCTTCTGCTGTGGTTGAACTTTTTTTAGCTCAATTTTTCACTTCTCTCTGTCTTAATATTCTTATCAACTGCAGCTGCTTTCGACAATGACCTTCCGAATCGGCAGCACACGCCCCGGCGATACGGAAAGCTCATCCACACCCATTTTCAGGAATTCTTTTGTCAAACTCAGATCCGCGCCCAATTCGCCGCAGATACCTGCCCAGATTCCCTCGGCGTGCGCATTTTCGACAACCATGCGGATCATCGCCAGCACCGCCGGATGGTGCGGATCGTAAAATGCATCCAGCTCCGGGTTCTGACGGTCAACTGCCAGCGTATACTGGGTCAGGTCGTTCGTTCCGATGCTGAAAAAGTCCACTTTTTTCGCCAGTTCCCGGCTTACCATGACTGCCGCCGGGGTTTCAATCATAATGCCCTGCTTCGGGTCGCCAAACTGGAGATTCTGTGCGGTCAGCTCCGTCTTGACCTCCTCGACAATCTTCGCGATCGCCTCGACCTCCCAGACACTTGTGATCATCGGATACATGATCTGGAGATTGCCATAGGCACTTGCCCGAAACAACGCGCGAAGCTGTGTCTTGAAAATCTCCGGTCTTGTCAGGCAGATACGGATCGCCCGGCAGCCCATCGCCGGATTTTCCTCTTTTTTCAGTTCAAAATAATCGCACTGCTTGTCCGCGCCGATGTCCAGCGTGCGGATAATGACCGGTTTGCCCGCCATCGTTTCCGCTACCTGTTTATATACCTGGAACTGCTCCTCCTCCGTCGGAAATGTTTCTTTTTCCAGATACAAAAATTCGCTGCGGAACAGTCCGATGCCCGCCGCATCGTTATGAATGACCGACGCCAGATCCTTGCTGTTGCCAATGTTCGCATACAGGCGGATCTTCTTGCCATCCAGAGTGACTGTTTCGCGCCCTTTCAGGGTTTGCAGCAGTTCTTTCTTCTCCTGTTCCTCCCGCTGCCGGCGGCGCATTGTTTCCAATGTCTCCTCATCCGGTTCCACATACAGAACTCCGTTAGTACCATCCACAACCGCAAATTTCCCATCTACCGTCTCATCGAGCGCCACGTCCGTTCCGATCAGCGCCGGAATGCTCATTGTACGCGCCAGGATCGCCGTGTGGGAATTGACGGAACCGTGTACCGTCACAAAGGATAGCACCTTGTCCTTTTCAAGCTGTACCGTCTCTGACGGTGCTAAATCATCTGCCAGAATAATCACCGGCTCGTCCGTATGGATGCCCTGACCTGCGCCTCCGGACAGAACGCGCACAATCCGCTCCGAAATATCTTTGACATCCGCCGCGCGCCCGCGCATATATTCGTCCTCCATCGCCGCAAACATCTGGGCGAAATTGTCACCGGTCACCGCAACCGCATACTCGGCATTGACCTTCTGCGTATCGATGATATTCTGAACCGCGTCCAGATAGTCCTCGTCCTCCAGCATGATCTGGTGAATCTCAAAAATCGCCGCATTCGCCTCGCCAACTTCTTTTACCGCCTTTTCATACAACTCGCCGAGCTGGCGGATGGACTCCTGAACTGCCGCATTAAACCGCGCTTTTTCCTGCTCTGCATTCTCTATTTTTGTCCGTTTTACGGTCTGCTCGCCTTTCTGATACACACATATTTTTCCAACTGCGACACCGCCAAATACACTTTTTCCACGATACGTCTGCATGACCATTCCCCTTTCCATTGATCCATTATCAAAAAATGCCGCCATGTAATAATCCCTTACATCGCGGCATCTTTGTTAAACTACATATTTTCCTTCATAAACTGGCTGACTGCCTCATAAGCTGCTTCTTCGTCCTCGCCCTCAAAGGTCAGGGTTACTTCCTGTCCGTTCTTTACCGCCAGTCCCATGATACCGAAAATCTTTTTGCAGTCGCCGCTCTTTCCATCTTTCGCCAGCTTGATCGTACTCGTAAACTGTTTTGCCGCCTTTACCAGTTCACCTGCCGGGCGTGCATGGATTCCTTCCGGGTCTGTAATGGTATATTTAAACTCTTTCATGATGATGTTCTCCTTCTCATTATAACCTATTTTGATTGATTTGACCAAAAAATTTCTAATAAAGATTCACATTCCGTCAAAAAAAATTATTTATCTATTCTTCTACATTCTTCTTGAGAACTCCTAAGAGTACCGTCGAGATCGCCATGCCAACCACCAGTGCCAGCAGGTAGAACAGCGGATTTCCCATGACTGGGAATACGAAGATTCCGCCATGCGGCGCCATCAGCGTACAGTTAAATAACATGCTCATCGCTCCCGCAACACCCGAACCGACGATGCAGGCTGGAAGCACGTGTACCGGATCGGACGCTGCAAATGGAATCGCGCCCTCCGTGATGAATGCCAGACCCATGATGAAGTTGGTCGGTCCTGCCTCACGCTCTTCCTTTGTAAATTTCTTCTTAAACAGCATTGTTGCCAGCGCAATCGCACACGGCGGTGTCATACCGCCAATCATAACAGCTGCCATCACATCGTAGTTGCCGGAGGCGATTGCCGCCGTACCAAATACATATGCCGCCTTGTTGAATGGACCGCCCATGTCGATCGCCATCATCGCCGCCAGCACAAAACCAAGAATCAGCTTACTCGAACCACCCATGCTGCTCAGACCATTGTTTAACGCCATATTGATCGCGCCCATGACCGGCTCTACGACGAAGCTCATAACCAGTCCGATGAGCAGGACGCCCACAACCGGGTAAATCAGGACCGGAGCAATCTTTTCCAGTGCCTCTGGAAGATTCTCGCACGCTTTCCGAAGCGCCAGAATCAGATATCCGGCAATAAAACCTGCCGCCAGGGCGCCAAGGAAACCTGATTTTCCCTGAGAAGCAATCATGCCGCCGACAAAACCGACTGCCAGCGCCGGGCGGTCTCCGATCGCCATCGCGATGAAACCAGCCAGAATCGGGAGCATAAAGCCAAATGCCACACCGCCGACATTTTTAAACCATGCCGCCAGCGGGGTAATCGTACCAAAGTTTACACGCTGGTCGAGCGGAAGTGCATTCATATCCACACTGAAACCATCAATCAGAAACGCAATCGCAATCAGGATGCCGCCGCCGACTACAAACGGAAGCATGTGGGAGACACCATTCATCAGCTGCGTGTAAATCTGGTGTCCGACACTGCCCGATTTGCCGCCAGAGGCTGCCTTTGCCGGGCTGCTGCTTCCAGATGATGCTGCGTGGTAAACCGGTACCTCCCCGGACGCCGCGCGCTCCAAAAGCTCCGGTGCCTTGCTGATACCGTCCGAAACCTGACATTCGATCACTCGTTTTCCGTCAAACCGATCCATCGGCACCTGTGCGTCCGCTGCCACGATGATGCAGTCCGCCGCCTCGATCTCCTGTGCCGTCAGCACATTTTTTGCCCCGGCTGAACCGCGCGTCTCAACTTTTATCTTCCAGCCCTTCGCGCGTGCCGCTTTTTCCAGGCCTTCGGCTGCCATGTAGGTGTGCGCGATACCGGTCGGACAGGAAGTAACCGCTAAGATCTTCGGTCCGGCTGTCTTTTCCGTCTCTGCACCCGCTTTTTGCGCCTGAATCTCCTGACCACCTGCTTGTGCGGCATTCTCTCCATTTGTATCTGCCGCTTCTTCGCCGGAATCAGCCGCCAGTCTCTCATCGATGCCTGCCTGTTCTGCATCTGCCTTATCAATAATGGAAAGAAAGTCTTCCACCGAAGAGGCATTTCGCAGGGAATCTGAGAAATTCTCGTCCATCATGAGAACGGAAAGCTTGCTCAACACATCCAGATGTACGTTATCTTTTGTATTTGGCGCTGCAATCAGAAACAGCAGAGTGACCGGTTCGCCGTCCAGGGAGTCGAAATCCACGCCATTTTTGATGACCATCGCCGCCAGCCCCGGCTTTTTGACCGCATCACATTTTCCATGAGGAATTGCAATCCCCTCGCCGATACCGGTCGTGCTCTCTTCTTCTCTCGCATAAACCTGCTTGCGAAATGCCTCGACATCCGACAGCTTTCCGCTCGCCGCCATCAGCTCTACCGCCTTGTCCAGTGTCTCCGATTTGCTGGTGGGTGCCGCATCCAGCGATATACTTCTCGGATCTAGTAAATCAGTAATCTTCATATCTGTTGCCTCCCTATTTATGCCCGAATGTCAGGTATGCATTGCATATCCGGCAGTACATTCTGCCAGCTTCAAAAATGTCTGCATACAACCTCATCCGATTTTTGTGATTTTACAGGTCTCATACACTTTCTTTATCTCATCCTTCGTCGCCAGCTGCTCCGAAAAGGCGCTCGCGCTTCCAGCTGCCAGTCCCATGCGGAAGGCGTGTTCATAATCTCCGCTCTCCCCGTATCCGGCCAGGAAACCGGCTACCATCGAATCTCCGGCTCCGACACCATTTTTCAAGGTTCCCTTCGGTGCTTCCGCCGCATAGACGCTTCCATCCTCCGCCAGAAGAACCGCGCCCTTGCCTGCCATCGAAACCAGCACGTTGACCGCACCTTTTTCCTGCAGCTTCTTCGCATACGGAACAACTTCCTCCCGCTCCGAGAGCTTCACGCCGAAAATGTCTCCCAGTTCATGATTGTTCGGTTTGATTAAAAATGGATGGTGTCCCAGCACATTGAGCAGCAGATCCTTGGTCGCGTCCACAACAATCCGGACGTCCCTGCCATCCAGGCGCTCCATAATCTTCTGATAAATATCATCCGGCATCGACGCTGGAATACTTCCAGCCAGCACCAACGTATCATCCGCCCCCAGCCGGTCAAGCTGGGTCATCAGCGCATCCACCGCTTCCCGCGGAATCTTCGGTCCCCGACCGTTGATCTCAGTCCCGTCGATGGATTTCAGCTTCAGGTTGATGCGGGAGACTCCCTCATCCAGGGAAATAAACTCGGCTTTCACGCCCAGCTGCTCCACTTCCTTCCGAACCTCCTCGCCGACAAACCCGGCAGTAAAGCCAAACGCCGTATTGGCAATTCCAAGGTTTTGAAGGACCGTCGAAACATTGATTCCCTTTCCGCCCGGAAGCAAAAGCTCCGAATCCGTCCGGTTGGTCAGTCCGAGCTTAAAATCGCTCACTGACACAATATAATCTAACGATGGATTAAAGGTTACCGTATAAATCATAAGCCTTCATTCCTTTCTTATCTTGATTGATTCTGACTGTATTATAAAATCATTTTCATTCAAAATCAATCAAACTTATTCACAAACATGTTGCCTCTTTTTGGGTTATATTGCACAATTTTGATTTTTTATGATTGTTTTTGATTGATTGTTTCGTGTGAATTCCGGCGAAACGATTGCTGTCACTGATGGAATAGTGTTTCCAAAAACATCATTTTTACTCAGTTTCATCTCCTCTTCTAATCGTAAAATCCCCCTTTGTTGACAAGGATTTCCCCATTTGCTATAGTAAATGAAGAATTTTGTAATATCTTTGTAATATTTCCAAGATGTTTTTATATCAGAAAGGATATACGATATGAACGATTCCCCTTTGAAACCTGCTTCTTCCAGGCGCAAAAAAATGGATAAAACAATGATGGCGATCTATTTCCTGATCCTTTTTATTGTGGCCGGGGCGGCTCTGCTGGCATTTCTATGCCTCTCTAAACCTTCTGATAAGAGGAACAAAGCCGGCTCTGATCCTTCCATCGCTTCTTCCAGCACCTTAAAAAACAGTCATCAGACCGGCACCGATGCTAAAAGTACGGCGAAAGCCAAAATCAAAGAAGAAAAGCCGGTCGATCCGTATGAAAATCTGGCGGTCGCCAATGTGGATGATGCGCTGAACCTGAGAGAAAAACCAGATACAGATGCCAAGGTACTCGGCACCTGCTTCCGCGGAGGCGGCGGTACCATTTTAAAACGCAAAAATGGCTGGACAAAAATCCGCTCCGGTGGGCTGGAGGGATGGCTCAAGGACGATTATCTTGTATTTGGCGATGATATCAAGCCGCTCGCCAAAGAGCTCGGTCTCTATATCGCTACCGTCAGCACACAGACACTCCATGTACGTGAGGAAGCCAGCACGGATTCTGCCATCGTCGGTCTGGCTGCCGCGGAAGACTACTATCCTGTACTGAGTCAGGAATCTGGATGGGTCAAAATCCAGCTTTCCGTTGACACCTCCGGTTACGTTTCTTCTGATTATGTCACAATCAGCGTCAAGCCAGGACGCGCAATCAGCATTGAGGCTGAGATGGCAGCGCTGGAGGCGGCACGACAGGCTGCTGAAGAAGCTGAGCAGGCATCCAGAGCCGCCGAGGAAGCCCAGATTGCAGCCGCAAAATCGCAGGCAGAAGCAAACGCGGCTAAAGGTTCCTCCCAGACTTCGGGAAAATCTGGAAATTCTGGAAGCTCTTCGAAAAAGAGCACGGCTGCACCAGCCGCTAAATCATCCTACGTGATCTCCGCCTCCGAGAGCGACGTTTATCTGCTCTCCGCCTGCCTCACGATGGAAGCCAACGGCGGATCCTATGAAAGCTATCTGGCAGTCGGAAGTCTGATCGTCAACCGCGTCAAATCTGGCAAATGGGGCAAATCCATCTCCAGCGTCATCTACGCGGACGGACAGTTCCCAGGCGCGACCTCCGGCCTGCTTGACAAATATCTCGATAGAGGACCGTCCTCTACTGCCACCAAGGCGGCAAAGGCAGCGCTCGCCGGGGAGAATCAGATAGGCGACTACCTTTATTTTACCTCGACCAAATCAGCAAACTACGACAGCTACTCCAGCTATCAGGTGGTTGGTGGGAATTGTTTCTATAAAAAATAAAAGGCTAAAAAAGGCGGATTTAAACGCATTACATTAAACCTCATATACATTCCCATCGCCTTATGATATGATAATCATATCAGCAAAACATACAGGCAGAGGACACCTACTGTCCATACCTTATTGATAGGTACTCTCGGAATCTTTCCTGCAAATCATCTCACAACATTAAGCACAGAAAGCTTCCGGGAGTCCATTGATTACAAATGGAGGAAATTATGAGAAAATCAATTTATACCTTGATGGTTTCCACTCTCATCGCAGCCGCCAGCATGACCGCCTGCTCCAGCCAGCCGTCTGAAACAACCACGGCTGAAACAACTGCCGCTGAATCCACACAGGAAAACGATACATCAGCAGAAAGCAGCGATGCCAGCGAAACAACTACTGCCGGAGAAAAAGAAAACGCCCAGACAACGGATGCAGATCATGCAGAAGACGAGACTCTGAGCGAAAAAGAAATCACAGAACTTTACCGTGGTTTTGCCAGATCCCTTCAAAGCATCATCGCCAATAAAAATATGAACGATTTAGCCGAGCTGCTTGTCTATCCGTCCTACATCGGCATCGATGACGGGATTGTCGTAAATAACAGAACTGAATTTATGGCTCTCGACGCAGACAAGGTATTTACCGACGCGCTGATTGAGGCAGTCAAGACAGCCGATGTTTCTTCCACCGAACTGACCAAGGCAGGTTTCATCGTAGGCGATCCATCCGGTAAAACGGCAGTTACCTTTGGTCTGGACAAAGAGGGATCTATCGGTATCACAGCTATTAACTACTAATCAGAGATAAAATAGTGAAAAAGAGCGCCGCAACACTCACAAACCGGCTTTCCATTTCTGGTAAAACTGCTTCATGAGTGCCGCAGCGCTCTTTTCTATGTTACAGCCAGACAACTGCATCCATCAATCCGGCTGACTGCTTCTTCTACATTATCCTTCAATCGCAATATATTTTTTCTGCTCGACTTCCGGTTTTGCTTCTTTCTTCGGAACAAAAATCTTCAAAATACCATGCTTAAATTCCGCCTTGATATCTTCCTCTGTTATATCATCACCGACATAGAAGCTTCTCGCACAGGAACCTGCGTAACGCTCTCTGCGGATGTAACGACCGGACTTTTTCTCTTTCTCGTCCTCATCCAGTCCCTTCGCAGCCTGAATCGTCAGATTACCATCTTCCAGGGAAATCGAAATCTCTTCTTTCTTAAATCCCGGCAGATCCATCTCCAGCTCATAGCCATCTTCCATTTCCTTGATATCGGTCTTCATCAGGTTCTGTCCATGGCGTCCATACAGCTTTTTCTCTATCTTCTGTCCGGCGTTATCATCATAAAACGGAAAATCATTAAAGAAATCATCAAACAAATTTTCTCCAAAAATACTCGGCATTAACATAAGTCATCTCTCCTTTTCTAACTTCATTTCATTATGTTTATTTACCAACATTTTCGGAACCGGGACGGTCTGGGAACTTTTCTTTTCTTCCTCTTCCTTCGTTCTGGCTATGTTATAGCACTTCTTATTAGCACTGTCAAGAGTTGAGTGCTAATTTTTTGTGAAGAATTTGTGAACGCTACGAGCCATGCACATTTACGTGAAAAGGGCTGTGAAATAAGTCCCTAAAAGAAATAGAGGATGTGACACCTACCACTGAATCGATCGCTGCACCTGCCTCCAATTATCAAAAAAGTAAATCATGAACGCTCCGTTCACTGCAGACATTTTACGCAGACTGACTGGGGCAATATCAAGAACTACGATTTATGTATCAAATCCAACGACTACGGCGCACCTGAAACAGCCCAGATTATTGCAGATCTGTTCCGGAAGAAAATGCACCTTTAATTGTATTCTTATTTCAAAGAAACTCCCTTAACCGTGTTCTCATCCGATTCTTTCCATACACAGCACAAACGAGACACTTTGCATCCCTGTTTTATCAGGGATTGCAGTTCTTACATGGTTCATATCCATCTGCAATCACTTCATCGCGCGTACCGGTAAATTCCTGCCGGTTTGCCGCCTTCATATGGGTGACAGATGTGCAGCTTGGAAGGTGAAATTTTTTCGAGTTGGTATTGAGAATGTAGGTCTGAACCGTCGCGCTGCTTCCAGAGGATCCAGCGCCGCCTCCCGACGAACCAGCTGCTCCCGATCCAGCCGATTGATTCTGGCAGCTGCCATTTCCAGCCGTTCCCTGTCCGGCTGTGCTTCCCACACTTCCAGAACCGTCCGCCCAGCTTTCTCCTGTCGCATAATCGATCGCAATACCCGGCTGGACATTATAGACGTACACGCAGAACAGCACTCCCTCGCCCTGATCCTCGACGGATTCCGCCTCCATCAGGACGCCGGAGGCAACCAGATTATTGCCCTCAAAAACCGGTGTCACGCGGTACATGACATGGTTTCCGGTTTCTTTCACGTAATCGGCTGTCAGATTTTCAAATGGCAGCATTCCCTGTACGTTCAGATAGCGGGTTCCGGTAATCAGGTTTTTGACATTAGCATTCTCCGCCGTGAGCTGGTAGCCGATCAGATGACAGCGGTTATAGAGATACTTTCCATCCACATTGTCATACTTCGCCGTATGCCAGCCCGTCGGCTTGACTTCCCCGATCGAGCCGCGCTTCTCCGTCGGCATCGTGTCCTGCGAAACCGAAGCATATGCCACGCCGCAGCGCCCCAGGCTGTCCAGATCACTGTAACTCTCAAATGATACATCCGTCAGGTCCGCATCGGTAAAATACGGCACATTTCCATTGACCGCCACATACGGCTGACCGGAATATGCCGGTACATCCGCCAGATTAAATGACGTTCCCGAAGCAGAAGATACACGGTTTCCACCATTTTCTGACGATGACACCGCCTGCGAATCTCCGTCCGCACTTTCCGCCTGATTTTCCTCCGCGCTGACACTTCCGTTTCCATTCAGACTTTCCTCTGGAATCTCCTGCGCGCACGCTGAAACAGACAGCATCGCCGCTGCAGCCAGCCCCAGAAGCCACATTTTCAATTTTCTCATATGAATTTCTGCCTTTCCGTTTAAGCCTATCCCTTTCAGAGCCATGTAGATTTGCGCGTTCTGGCGCCTGATTTTCAGGTGCAGAACCGGCTCTTTTTTATATTTGACTTGTTTTTTATGTTTTTCTTACTCTTTTATATTGTACTTACTTTTTATGTATATTTTTTACCTGCGCACATACCGCTCTTCTGTGATTTTCTCATGCGAGGAACCCGCATATTCCTGCGTTTCTGCCAGCTTCCAGCTGCCCAGATCCATCTTAAAATACATATCTGCCGGATAATCCCGGTTCCAATGACAAAGAATCACTTCTTCGATCCGGCTCTCATACGGAACAACATCCTTGTCCTCGACAAAACAGTACTCTCCCGGCCCCGCCTTTTCCAAAAACGCTTCATCTGCCTGAATCTGCCCGGATTGCCCCAGTTGCCCGGATTGTTCCTGTTCTTTCGGCATATTTCCATTCACCTGTAAAAACTGTTTCTGGCTGTATGCATTCATCCACAGTTTTTTCCCACCTGTCAGCTCCATAATACGCTTTCTAAGCACGCGGTCCTGGCTCTGCCGTCTGTGATTGAACATCATGCCGTTCTGATTATCCACACATACAATTATCTTCATCTCTCTTTTTCTCCCTTTTTCTATCTGCTGTACGCTTCATGTTTCCCAAGGAATCAAAGCAAGCGTCAGCTCCTCCATCCAGGTCCGCAGATTGGGACGCCTGACTGCCAGCGTGTTGACAATCACCGATCGTACACGCACCGGCATCGTTTCTCCTTCTTTTACCAGCCTGCTCACATCGTTTATGACATAAAAATTGCCATTCTCATATCCCAGATACATCATCACATGTCCCGGAAAATATAGAAGTGTGCCCGGTTCTAATACTTTTAAAATCTGCTTTTTTTCTGAGCAGCGCCGCCCCGCCAGCTCTATTTTTCGAACTGGCATCTGCAACTGCCCGGTCGTATTGCGAGGCAGGATCCATCCAAAACAGCGGTACACTTCCCGGATATAGGAAGAACAATCCCGGCTTTCCAGCATTCCGCCCCAGCCGTAGCGGTCTCCCAGACACTTGAACGCCTGTTTAATAATCTCCTCATTTGTCAAGCTCAAATATCCCACCGATACGTCCCGGCTCATCGGAATCAATCCTTTTTGCCGGAAGAAACTGCCATCCGGGGCGCGGCATGGAAGCCAGACGATGTAATTATTCCAAGACAGTCTGTTCTGTACCCTCTGTTCTGCCTGTGCTTCTGTTGTCTCTATTACCGCTCCTGTCCCTTTTTTTCTGTTTGTTTCTATTGTTTCTTTTATCTCTGGGATTCCTTCTTCCACGCACAATTCCAACACCGTCCCCATCCGAAGCCGGTACGCACTGGTTCCCGGATAGACTGCACTTGCTTCCAGCCAGACCATGTCCCCTGTCACTACTAACGGATGGATCGGAAATGCCGCCATCAGCCATTCCGCCCGGTTCCGACAGACTGCCACCGACTCTGCCGATATCCAGCCCTCGCTGCATTCATTCCGAACATACAGATAACTCTCCTCCTGCACCGAACCCAAAATCAAAAGCGGTTCCCCGACCATACAGAGACAAAGTGCTGCCTCATCCCACTCCGGATCGGATGGATCCTCCTCATCGGCTAAAAAAGTCTCCATCGGAAACTGTTTGATCAACCCCTGTGAAATCGCGATTCCATATTTGATATGAACATTTTTATCCACGGAATTTTGAGCATCACGCACAGTCCAATTTATCCCCTGTATCCCAAATGATAAGAAATTTCCACACCATTTATCATAAACAACTCTCTCTTCTTTGGCAAAGGCTTCATTTTTCAAATCATGCATTTCCGTTCCAGATGTCCGTAAAATCCGTGCATTCAAATTTTCAATTTCTTCCGGCGTCATTTTTACTGTTCCTGGCGCATTTCCTGTGTCAATCCAATGTTCTACCCGGCATTGTTCCTTCGAAACATCTGGTGCGAATGATAAAAAAGACGATCTCATATGAACTGTTCCAAAACAGCCTGCTTAATTTTCGTATCTTTTATATGATGCATCTTCCTTTTTTATACACAATAAGGAATCGGCAACACCCTCAGCTGGCGTCTCGTCGTTTCCGAAAGTGCCCCAGCTGACTGACCAGCAAATCCATCAGATCCTCGCCGTCCATGGCATATCCACTCTAACTCACATTACTTATACTCAATCACATACCAAATCCAGAACTACCTCTTGCGTCTCACATTCCCACAAAAGGCATCTGCTTCCACGATTGAGTCCCCAGATTTAGTAATTCTCCGCATGAACCTCGAAATAAGCCTGCGGATGCGCGCATACCGGACAAACTTCCGGTGCTTTCTCTCCTACTACGATATGACCGCAGTTGCGGCATTCCCATACCTTCACTTCGCTCTTCTTAAATACTTCCTGTGCTTCCACATTGTGAAGCAGGGCACGGTAGCGCTCTTCATGGTGCTTTTCAATCTCCGCTACCATACGGAATTTCGCTGCCAGTTCCGGGAATCCTTCTTCCTCAGCCGTCTTGGCAAATCCATCGTACATATCTGTCCACTCATAATTCTCTCCGTCTGCAGCAGATGCCAGATTCTCTGCGGTATTTCCCAGACCGTTTAATTCCTTAAACCACATCTTTGCGTGTTCTTTCTCATTGTCCGCGGTCTTTAAAAAAAGGGCGGAAATCTGCTCAAATCCCTCTTTTTTTGCCTTGGATGCAAAATAGGTATATTTATTTCTCGCCTGTGATTCGCCGGAAAAAGCCTCCCTCAGGTTCTTTTCCGTCTGGGTTCCTGCATATTTGTTAGCCATTGCATTGTCCTCCTTTTAATTGCATGAAAACAGATCATCTTTTCTTTCTATTATAGCACGATTGAATGTTTTTAATATGTTTTTCAAAAGCATTTTTTTCAAAAATCCAGACAATCATTATATAAGGGCTCTTTTCTTGTGCTGTAGCCGACTCATCGAAAGGTTCGCCAGCCACAACATCAATTACTTACTAAACGCCTCTGCTGTATTTGGCAGGCTCGTCACAAGAATCATACTTGCCACAAGCATTGCCGCTATTTTCTTTCTTTGTTTTATCATTGTCTGCCCCCGTTCTTTTTCCGGTGTTATCCTAATTATTATATGTTGTGTAAATTGTGTTTTTTGCGTATTTTAAAATATGCTAAATGATTATATTTGGATAAAAAAAAGAGGCGGACGTTTCGCCTGCCTCTTAAAATCTTGTTTTAGAATCCATACTGCTGTCGAATCATATCAATTTCTTGCTGATAATCCGCTCTTGTTGTGGATACAAGATTGAAACTCCGATCATAATAATCATATCCACCACCCTCTATGTCTACAAACGCCGGGTAATTTTCCGGTGTCGACCAATATAATGTAGAATGCGGCATAAGCCCTCCACATTGGCTTTTATATTGTGTGCTTGGAGCGCCATGTGCTTCAAAGATGGCTCTTTTTGTGTCTGGATCATCTATCGTTGGATCAAAATATTTATAAATAAGTGTTCCTGGATAATATTCTGCACCACCATACGGTTTTTCCGTACCTACTGTTTTGCACGTATTTGTTCCCTTTCTAGGGTAATATACGCAGAATCCATTCTTGTAATAAACAGTAAAACCAGAGCCTGTTCCTCGAAGTGCACCAGGCTCAATTTCTCCGGCTTCTATTTTGGCGATGTAGGTAAGATACTCATCTGGTGTAACAACCCGTATTTCCCCATAGACCTTGTTCTGATCTCTCGTATTGTTCGCCATAAGGAACGCGGTCTTGCTTAATCCATTTGGAAGGTATCCAGCCGGATCATATGCTGGAATATTATCCGCATTTTCGTTAATCTGCGTATTTGTAGTATTTGCTCTTGTCTTTGTCTGGACAATGCCGTTTTCTGTCCACTGACCTTTTTCATTGACGGTGTATCCATCTGGCGTAGTGGTGCTTACGTACATGTGACCGTCGTTTGTGTCGAAGTAATAGCATTCCCGTGTGCCATCTCCGTCTGCATCGATCCACATCCAGCCACCGGACTGCTTTTCGCCAAAACCATGCTGCTTTTCCTTATCGTACTGTTCCTTTGTCTGTACTACGTTCTGATATACCCACTGTCCGTCTCCATTCACGTAGTATCCGTCCGGAGTTGATGTATTGGAAAGCATATTGCCGTTTGCATCGAAATAATAGCATTTGCCATCGATCCACTGCCATCCATTTGAATAAACGGATCCGGAAGCATCTTTTACATACTGCCATGTGCCATTCGTCTGCTTCCATCCAACTGGATTATCCGCAAATATCGACATGCTCATCGACATCGACATCACAACAGCGGATAATGCGATTAACTTGCTTTTTTGCTTCATATTCATTTCTCCTTTTTGAGTATTTTTATTTTTCTTATGTTCTTATTATCTCACATAAGGATAGCTGTTTAAAGGGTGATCTGTTTTTCAGATACGTATTTTTAAGAAAATTACAAAGTGATCGCACGATCATCACAAACCTCAACATCTCACAGTTTTTCACTGATTGCACAGCACCGTTTCTTACAGAAGGTAATACCATACAGCCGAATGTCCTTCCGATCATCGTTCAGAAGATATTCCTGATAACGGCGATCCCTGATCTGATCGATAGCCTTTTGACAAGTCATCTTCATATCGTCAAAGTTTTTTGTATATTTTAGTTCTGCGACGATTCCCGCATCTGGATCGTCCGTTTCTACGATGATATCCGCAAATCCTTCTCCGGCTTCAACGTTTGACTTTACAAGCCAGTCTGCGTTTCCGGTAAGGATCCCGACGAGAAGGTTATGATAAGAGCTTTCTTTTTCTTCTTTCCTTGCCTTTGTATCAAATACGCTGATGGAATTACTGAGTACGCGGTTTAAATACTGCTCGACACCTTCGGTATCTCCTTCTTCAAAAGCCTTCCAGAATGCTGTTAGACGCTCCGTGTTACTGAAGATCGACTTTTTAAACCACTCGTTAATCTGAAGACGAAAGACTTCTCGTACTTCCCGGTTTGGAATAATCAGCCGATAAGCTCCGTCTTCATTTCTTCCACTCTGCGTCAAATACCCGGTCGTAAAAAGAACGCTCCAGAGATTTTCGATGCTCTGATCGACCTCTTCATACGTGAGATCCAGGCGAAGCTCCTTTTCGATGGCTTCACCGTTGATCAGGCGCTCAATTTCATTCTTCGTCGTTTTATTTGCTTTATCGATAAAACGCTTTACGAGGTCATTTCCGCTTGTGTTGATCCAGTACGCTTCCGGCTTTGCCTCTTTGTCATCCTTCGCGCGGTCCACAAAATTTATTACATCCCATGGACAGTATACATCTGCATTTCCGAATCTGTATCCATCGTACCACTCCTTCACTTCTTCGAAGCGATCCTCCAGATGATAATCTAAAAGCAGTTTCCGTACTTCCGTATCTGTAAAACCGAACTGTTCGTCAAAACGCGTATCCGTGATCGACAGGATCTTGAAATTGTTGAGGCCCGTAAAGATACTTTCTTTCGAAACACGAAGGCAGCCGGTCAGCACTGCGAATGAAAGCGAATCGTTTGTTTTTAATGCTTCACCTAACAGTCCGCGAATAAAGTGAACCATTTCTTTGTAATATCCATGCTGAAATGCTTTATCCAGCGGGACATCGTACTCATCGATGAGAATGACTGTTTTTTTACCATAATGCTTATATAAAAGAGCCGACAGCATCTTTATAGAAGAAGATACAATGTCGGAATCTTCTTCCTGGACTGTCATATCTAAAAGTCGGCAATAATTCTTTTTATCTATATCCAGAAGTCGCTCGCTGTTTTTCAGATCATAAAATCTTTCAGCTTCCCGTTTGATCAGTTGAATACATTTACGTTTTGCTTCTGAAAAACTCAATCCCTCCACGTCCTTTAAAGAAAGAAAGATAACCGGATATTGCCCCTGATGCTGCTCGCACAGTTCCTTATTCTCAGAAACATACAGCCCATCAAACAGTGATGTATCCGTTCCAATCTCAAAAAAGCTCTTCAGCATACTCATGTTGAGGGTCTTTCCGAATCGGCGCGGGCGTGTGAAAAGATTCACTTCACCCCAGTTTAAAAATAACTGTTCGATTAATTTTGTTTTGTCGATATAGTAAAAACCATTTCGACGTATCTTTTCGAATCCATCAATTCCAACCGGAAGTTTTAATTTTTTTTCCATAAAATCCTCCCGCTTTTACTTTTTTAGAACTTCTGTTTTCTTTTATTGTCTCACATTTTTTATAAAAAAGAAAGAGAAAGAAAAAAACATATGCAAAAACGCCGGATAAGAATCGTCGTCTTACCCGGCATTTTTCGTTATTTCTCTTCTTTGAATCTCTCGAAGCCCTTCTTGTCTTCCGATGTCACACCTCTCTTATAGAAGTATTGGCAGGTCTTACAGTTTTCCGCTCCGCGCCTCTTATATGGGCACTTTACTGTTTTCTCGTAAATGCAGCGGTTCCGTACCTTTCTCGTGATAAGGAAGGCAATGAGTCCCGCAAATACGAATCACATTTCTGTATTGACAATCGCTTCCGCTTCCCTTACGCCTCATCAATCGCATGCCCGATATCATGGCGCATATATTTGTTAGCAAAATCGATCCACTCGGTCGCCTTGTATGCGTTGGCGCGCGCCTCTTTCAGGTCTTTGCCCTTTGCAGTAACGCCCAGCACTCGACCGCCGTTTGTCACGATGTCGCCGTCCTCATCAAACTTCGTGCCCGCGTGGAATACATAGTATCCGTCTGCATCCTTGAACTTCTCCAGACCGTGAATCTTGAAGCCCTTTTCATATTTCACCGGATAACCATCCGACGCCAGAACAACACAGACTGCCGCATTGTCCTCAAATTCAAGCTCAATCTGATCCAGGGTTCCGTCGATACATGCCTCAAAGACTTCCACGATATCGTTCTTCATGCGCGGCAGGACAACCTGTGTCTCTGGATCGCCGAAACGCGCATTGTATTCCAGCACCTTCGGACCATCTTCGGTCAGCATCAGACCGAAGAAAATGATGCCCTTGAAGGTACGTCCTTCCTTCTTCATCGCGTCAACCGACGGCTGATAGATGTACTTTTTGCAGAATTCGTCTACTTCTTTTGTGTAGAACGGGCTTGGCGAGAAGGTTCCCATACCGCCTGTATTTAAGCCCTGATCGCCGTCCAGCGCCCGCTTGTGATCCTGGGAGGAGGTCATAATGCGGATCGTATCGCCATCGACGAAGGAAAGGACAGAAACCTCGCGTCCTGTCATAAACTCCTCGATAACCATCTGATTGCCGGCAGAACCAAACTTCTTGTCCTCCATGATCTCCTTGACGCCTGCCTCTGCTTCCTCTAAAGTATTGCAGATCAGAACACCTTTTCCAAGTGCCAGACCATCTGCTTTCAAAACGATCGGCATCTTAGCGGTCTGTAAGTATTCCAGCGCCTTGTGCGGATCGGTAAAAGTCTCATAGGCTGCGGTCGGAATGTTGTATTTCTTCATCAGATCCTTGGAAAATGCCTTCGATCCTTCCAGAATCGCCGCATTTTTTCTCGGTCCAAATACACGCAATCCCTGTGCCTCGAACACATCCACGATACCGCCAACCAGCGGATCGTCCATGCCAATCACGGTCAGATCAACCTCATGCTCTTTCGCAAATGCCGCCAGCTTATCAAATTCCATTGCACTGATCGGCACACACTCTGCATACTCTGCGATTCCCGCATTGCCCGGTGCACAATAAATTTTATCTACCTTCGGACTCTGAGCCACTTTCCATGCGATCGCATGCTCACGTCCGCCGCTGCCAACGATTAAAACTTTCATGTTCTTCTCCTTATATTCTTCCGTTTGCAATCGCATCGATCGCCTGCGGAAGCAGTACCCACTCTGCCTGTTCCATCACGCGCTGCTGCAGCGTCTTCGGCGTATCATCCGGCTGCACCTCTACGGCTTTCTGGAAGAGGATCGGACCGGTATCGGTTCCCTCATCCACATAGTGAACCGTCGCGCCCGTCACCTTGACGCCGCGCGCCAGTGCCGCCTCATGCACCTTCAGTCCATAATAGCCGACGCCACAGAAGGACGGAATCAGGGACGGGTGGATATTGATAATTTTATTTCTGTATGCCTCGATCATCGCCGCCGGAATCTTCACAAGAAATCCAGCCAGAACGATGAGATCCGGCTTACACGCCTTGACGGTCTCTAAAAGCGCCTCATCGAATGCATCTCGCGTCTCATACGCCTTCGGAGTCACAACAAACGCCGGGACACCGTGGTTTTTCGCGCGCTCAATCGCATAAACGCCCTCATTGTTGCTGATAACCGCTGCAACCTCTGCGTTCGTGATCTTGCCGTTATCAACCGCATCCAGGATTGCCTGCAGATTTGTACCGCCGCCAGACACCATTACAACGACTCTTAGCATAATGTTACTCCCTTTTCTCCTGCCTCAATGGAACCGATGATGTACGGTGTATCGCCAGCGGACTTCATTGCCTCCATCGCACGCTCTGCATCAGCCGCATCGACTGCTACAACCATGCCGATACCCATATTGTAGGTATTGTACATCATGTGCTCCTCGATATCGCCTTTCTTCGCCAGCATACCGAAGATCGGCGGAATCTGATAGCTGTCTTTCTTGATGACTGCGCGAACACCGTCTTTCAGCATACGCGGAACATTCTCATAGAAGCCGCCGCCTGTGATATGGCTGCACGCTTTCACAGTCACGCCTGCATTCTTCACTGCTTTCAGCGCCTTTACATAGATACGGGTCGGTGCCAGAAGTGCCTCGCCAAGCGTGGTTCCCAACTCCTCATAGTAGGTCTCCAGTCCCTCTTTGTTGAGTTCCTTCTCAAATACCTTGCGGACCAGGGAGAAACCATTGCTGTGAACGCCGGTGGATGCCATACCGATCAGTACATCACCCGGTTTCAGGTTTTCGCCGGTAATCATGTCTTTTTTATCAACCACACCGACAGCAAAACCAGCCAGATCATAATCTTCCTCCGGCATCAGTCCCGGATGCTCGGCTGTCTCGCCGCCGATCAGAGCTGCCTCCGACTGTAAGCAGCCTTCTGCAACGCCTTTTACGATATCCGCGATCTTTTCCGGATAGTTCTTGCCGCAGGCAATATAGTCCAGGAAAAACAGCGGCTCGCCACCTGCACATGCAATGTCGTTGACACACATCGCAACCGCGTCGATACCGATCGTGTCATGCTTGTCCATGATGATCGCCAGTTTTACCTTGGTACCACAGCCGTCCGTACCAGATAAGAGAACCGGATCTTCCATCTCTTTAATCTTTGCCAGGGAGAATGCACCGGCAAAGCCGCCCAGACCTCCCAGCACTTCCTCACGCATCGTTTTCTTTACATGCTCTTTCATCAGTTCTACCGACTTATAACCAGCCTCAATATCTACTCCGGAATTCTTGTAATCCATGGTTTTCCTCCGTATGTCCTTGTTTATATTTTTAATGTTTATTTCTGTGCCAGATACTCTTTATGTCCCAGTTTCTGTAATTTCTCATCCTTACCGGCTACTTCATTCTTCATCTCCTCGGAGTATGCCTTTAATTTCGCTAACAGCTCCGGATCGGAAGTTGCCAGAATCTTGGCTGCCAGAATACCCGCGTTCTTACCGCCGTTGATCGCTACCGTCGCAACCGGAATACCGGACGGCATCTGTACGATCGAATACAGAGAATCAACTCCGCCTAAATCCGAGGTTTTCATCGGAATACCGATTACCGGCATCGGGAACAGTGCCGCGCACATACCCGGCAGATGTGCTGCCTTGCCAGCACCTGCAATGATAACCTTAAAGCCTTTCTCCTCAGCGGATTTTGCATAGTTAAAAAAGATGTCTGGCTCACGGTGTGCAGAAATGATTGTCATTTCATAATCAATCCCCATCTTGTCCAGAAAATCTGCTGCCTGTGCCATGATCGGCATGTCCGAATCGCTTCCCATTACAATTCCTACTTTTGCCATCGTTCATTCTCCTTTTCTCTGCATTGTATTTATTAGTTCTGCTTATAAGTTATTTGAATAAAAACAGCTTTACTTATTAGTAATGATACTAGGTTTTTCATGGCAAGTCAATAGGGTTTCGAGAATCCTTCAAAATTTCGTCATACCTTCTCATGTGGCGCTTCCTGTTCCAAAATAGCGTAGCCGTAATCAGGAACAAATTTCACTCTGACATTGCAGCCCATCCTGCTTTTATGTTATCCTTATTGGAATGACAACAAATAACCCATTTTCACCCCAAAGAGGTTCCCTAAATGAAACGGACATTATCATACACCATTACAAATAAAAACAAGGCCGACACCATCGGCGCCTTCCTGCGCGATGCCGGATATTCCCGCCGCATCCTCATCGAGCTCAAACAGAACCCTGAGCAGATCTGCCTGAATGGGACTCCATCCTGGCTGAACACACCGCTTCAGATCGGAGACACCCTGACACTCTTTCTCCCGGACGAACCCGTTTCCTCAGATATTCTTCCGGTCAATCTTCCGATCGATATAGTATATGAAGACGAAGATCTCATAATACTCAACAAAGCCGCCGGAATGCCTGTCCACCCGTCCCAGGGACACCATGAAAATACGCTGGCAAACGCCCTCGCGTACCGGTTTGCCTCGCGCGGCGAACATTTCGTGTTCCGTGCCGTGAACCGCTTAGACCGCGACACCACCGGTCTTCTGCTGATCGCCAAACATAAAATAAGCGGCGCATTTCTCTCCGCCATGACTGCAAAAAAAGAGATACGCCGCGAATATCTCGCGATTGTTGCCGGTAAACCAGAAGAATCCGGCACCATCGATCTGCCGATCGCCCGAAAAGATGGTTCCACCATCGAACGCTGCATCGATATGAATCATGGGGAACACGCCGTCACCCATTACCGGTGTCTCGATTACCGGGACGATCTCGGCTGCTCCCTCGTCCGGCTTCGCCTGGAAACGGGGCGCACCCACCAGATCCGGGTCCACATGAAAGCCATCGGGCACCCGCTTTTAGGGGATTTTCTATACAACCCGGATTACCGCTTCATCGAACGGCAGGCGCTTCACTCCTATACGGTGGCATTCCGGCATCCGATCACAGGGGAAGCAATGGAGTTTACGGCTCCGATGCCGGAGGATTTTTCCTTCTTCTATTAATACTGCTTCCGCAGTCCCTTCGGATAATGGTTTTTCAGCGTCCCGCCGCTCTTCTTGCCCCATCCGAGCGAATACCCGTCCACACTCACAAGGCACCAGCCTTTTCCGGCGTCTTCCTCAGAAAGCTGGATCGTCTCGCCGCGCAGGTATGCCGCCGTCTCTGGCGCGTCGGCAGACAGGTTCACGTTCTGTTTTACCTCCGATGGATGCAGGGCAAGTGCCAGCGCGTGGGACGGCTCAAAACGATTTTTCTTAAATTCTCCCATCTGAAGCCCCGGGCGAAGCACCCGCAGCCCCTTAAAATCGACCATCTCCTCCGGCGTCCGGTAAAGCTGATCGCCAAACATCGTCATCGTACTGTCCGCTGTCCATTTCTTCGGCTCAATAAATATCTCTTTGCAGAAATCCTCATAGACTGCCAGAAGCTTCTTGTCCTTCATCGAAGCCGGATATTTACGCTTCACGCTCTCCGGCTCGCCCATTTTTCGAAGAAGTGCCGCATAATGGCCTTCTCCCTCGGTCCGGTGCGGCCAGATACGGACCGTTTTCTCGATTCCATCCGTCACACCCGCCCCCCAGGCTGGAACGCCGTGCGAAAGTCCCGGATAGTCCGGCGTTTCCTCTAGCGCAAACTCTGGATGTGCCTCTAAGAAACGTCCGATCGCCTGCTCGTCCTCCTCCGGCGCAAAAGTACAGGTGGAGTACACCAGCCGTCCGCCCGGTTTCAGCATCATCGCCGCATTTTCAAGAATCTCCTTCTGCCGCCCAGCACAGCGACGCACATTCTCCGGGCTCCATTCCGTGACCGCCGTCTCATCCTTGCGGAACATTCCCTCGCCGGAACACGGTGCATCCACGATGATCCCATCAAAAAATGCCGGAAAATACTTCGTCAGCCGCCCGGAATCTTCATTTGTCACAACCGCATTCCGGATTCCCATGCGCTCGATATTCTGCGAGAGAATCTTTGCACGCGCCGGATGGATCTCATTGCTCACCAGAAGTCCTTCTCCGCTCAGTCTCGCCGCCGCCTGCGTCGATTTTCCGCCCGGTGCCGCACAGAGATCCAGAATCATTTCCCCCGGCTGCGGGTTTAAAAGCGAAGCCGCAATCATCGCGCTCGGCTCCTGAATATAGTAAACGCCCGCATCGTGGTACGGATGACGCCCCGGACGATCCTCCGCCCCATAAGCGAATCCCTCCGCCGCCCACGCAACCGGATTCAGAGAAAATGGAGCCTTCTTAGCAAATTCAGCCGGATCCGTTTTCAGTCCGTTCACGCGCAGTCCCTGTGAGCGCTCCTTGTCGTAACTGGCGATAAACGCATCGTACTCCCTGCCGAGCATCTGTTTCATTCGTTCAGTAAATGCTGCTGGTAAATTTATCATGGTTTTGTATTATCCTTCTTAATCAAACATATAATTCATCTTTCCTAAATAATAATACTATTACATAAACAGCAATTCCGTCAACTATTTCTGTCTCTTCTTTCCAGTATCTTTTCCGCCCCATTTTCCCACACTATCCTCATGATTCGATGGATATTTACGTTCGTTCTCCTCCCATTTTTTAGTTTCTCACTCACACGCGGAAGCAATCCGTTTTCCTCCAATTTTTCCAGCATCAGCATTGCACTGCACCGGCGCGGGGAATTTTTTCTCTGGTGCCTGCTCTGCGGCGGCTTTCTCTACTCCCAACTCTCCCTGTACCGCCCCCGCCAGGCAAAATGCTGCCTGCTTCTCCTCACTGCCGCTGCCCTGCTGCCCTATGCCCCGGAGCAGCTCCCAGTCTGTGCTATCCTTCACACGCTTCTGGCGCTGGCGGCTGCACTGTTATTTCTTTATAATCTGTTTTATTTAAGCTTGCAGCTCTATCTTTCGTCCCCAGCTCCTGCCCGTTATTCCCAAACACCCTCCAATACTGCCTTTTTCAGCAAATTGACTCACTCTCTGGATTCTCCTGCTGCCCGTGGGCGCCTCTGCCTCCTGCTTCTCTGGACTTCTTGTGTTTTCTGTCTGGACAGCTGGATTTTATCGGGAATCATCAACAGTGCCATGGAAATTTGCCTGACCTTAACCGCTGGAGTACTGTTCTGGCTGTTTTTTCCTTCACTACGCCTGGCATCGAATCATCCGCATTCCCTGTTGTAATTCTTGCAAAGCGTTTTTAAAACATCTCCCTATCAACAAAAAAAGCCAGTTCTATATCTCTCTTAATACACCAAAGATATAAAAACTGGCTTTTTACCATTCTTAGATTTTTATACCTGCTCCCTCATTTTAAGCAGATATGGTATGTAAACTTCCCGTCATACAGAGCCGGAAACTTCACCGAACGCCCACCTTAGTACACAATCTTGTACTCGCTGGAACCTTCTCCATTTACCACATAGTAAACGGCACGCTCTTCCGGTTTAACATACAGGGTCAGAGTCTCAATCTCGTCCTCTTTATGTCCCAGAGCTGCATATGCTTTCTTTGCTTCTGCCTCCAGCTTCTCGATAGAAATCTCAGCACCTGCGTACTGTACGTATGCAACTGTCTTTACTTCCTTTTTCTCAGCTGTCTTCTTTGCTGCAGTGGTTGTCTTTGTGGTTGTCTTTGTGGTTCTCTTTGCAGTTGTTTTCTTTACGGTCACGTCTGTCTCCTTTTTCTCTGCGGCTGCTGCCATCTCTTTCTTCTCTGCGAGGGCGGTCTCCTTCTTCTGTACCGGCGCTACGGCTGTCTCTTTCTTCTCTACGTGTGCCAGTGCAGTTTCCTTTTTCGGAACGGATGCTACTGCCGTCTCTTTTTTCTCCACGGCTGCCACAGCTGTTTCCTTCTTTGCTACTTCCGCTACCGCTGTCTCTTTCTTTGCGACTGCTGCCACTGCCGTTTCTTTCTTCGCCACTTCAGCTACGGCTGTATCTTTTTTCTCCACAACAGACGGAACCTTTTTCTCTTCCGTTGAAACAGATTTCTTTGCCGCTGTCTTGGCTAATGTTTTCTTTCTCTGAACCATATATCTCATCCTCCTTCTCTGCTTTCTCCGCAACGTCTTCCGGCTTGTGATTCTGTGCTCACTCACACGGCGCAGCTTTTCCGCCTGCGGCAATGCCTCATATCCGATTCATTCCCGACAGTCGAAGTAGGGACACCGCCTAATCACATCCTTGTCATTCTGCGGTATCCCCATAATTTAATTGTCTTATATTCAAGTTTCCCCAAGTTGTCTGTCCATTCAGATTATCACACAAATGGTCTTTTTCCGCCCTTGATCCACCGTCAAGCACATCCTATCCCTATTTCCATGACCTTGTCTGAACTTTAACAAATTATACGGCAATTTCCTGTTTTTGTCAACAAAACCGCTCTTCCTACCGAATCGCCAAGTACAAATTATAAAATCCAGTTACACTGACGATTCCCACCATAATCGGCGTCAGGAATCGGATGCAGAACACCCAGAGTTTTCCCAGACGGAACTTCGTACCGTCCGCCTCGATCTCCGCAAGCAGATACTCCGGTTTCCATTTCCAGCCTACATAGTAGCACATCGTGAGTCCGCCGAGCGGCATCAGAATATTATCCGTTACCAGTCCGGCGAAATCAAAGACCGACTGATTCAGGATTGTGACATCACTCAGGACGCCGAAGGACAGCGCACTCGGAATGCCAAGCAGCGTGATCGCCGTACCAATCACAAGCGCCGCATGCTTGCGTTCCCAGCCCAGCGAATCAATCGCAAAAGAGGCACAGACTTCCAGAAGTGCGATCGCACTCGTAACGGCTGCGAAAAAAACCAGCGCAAAAAACAGGATTGCAAAGAAAGTTCCCCCCGCAATATTCGCAAATACCATCGGCAGTGTGCCGAAAATCAGTCCCGGTCCCTGTCCCGGCTCCAGACCGAAGGCAAATACTGCCGGAAAGATCGCGATACCCGCGAGAACCGCAATCACGGTGTCCAGACCACCGACGATCATACAGCTTTTTGGAATATTTTCCTTTCCACTCAGATAGCTTCCGTAGGTGATCGTGATACCCATACAGAGACTCAGGGAATAAAACACCTGTCCCAGTGCCGCGCTGACAGAAGAAAGCGTGAACGCCGAAAAATCCGGCTGGAAGATAAATAACAGTCCTTTCGAAGCTCCCGGAAGCGTCACGCTTCTGAAAATGATGACAAATAACAGAACCAGAAGCATCGGCATCATCAATTTGCTCGCTTTCTCAATGCCATTGATGCCAAAATAGCAGACAGCTATAGTCGCTGCCATAAATACAATATGCCAGATCACCGGCTCGCTGCTGCCGATAAAGGCATTAAAATCCGGCGCTGCCGCCGTCGTCACATAGCTGGCAATATACTTTAAAATCCAGCCGCCGATGACGCTGTAATAACTCAAAATAATAAACGCCGCCAGTACGCCGAATATACCGACAATCCGTGCGTGCGGATGAATGTCCGCATATGCCTGCACCGGATCATGCCGCGTCTTCCGTCCCAGGGACATTTCCGTGATCATAACCGGAAGTCCGAGAACGACGATAAAAAACAGATACGCAACCAGAAATGGAAATCCACCGTTCTTTCCCATCAGATATGGAAATTTCCACAGATTTCCCAATCCAATCGCCGCCCCAGCCGTCGCCATAATAAAGCCCAGCTTACTCGCCCATTGTTTGTTTTTACTCATGTGTAGCCCTCTTAGTATTCTTTCATTTCATATTTGATATAGCCTTGCGTTATAACGCAATACAGATTATTATATCGAATTTTAGGGACTATGTAAACCGTTTTTAAGTGGGAATCACGCAAAAAAGTCTGTCCCCCGACACCTTTCCCATGCCAAAAGACAGACTTTTCTCTATTTCTTAATTCAATTCATTTCCGGCAGCACACTCCCGGCATTTCAGAAAGCCGCGCTGAATTTCCACTTTTTCTCTTAGTCCTCGATCGTATCGATCAGACTGTCATCATCAAAGTAATTGATCCGCATTGAAGCCTTCACATCGCGAAGCGTCTCAGCAGCCTTCGCCTCTGCTGCCTTGCTTCCCTCTTTCAGGATGTCAAATACATCCGGGATTCTCTTCTCCCATTCCTGGCGTCTCGCACGGATCGGAGACAATTCAGCCTGCATAACGTTATTTAAGAATTTCTTCACCTTCACATCGCCCAGACCGCCTCTCTGGTAATGTGCTTTCAGCTCGTCCAGGTTCTGGTAATCCGGCAGGAACTCTGCAAAATACTCCGGACGGCAGAATGCATCCAGATAGATGAAGACCGGATTGCCCTCGACTTTACCCGGATCCTCGACACGCAGGTGATTTGGATCTGTAAACATGGACATGATCTTCTTCTTCACATCTGCTTCCGAATCAGAGAGGTAGATGCAGTTTCCAAGCGATTTGCTCATCTTTGCCTTTCCATCGATACCCGGCAGACGCAGACACGCCTTGTTGGACGGAAGCAGGATCTCCGGTTCCGTCAGGGTCTCGCCGTACACGCTGTTGAATTTATGGACGATCTCCTTGCACTGCTCTAACATCGGCATCTGATCCTCTCCAACCGGAACGGTCGTCGCGCGGAATGCAGTGATATCCGCCGCCTGGCTAATCGGATAAGTAAAGAATCCAACCGGGATGCTTGCTTCAAAATTACGCATCTGAATCTCTGCTTTTACGGTAGGATTTCGCTGTACACGGGATACCGTAACCAGGTTCATATAGTAAAAAGTAAGCTCTGTCAGCTCCGGCACCATCGACTGGATAAAGATGGTGGATTTCTCCGGGTCAATTCCACAAGCCAGATAGTCCAGGGCAACCTGCAGAATATTTTTACGCACCTTTTCCGGATGATCTGCGTTATCTGTCAGCGCCTGTGCATCGGCAATCATAATATAGATCTCATCGAACTTGCCGGAGTTCTGAAGTCTCACTCTCTCGCTCAGAGAGCCAACATAATGTCCGACATGTAAGCGCCCGGTAGGACGATCGCCGGTTAAAATAATTTTCTTCATCTATTTGTTTCCCCTTCCATTCTGGTGTTTTTTCTTTAATGGATTTTTGCGCGTGACTGTTAAGGTACTGAACAGTTACGAAAATATTATATATCCTGGCTGGCAGACTGTCAACATTCTGAGACTCCATCTTCCCCAGTAACGCCCTGTTGTTTACTGTACACGCATACGTGCCCAGTAACGGAATTTGCCGTGGCTTCGCATTTAAATACGGCAAATTCCTGCTGCCACCACGTTTTCTCACGGCACTTTCGGTTCCAAAAGTGCCTACCCGTGAACAGTAACTCTGTTACCATTCTTGTCTTGCATATATATGTTAAACACCAGAATTTCCAGTTCCGGAAATTTACTTGCTCTGCACAAACAGCCAGTCTCTGACTGCTTCTGGCTCTTACTCCTGCAGGTTTACCATCACATCCGAAACATCCACTTTCTTATCGATCAGCCCGCTCTCGCTCATCCAGTCGATGTTTTCCTGCCAGCACTCTTCGGTCTGGGTCAAAAACGGAACCTCATCGCTCTCCATGAGCGGCAGAAGTGTCTCACAGGACTTTTCCTCCACGCTCTGGGTCAGAGGGAAGTTTTCCTCATTCTGATTATTCATCAGGATTGCCAGGCAGCCATTCGGATCGTTCTTAAAGTCTTCAAAGCCCTTCTTCGATGCGCGTAAGAATCCTTCCAGAACTTCCGGCTCCTGCTGGATCATTTCGTTGTTGGCAAGGAATACTTCCTCATAATAATTCGGGATTCCATATCCATCTGCCATGAAGTAGTTGACATCAAAGCCCTCTTCCTCCATCTGCGGAACCTCATGGTTGACAAGGCATCCGATCGTCGCATCCACATTGCCGGTCGTCATAGAACTCATCAGTTCAAATCCGACATCGATCAGGTTTACATCCGATGCATCCGCTCCCACATATTCCATCATGCTCTTGACAACCGCCTCGCTGAGTGCTGTTCCGCCGTAACCAACGGTCTTTCCAACCAGATTTTCCGGTCCTGTGATATTCTTATCCTTTAAAGAAAGAACGACACTTAACGGGGACTGCACGATCGCACCGATGGATTTGATCTTCGTTCCCTGATTGGCAACCGCCTGGATCACATCCTGCTGATAGTACATGCCGATCTCCGCCTTTCCAGCCGCTACCAGTGATAACGCATCGTTCGCATTGGCCGGAAAACGCACTTTCACATCCAGTCCTTCTTCCGCATAATAGCCGCGCTCGATCGCCGTATAAATAAAGGTATGGATCGCATTCGGATACCAGTCAAGAACCACATTGATCTCTTTAAGATCCTGACTTTTTCCATCTTCCGGGGCCTGTTTCGCATCCGTGCCCTCTGCCTGACTCTCTGTCAGAGCAGCTGTCTCACTCTTTTCGCTGGCCGTTCCACATCCGCCAAGTGTCATCATTCCCATCATTGCTGCCATCACTGCGGCAGCCATTCTCATTCGTTTTTTCATCTCATATCCTTTCAGTTTTACAAATTTCCGTCTATATTTCCCTATCACTTATCTGTTTTCCAGTTTTTTTTGCATATGACTTGCTGGATTCACATACTTCAAAATTTCATCCTATACCACAATTTCCTACTCATTCCTCCAGAAAATCATCCGCTTTTCAAGCAGCGAGACAACCCACGTTGCCGCCATCGCCACTACCGATAAGAGCAGAATCGGTGCAAATACACCGGCTCCATCTAACTGGGTCATCATTCTCCGGCTGAAATATCCGAGTCCGCTCTGGGCGCCCAGCCATTCTCCAATCGCCGCTCCGATGATCGACAGCGGTACCGCCATCTTGATCGCTGAAAAAAAGTACGGAAGCGTCGCCGGAATCTTTAATTTCAAAAAGATCTGACGTTTATCCGCGCCAAATGTAAACAAAAGTTCTTCCATTTCCGTCTTCACCGACCGGAACCCGTCAAATACCGTGATCGTGATCGGGAAAAACGTAATTAGTACCGTTACCAGCACCTTGCTCCAGATCGTGTAGCCAAACCAAAGGACAAACAGCGGCGCCAGCGCCGTCGTCGGGATCGTCTGCGAGGCGATGATCAGCGGATACAGCGCCTTTCTTGCCGTCTCACTGGCATCCATCAGCACAGCCAGTCCCACGCCCAGCACGATCGAGATCAAAAGTCCAATCACGACTACCGACATCGTCGCCGGCAGATGTGCCGTAAATAATGGACCCCGAAGTTCCCACAGCCGTACAACCACCTGAACCGGAGACGGGAGAATATAGGCCGCATCAATCCCCATAGCCGCTGCCTGCCATGTAAACAGAAGCACCGCCACCAAAATCAGGGCTGGAAGATTCGCATTCATCCGGCTTCCCATTTTATTTGTTTTTTTCTGTTCCATCACGCCTTCTCCTTCTTAAGCATTCCGATCAGTTCTTCCTTTAAGGACAGAATCTCCGGTCTGCGAAGCTCTTCCCGGGATCGCGGATATCCCGCCGGGACCTCGATGGAGCGCAGATGTGTGATCGGTGACTGTTCCACCACGAGAATCCGGCTGGACAGAAACACCGCTTCTTCCACATCATGCGTGATGAAAAGAACCGTCTTTTTCTCCTTCTCCCACTGTTCCAGAAGCCACTCCCGCATAGACAGTCTTGTCAGATAATCCAGGGCTGAAAACGGCTCATCCAAAAGCAGAAGGTCTGAACCCGTCAGAACCGTTCTCGCAAAGGCGGCTCTCTGGCGCATACCGCCGGAAAGCTCTTTCGGCGTCTTATCTCCCCAGTCTGCAAGTCCAACCGATCGAAGCGCATCATCCGCTTTTTTCTGCATCTGTTCCTTCGAATATCCGCCCTGAATCTCCATCGGAAGCATCAGATTCTCCCGCACAGTGCGCCATGGAAACAGCAGATCCTGCTGCGGCATATATCCGCAGTAATTTTTCTTCGTTTCGATCGATTCCCCATCCACCCGGATCACACCGGAAGCCGGGGTAAGAAGCTTATTTACCAGCCGGAAGATCGTACTTTTTCCACAGCCGGAAGCGCCGATGATGGACACAAACTCCCCATCCTGGACTTCAAACGACAGATGGTCAATGATCGAAAAATTCTCTACCGCATATTGGAAACGCACGTTGTCAAATGTAAGCATATTTACCGCCTCATTTCCCACGCCATATCCCAGAATGCCGCTTCATAGCGGGAGCAGGCCACAAAAATATCCACCAGATGTTTCTTTTGTTTCTCAGACAGATCCTCTGCCAGATGGTTCATCCACTCTACAAGGACTTCATTTTCCTTGTGGTAAGACTCGGAAGCGTATCCCCGGATCCACTCCCCATAAAATGGATGTTTGTCGGCATCCGGTCTGTCTGCTGCGATTTTCTTCGCAATCCATTCATAGCTGAGGGCGCAGGACAATATCGCTGCTGCCGCCTCCGGCGCGCCCCCCTCATAAGCGATGCGAAGCATATAAGAAGTATAAGAAAGGGTATCCAGAGCGACCGGCGTCTGTTCCGCCTCTTCTCTGGTTATCCCCAAACGTTCCATGTAAGCACGGTGAATATCCATCTCCCCATCCAGAATCGAGTGGGTATATCCGGCAAACAGGCGCATAAATGCGAGATCCGTTGATTTTGCCGCCCCGATGGAAAACACCTTTGTGTAATCAATCAGATACAGATAATCCTGTATCATATAATATTTGAATTTATCATGATCCAGACTGCCGTCCGCAATGCCTTTTACGAACGGTTTTTCATTGTAACCAGCCCAGATCTCCTTTGTGGCTTCCAAAAGCCTCTCTGTCATTGTCATACGCGTTCCTCCGCAAATCCTTTTCCCCTGAAATCAAATCCGTGATCCATCGGTCCGGATCCTTTTCCGAGATCCAGCATCGCTCCCAGTGCGCCGGAAATATATGCCTTGGCACGTTCCACCGCGGTGTCGAGATCATAGCCCTTCGCCAGATTGGATGCAATCGCGCTGGACAGGGTACAGCCCGTCCCATGGGTGTTGGAATTGTGGATGCGTTTTCCGTTAAACCAACGGTATCCGCCGTCCCGGTATAAAAGATCGTTGGCATCATTTAACTGATGTCCGCCCTTGCAGAGAACCGCACAATGGTACGTTTCACTGATCCATTTTGCTGCCGTAATCATATCGTCGGCAGACTTAATTTCCATTCCCGCTAAGACCTCCGCCTCCGGAATGTTCGGTGTCAGAACCGCCGCTAATGGAAAAAGCGATTCTTTCAAGGTGTCGATGGCGTCGTCGCTGATTAACTTTGCTCCGCTCGTCGCCACCATAACCGGGTCCACAACAATGTTTTCTGCCTGGTACTCACAAAGCTTCTTCGCAATCGACTTGATCAGTCCGGTTGAAGAAACCATACCGATCTTTACCGCATCCGGACGAATATCCGTAAATACGCTGTCAATCTGCTGTTCCAGAAATTCCGGGGTTACCTCAAAAATCCCCTGGACGCCGGTTGTGTTCTGGGCCGTCAGCGCCGTGATCGCACTCATTCCATATACTCCATTGGCGATCATCGTCTTTAAATCGGCCTGGATACCGGCGCCTCCGCTGCAATCACTTCCAGCGATTGTTAATGCTGTCTTCATAATTAACTCCTTTCAGGCATCAATAACTTTTATAAGGCGACACAAGGTGGTGCCCCCAATGTGCCGCCATAAAAAACTTTTTGCAAAGTTTCTTACCATTTTTTAATGAAGCTTTTTTCACAAGCTTTTTCTTATAAACTTTTTCATGCCATTTTTTGACAAAATGACAACGTTTTCATCTTTACAGAACCTTTTTTACAGCTTCCTTCAGTTCCTCTGCTGCCTTTTCAATATCATCGGCCGCAAACAGGGCGCTGACCACTGCAATGCCGTCCACACCTGTTCCTTTTAACAGCTCCAGATGTTCTTTATTCAGTCCGCCGATCGCAACAACCGGAATATCGACTGCCTGACAGATCTTGGAAAGCATCCCCGGCGTCACGGCATCGGCGTCCTTTTTGGTTCCCGTCGGATAGATGGCTCCGACTCCCAGATAATCCGCCCCATGCTTTTTCGCAAGAAGCGCCTGTTCTACATTTTTGCAGGAAACGCCGATGATCTTATCTGGTCCCAGCTTTTCCCGGACCTTTCCCGCTTCCATATCGCTCTGTCCCACATGGACGCCGTCCGCATCCACCGCCAGGGCAATCTTCACGTTGTCATTGATCACAAACGGAACCTGATACTTTCTGCAAAGTATTTTAAGCTTCTTTGCCTCCTCCAGAAACTCCGCCTCGTCAAGCTCCTTTTCTCTCAGCTGGACAAACGTCGCCCCGCCCTTCAAAGCTTTCTCAACCTGACTCTCCAGAGTTTCCCCCTTCAGCCATGCGCGGTCTGTCACCGCGTAAAGCAGCATATCTTCCGGTCTGCAGTTCATCTGCATTTCCTCCTTCTCTCGGCTGTCCTTATAAAAACAGACACTAAAGTTCTATTATCTTACTTCAAATTTTGCTCCGGCCTCCAGCGCTTCTCCGTTCATGCGATAAATAGCATCAATGATATAATTCCGGTAGGTTGCATTGCCGTCCAGTTCACTTAAACGGGCGTATGCCGTCTCCCCGGCCAGTCCCATCGCGCAGACTGCCGCAGCAGCTGCCTCAAGCGGCTGTTCCTGGTTGGCTGTCACAAAGGCCGCCGTCAGAGCCGAGAGCTGACAGCCGGTTCCTGTGATGGAAGACATCTCCGGACGACCGTTGTAAATGCAGTATGCCTTCTCCGCATCCGCCACAATGTCGATCGCACCGGTGATCGCAACGACCGCATTCATCTTTCCGGCAAATGCCTTCGCAAAAGCTGCCGCCTCGTCCAGATTTTCCTTCGTCACCCGGTCTGCCAGATCGGCATCCACGCCCTTCGTCGTCCCATTTCCAAGTGCCAGTGTCTTGATCTCCGAAATGTTCCCGCGGATCACGGTAAACCTGACTTCCTTTAAAAGCTGATTGGCGGTCTCTGTTCTGAGTTTCGACGCACCGGCGCCTACCGGGTCTAAAACTACCGGATGACCCAGCTCATTTGCCCGCTTTCCGGCAAGCAGCATGGATTCGATGGTCCGGCTGTTTAATGTGCCGATATTGATATTCAGTCCGCCGCAGATGGTCTGGATATCCGAAACTTCGTCCTTATCATCCGCCATGATCGGGGACGCGCCGCATGCGAGTACCACGTTGGCACAGTCATTGACAGTCACGTAGTTCGTAATGTTGTGGATTAACGGACATTTTTCTCTTACATTATCAAATATTTCTTTAAACATGTGCTGGCTTCTCCTCTCTCAGTGCTTCCTGCATTCCTGCTAAAATATTGGCTTTCTTTAAACTTAAAATCAGAACCGCGCTTATGATCGCTCCTCCCGCGGTCGAGATCAAAAACGGAACCACATAGGCATAGACAGCCAGTCCCGCCGCGCTCTTTCCCATCAGGAAAACCGCCACCGGATATGCCGCAAACCCGCCCAGAATGGACGTTCCAAGCACCTCACCGATCAAAGTTGCGAACACACTCTGCGTTTTCTTGTAAACCAGTCCGCAGATCAGGGCGCCAAACATACTGCCCGGAAATGCCATCAGGCTTCCAAGTCCTAACAGATTTCGGATCAGCGCCGCTGCAAAGGCCGCTCCCAGTCCATAGCCCGGTCCCAGAAGAACGGCACACAGGATATTTACCATATGCTGTACCGGGGAACACTTGCTTCCGAACACCGGAACGGAAAATAAACTTCCTACGACGGCAACGGCACAGAATACAGCCGCAATCGCCAGTTTTTTCGTGTTTGTCTTATTCATTTTTCTTCTCCTTCTTTGAAAATTTGCAACTGTTCTGTTTCTTTGATATTCTTGAACAGTTACGAATAATTTACGTTTTCTGCATGAAATTCGGTCGATACTCTCTGGTATCCTCTCACGCCGGAACACGGCTTCCCATCGCTGCCTACAAAGCCCAGGGCGCTCCCCCTCAGCTCGCCGCACACATGCGGAATACGTTCCCCCTTTCAAAGAATTTAATTTTAAAAGAATGTGCCCTGGCACATTCCCGCGCCGAGCGCGGTCACTTGCGACATGATTCCCTTCTGCCGCAGTGCGATCCCGCCCGGTAAGACTTTTTATATAACAGGAAATTTCAACGGAATTTCCTGTTATATGAAAAAACAGGAGATACCCCTGCGGATATCTCCTGTAAAAATTCATCTCATGACTTCCTACGACGGCATTATCCGCATCAGGTTAAAGGGTCGAAGTTCGATTACTTCCTCTCAGCCCGCTAACAAGCTCCCCTGTTTTTATCAAATTTGCAATGTTTCCATGCTGAACCATCGCCAGATTTATTATAGCGCATCTGGCGAAATTTTCAAGTGCGACTTTCTGGTGCACTTTTATCCCCTATCCTTTCACGATCAAGGTCAGCGTAAGCGCCCGCCAGATTCCGGTGAGTCCCATAATGCCACCCAAAAGAATCGCTAATGGGATCCTGAGACCGGTAAATGTAATGCTGAGCAGACTGCAAAGGCGCGTCTGCAATCAGCTGAGGCGTTCCATTCGTGTTATTACACAAATCCCCCAAAACCTCTACACAACTCACTACACACTTTTTTACACAATTCGCATAAGAAGATATAATAAATTGCAACAAGTTATATAAAAAAGTATCAAAAAACAGTACATAAAAAAGTGCTGAAACCCTACATAAATACTGGGGTTCAGCACTTTCTAATAAGTTATATGAAGTTACAACAAGTAGTTCGCTTACTGTGCCATCTGCTTTGCAACTTCCTCTGCAAAGTTCTCTTCCTTCTTTTCGATACCTTCACCAGTCTCAAAACGAACGAACTTCTTAACAGTGATCTTCGCACCATTCTCTTTAGCAACCTGAGCTACATACTGAGCTACGCTCTGCTTGCCATCCTCAGCCTTAACATATACCTGATCCAGAAGGCAGATCTCTTTGAGCTCTTTCTTGATACGCCCCATAACCATGCCGCTGATGATCTTGTCGTTTGCGTCCGGCTTCTCGTTCTTAGCTGCTACAGTCAGGATCTCTTTCTCTTTTGCGATGTAATCTGCATCTACTTCGCTGTCGTTGGTGTACAGCGGTTTCAGAGCTGCAGCCTGCATAGCTACGTTCTTAGCCATCTCTTTGATTGCATCGTTTACAACGTCAGTCTCAACGTCTACCAGAACGCCGATCTTGCCGCCTGCATGGATGTAGGAAGCAACGAAACCGTTCTCCTCAGCTAACTGAGCAAAACGACGGATCTTCATGTTCTCGCCGATGATGGAGATCTGGGAAGACAGAGCCTCTGCAACTGTCAGGGACGGATCCTTTGCCCATTTTTCAGCCAAGAATGCGTCAATATCTGTTGCGCTTGTGTTCAGCGCCTGCTCAGCAACATCAGATACATAGTTCTGGAACTTCTCGTTCTTAGCTACGAAGTCTGTCTCTGCGTTTACTTCTACTACAACTGCCTTCTTTTCATCAGCGGTAACCTTAGTCATAACGATACCCTCTGCTGCAATACGGCCAGCTTTCTTAGTAGCGCCTGCAAGTCCTTTTTCTCTCAGGAACTCAACAGCTTTGTCCATGTCGCCATCTGTAGCTGCAAGAGCTTTCTTACAGTCCATCATACCAGCGCCTGTCATTTCACGTAACTCTTTTACCATTGCGGCTGTAACTGCCATCTTAAATCCCTCCGTGTATATAAATTCAGGTACACGTTCGTATACCCGCGCGGAGCACGCTTTTATGCGGAAAACCGCGGCGTGCTCCTGGTCTTTTGGTTTCAGTTTTTAATTTTGGGGTTAATTAAGCCTCTGTAGCCTCTGCTTCGCCCTCTGCTGCAGCTGCCTCAGCCTCGCCCTGCTTAGCTTCGATAACAGCGTCTGCCATTCTGGAAACGATCAGTTTTACGGCACGGATAGCATCATCGTTACCCGGGATTACATAATCCAGCTCTTCCGGATCACAGTTGGTATCGATGATACCGATCAGCGGAATCCCCAGAGTATGAGCCTCCTGTACGCAGATTCTTTCCTTCTTCGGATCTACTACGAAGATAGCATCCGGGATCTTCTTCATATCTTTGATACCGCCCAGGTTCTTCTCCAGCTTCTCCCACTCTTTTTTCAGCTCGATAACTTCTTTCTTCGGCAGAACGTCGAAAGTTCCGTCCTCAGACATAGCCTCGATCTGTTTTAATCTAGCGATACGGCTCTGGATGGTCTTGAAGTTTGTCAGCATACCGCCTAACCATCTCTCGTTTACATAGAACATACCACATCTCTCAGCCTCGGTCTTGATAGCGTCCTGAGCCTGCTTCTTTGTACCAACGAACAGGATTGTGCCGCCGTCTGCTGCGATATCGGATACTGCCTTGTAAGCCTCATCTACTTTACCTACAGATTTCTGAAGGTCGATGATGTGGATACCATTTCTCTCGGTGTAGATGTACGGAGCCATTTTCGGGTTCCATCTTCTGGTCTGGTGTCCAAAATGTACACCTGCTTCGAGTAACTGCTTCATTGAAATAACGCTCATGTTTCTTTCCTCCAATTTTGGTTTTTCTTCCGCCGTCTTCTCATGCTTTCCGCGGGGACTCATAATGAGCACCGTCCTGCGCAAATCCGACCGGCGTGAATTTTCAGCCTTTATACTATATCACAGGCAAGGTATACATGCAAGTGAAAATTATAAAAAATACGCATTTTCCATCGTTTTTTCTTCGTTTCCTGAACGCAGATAAGCAGTCTCCCGCTTCAAGTTAAATTAAAAGCGAGTCCCGAATACCTCGGAACCCGCATAAAACCTAGAAATAAAAAAGAGCGCGAGACGGGACTCGAACCCGCGGCCTCGACCTTGGCAAG
>NZ_QUKS01000010.1:0-60763 GCF_003481165.1 Clostridium sp. TF06-15AC
CACGCGGCTGTTAACCGCGCTGTCGTAGGTTCGAGTCCTACTCGGGGAGTTTTAATTTAATATCTGGCCCCATGGTCAAGCGGTTAAGACATCGCCCTTTCACGGCGGTAACACGAGTTCGAATCTCGTTGGGGTCATTTATGGCGACATAGCCAAGTGGTAAGGCGTGGGTCTGCAACACCCTGATCACCAGTTCAAATCTGGTTGTCGCCTCTGAGGAATCATCGAAAGATGGTTCCTTTTTTTGTGCCTGGAAAGCCTTATTTTACAAGGGTTTCCGGGATTTTAACCCTTAAAATAACTGTGAAATATCTATAGGAAAATTTCCTTGTAAATTTCCGTTAGAGGTCATTTTTTACTGCTCCTGAACGAAAAATAAGGCACCAATAGGGCACCAAATTTTTCAGCCATTTATTGGATGGCTATACCAGAGTCTGTACGGCAGAAAATGCACGCTCCAGGCTGGTATGAACGTAGGTATCATAAGTGATTTTCACGGAGGAATGTCCTAATAGCTGACTTACTACCTTAATGTCTACACCGGCTTCTATCAACTGACTGGCGAATGTATGGCGCAGTGCGTGAATTGTTACAGGCGTGATGCCAAGCGACCGCTGCATATTTTGAAAGATGTGATAGAAAGAACTTTGAACCACCATCTTTCCAGTTGATGTGCAGATTACGAAATTGCTCTGAATCCGTTTCCTGTCATGCAATTCTTTTAGATGGCTAAGAGCAGCCAGCGCTTTATCGTTCAGGGGAACTTGGCGAGTTCCAGAACGGGTTTTCGTAGAAACGATAATTTGTTTACTTCCATGTGCATTGATGCCATCACGGTTTTTGATTCTGGAAGCATTTTGTGATACGGTCAGTGTCTTGGTTTTGAAGTTGATTTTATCCCATGTCAGTCCGAGTGCTTCGCCGGAGCGCAGCCCGGTATTGGCAATTAGCACATAGGCGGAAGCGTACCAGTATCGCGGTTCTCCGCTTGAATAGAGGCAATACTGCGCTTTTTCAAGCTTTGCTAAATCTTCGCTTGATAATATCTCAATTTCTTTTGGCTGAATCGCCATATTTTCCTGTTTGGGGAGCTGTACCCCGTCAACTGGATTGTATCCGATATCACGGACGGCAACAGCATATCGGAAGCAATTATTCAGGAGGTCATAGACCTTCTTTAGAGTTGAATAAGCTAACGATGATGTGTATGAATTGATTAAGGCTTGTATTTCCATGCTGGTAAGGCTTCCTAACTGACTGCGGCCTACCGGAGAATGCTTGATCTGCCGGTTGTAAGTGCGTTCCAGACGATCGTAGGAAGCTGGTTTCATGGTGTGCCGTTTTACATTTTCAAGCCATCGCTCGATATAGGTGTTGACGGTCTCCTTGCGCGCAATTATTTCATGCCGCTGTGTTTTTTCATAAAATTCATTAAGGTTCTTTTGAACATCTTTTTCAGAGGTTCCGGTATAATAATATGTATCGTATCCGGTAATACGGATGCGCCCAAGATAAGAACCATTTGCTTTCTTCTGGATGTTTCCAGCGCCTTTTCTTTTTCGGGTACTTGTAGTAGATGGCATTTTAGTGCTCCTTTCGTCTAAAGGTGCGGATTGTGACGAGTAACAGATGTCACAATCCGCCGCTGTTAAAAATCAATATAAAATTTCTTTTCCTGCATTTTCCAGAACCCATCGCTGGATTGCTTCATCGCTGGTAACATACTGGCGACCGACTTTCACAACCGGAAGGACACCTGCGAGCAGCAGCTGCCGGAGCTTTGTTTTCCCAAATGGAAAGATCGTTAATAAGTCGGAAAATGAATATAAATTGCTGTAAACCATATCAAAATCTCCTTTCTGTGTATTTCACAGATATGATGTATAATCTAAAAAATGAAATTTACCTGTTGCCTAGTCATCCCATTGTTTTACCCGGATACCTGTAAGAGCAGCCATTGGATTTTTCCCTGTTTCATGCCGCCTTTTGGTAGAGCATCCATTGATATTGGAGCAAAACCAGCTGATGAACGTGTGGTAGCGCAGGGGAGAAAAATCGGACTCCTCACAGAAATTACAATAAATCTCGTATAACTGTCGGGAGTAAACCATATCGGTCGGTTCTCCAGTGACCTCTAGGTATTCTTCTACAAATAGCGGAATACTTTCTATAGAGTCACACTCTTGATACCGCCAGCGTTCTTTTATCTTGTCCGCAGCTTCACAGGGAGAGAAAATGTAATGGTTATTGACTACATTGCTCAAAGCTCGTAGACAGATGGATATAATGTCATCTTTTTCCTGTAGCAGCTTACGGGAAAGCTCTGTATCTGCGTCTTCCTTTTCTATGGTGTAAAGAAAAGGAATTACGATCATACGTGCCCAGAAAGCATCGTCTTCATCAGAACGTGAAATCGTAACGGGATAGTTGCTTGCGAATAGAAAGCGTATTGTGCTGTGAATATCCCGCAGTTTGTCATATTTTCGTTCTATTGAAATGCTGTCCCCACCGGTAATCTGTTTGATGATAGATACGACGATGGGGGTAAATTTTCCTTTAGGGAGATCCAGAGATAGATTGAGAAGTTTTCCCTGAATATCGCCCATTGAAAAACGTCCGGGAATCTGGGCAATGGATTTACTGGTAACCAGTTTACTGCCAAGTGTTTTCTGAAGAAATTCGCCTAACGTACTTTTACCGCTGTTTGGAGCAGTTCCCATTACAAAGAAACATTTCCCCTTATTACAGGAAGAAAGTAAATACCCCATGGATTCTATAATTCGAGTTTTAATTTCAGGATTCCCACCGCTGATAGTAGATAGGAATCCATCAAAACTCTGGCTTTCAGGATCTTCTATCCAGTCGGCATCCAGCGAATAGAAAATAAGAAATTTCTTATTATGAGCAAGAAGTTTCATTTTTTTCAAATTCAGGACACCGTTTTTGAGACTGACATAATTAGCGGATTTCTGGATTTTTTCCTCATAATCATCTGGAATCAGGCGTTCGTCTACCCGCATATAGGTAAATAAATCGTCAAATTTTTTTCTCGAATAGCTGGAGAACGCATCCTGTCTGACTTTCGAGCGGACAACCCTCAGAAGATCTTCGGAATCCTCGATAATCTGATAGCATTTACCTGTATAATAATAAAGACAGTTATCATGCAGGATGATAGTCAGAGCTTTGGTAATAGCATTCGCTATCTGGTCTATGTTCATTGAAGATTTATTTTTGCCTGACATCAGTGTTTGGGGTGCCACGGGGATTACTGTAGGCTGTAGCACTGATACAGGTGCTATTTTTTCTGCCGGAGGATTCGGAGAAGGCTTTACTGATATCTCATCCTCGTTTGGTGGAATGGATGAGTTGATAAGATTTTGGAAAAAATCATCCTCATCAGGTTCAAATTTTGATTTTTTAGTTGACCGGTTGCCAAGTCTTCGCGTTTTATCCGTTTTTTTTGCTTTTTTCTTCGGAGCATTTTCTTTATGTTCCGTGGACAGCAAGAGATTGTCCGATAGATTTTCTGTGTATTCTGTGTCATGTAACGCTTGATGAAAATCTTCGGTAAAATCCCCCCAAATATTTTCGGAGTTATTTTTTGAGTCTTCTGTTCTGGATTTCAAGCCTTTATCAGAAGGAGTATTCCATGTAGTCATTTTCATCTTCCTCCACGGTAGAACCATCTTTATCTTGCATAAACAGAGTCAATAAGGTACAGAGTGAAGAAAATCCCTCTTCATTATTTTCCTCCCGTGTAAAGACCTGTTTATCATGAGAGAAGAAAAAAGCGATGCCATATTCTTGATTTTCAACGAACCCGTGGATGGAAAAATCCTCTGGAAAGAAAAAGTCTTTGCCATTATTCAAAATAAACTGCGATTCGGATGTTTCGGTTGATTTAACGGCAATTCCCATTTTCTTTGAATTTTTAATCCATATCATTAAGGATGTAGGACAAGATACATATTCTCCATCTTGGACAGACCAGATCATAGAAGAGTGGTTCTGCCTGATACAGATATAGGCATTGCTTATTTTTGAACAATCATAAACATCCAACTTAGCAGCAGCGCCCTTGTTGAGAAGCTGGAAGAGAATAGCAGAACTCTTAGGCTGCTTTGCTGCCTCTACTCCTGCCAAAACAGCGTTTTTTGTTTCGATTGATGTTTCGTTCATATTTTTTTATATAGGTAGCACAGTTCCGGAGCTGCGTTACCGTTCCTCCTTATATTTTAAATTTTCTTCAGCACTGATGATGGGGATAGTATAGCAAAGGAGGCAGAAAAAAACACGTGGGAGATTTTTTGTCAAAATCTCCCACGTTTGAAATACATTGCAGATGCATATTTTTGAACTGTTTTATGAGGCTAAATTCAAGGATGTCAAGCTAATTTTAGATGATATTATAAAATTTAGCCATAATTTCAAAAGCCTCTGGATGATTCTTTTGTTCATTCATCAAGGCATCCTTCCATACCTGACGGTGGCGGCTGTTTTTGGTTCGTTGCTTTTTACTTTCGGCGAGTGTTCTCTTCATTGAACTATCCTCCCATTCATCATGTTCATCAAGTGCTTCCGGACAATGTTCGCGTACATACTGATTTAATCGTTCGGCACACCCGGAGACGATACGTAGCTCAGCCTCTTTATTCATCGCGTTCTGAAATTCTTTGGCTCGTTTTTTGCGGATAGCGATAAGGCTATCTTGTGCGTTGGATATAACGGAATCGAGCTGGGAAGCGGTGGTATGAAGCCACTGATAGTAGTCGTTGAGAATGACACCATCAAGTGAATGCGTTACATCCTCTAATGTGATAGCGGAAGTACACATATTAAAAATTCTTTTCGAAAAAAATTGTTTGAACGCCATGATTGGATACTGTGTTGCGATTTGTATGGTCTGCTCAAATTTCTTTTTGGCATCCTTAGAGATAGTCTCTAGGCGATTATACATTTCAAGAAATCCCTCGACAGCAAATCTCAGTTCGGCAATGAGTTCATCCGAATGCTGGAATTTGCAAAAATATTCGCGGTTGAGATTTTCGAAATTACGCTTATCAAGCGGATAATTAAACGCCTTTTTCAGAGCTTTTATCCAGGCTTGTTTTGTGCGGTAATGATTAACCAGCGTAACGAGAAAATCACGATCAGCGAAAGTAAATTGATATTCACCGTTTATTTTGAAATCTTCGATAAAATCCTCGATGCAGAATATCCGCACAATATCACGGAAATCTTTGGTAAAGTCCTGGCGGGCTTGTTCAAATTCTGCGACCGGAACGGAAGCTGCTTTTTTGCCTGTAGGAATTTCTTTCTCAAGAAGCTCTTCAAGCGTGAAGTCGCTGTAAGGCGGTTCATTCTTATAATACTCGTAGACAACCTGAATAAAGTTAATTGTTCTTTCCATATGACTACCTCCCTAGTAAAATGATTTCCTGTGAGCTTAGTATAGAACGGTTGAAGAAATTTTCAACTTGTTTTGATCGCGCAATTCGTCACATCGCAGTTTCTTGAAGAAAAAAGTATGTGTCAATGTGCCGGGGAAACCTTGATTTTATTAGTAAAAATGGTTGGTTGAGATAATTATGGGCGCGGACAGAAGAAAATTGTATTTTAATTAATACAAAATGGGGAAAAGGTAAAAAAGTTCTGGCACATTGACACATCGGCACATTTTTTAATATTTATGATAAATATATTCCAGCACGGCAGCTTTAGGAATTTTCCAGCGTGTGCCGATTTTAAAACCTTCAATTTCTTCGTTATGGAGTAAATCCAGCAAGGTGTTTTTTCCTATCTTTAAGAGTTCCTGACATTCTTTAAAGGTCAGGATATCCGGTGTTTGTTCGAACATAGAATCATTCCTTTCAAAAAATAATTTGGGCTGTGGTAGTCCTCATTGGTTTATATGAGTGTTTTTCCCTCCGGCTGTTGCGTACTCTTCGATTTTGAAATCATACATCATTTGTTTGAATCAAAGAAAATCAGAAAGCGAGGATACAAAATGAAAACAGGAGCACAAATTTTGAAACTAATGGGAAAAGCATCGGCACAGCTGATTATTTGGCTGGCACACAGACTGGAAGGAGGAAACTAAGATGGCAGCAAATGTGGAGACAATGTTTTATACGAGAACGAAACCGTGGCATGGTCTGGGAACCATGGTGGAAGAAGCACCAACATCGGGGGCGGCGTTAGAACTGGCTGGTTTGGACTGGAGAGTGGTTCAGAAAAATCTGGTGACGGAGGAAGGGATCACCGTTCCGGGATTTCGGGCGAATTTAAGAGAGACAGATAATCAGGTGTTAGGTGTGGTAAGTGACCGCTACAAGGTAGTCCAGAATGAAGAAGCGTTTGCTTTTACGGATGAATTACTTGGTGAGGGAGTCACATATGAAACGGCGGGCAGTTTGCAGAATGGTCGCCGGACTTGGATTTTAGCGAAACTTCCCACCCGCTATATTATCAGTGGGGATGAGATTACGCCGTATCTGGTATTCATGAACAGCCATGACGGAAGCGGGGCAATTAAGGCAGCTATGACACCAATTCGTGTTGTGTGCCAGAATACGTTGAATCTGGCGCTATCAACGGCGAAGCGGTGCTGGGCGACCAATCATACGGGAGATATCCGGGGAAAATTGGAAGATGCGAAGAACACGCTGCTTTATGCGGATAAATATATGGCGGAACTGGGAAAGACGATTGATTATCTGAATCAACAGAAATTATCCGATCGTCAGGTGCTGGAATACATAGATTCTATGTTCCCATTGCTGCTGAATCCGTCGGAACAACAGGTAAAAAATATTATGCGTATGAAAGAGGATATGAAAGCGAGGTATTTTGATGCGCCAGATTTACAGCATATAGGAAAGAACGCATATCGTTTTATCAATGCGGTATCTGATTTTGCGACTCATGCCAAGCCGCTGAGAACGCGGAGCGGTTACCGGGAGAATTTATTTGCCCGGACAGTGGATGGGAATGCGATGATAGATAAGGCGTATGAAATGGTAAAAACGGCATAGTGGTAAAAATGAGAGTATCCGTCCAGAAGCGGGTACTCTTTTTCTTTTGCCCATTTGAGAAAAATCAGGAGGGATGAGACATGATCGGAAATAAAATTCGTCTTTTAGAAGCCAGTGAAATTGAATGCAGGGTCGGAAGTATAGGGAAAAATGGCTTGAGTTTGCTTCTATATAAAGATGCCCGTGTGGATCAAAAGATTTTGGATGAATGCTTTTCTCCATGTGGGTGGAAAAGGACGCATCAGGAGATAGGCGGAAATCTGTATTGTACGGTAGAGGTGTGGGATGCCGAGAAACAGCAATGGATAGCCAAGCAGGATGTAGGGACGGAAAGTTACACGGAAAAAGAAAAGGGACAGGCATCGGACAGCTTCAAACGTGCCTGTGTCAACTGGGGAATTGGGAGAGAGCTATATTCGGCTCCGTTCATTTGGATTCCGGTAGAGAAAGCAGCGATTTCATATGATGGGAAAAGATATATAACATCTGAACATTTTCGGGTGTCAGCTATCAGCTACACATTAAACCGGGAAATAGAAAGTCTGGAGATCTGTAACGCCAAAGGAGGCGTCGTATTTAGAAAGCAGTCAGCAGGAACTTCTTCTAACAAGCCAGGAAGAGTGTCTGAAACAGCCAGAGCACATCTGTCGGATAAGATGCGGCGGGATTTGCAAAAAGAATTAGAGCGAACAGGGATTTCACTGGAACAGGTATTGGCACGTTATCATTTAGAAAGGATTGAGCAGATGAAGCCGGAGCATTATCGGGATGCGATGAGTGGACTGAAAAAGTCGAACCCCGTAGCGGCTGCCTAAAATGGGACAAGGAAAGGAGAAATAGTTATGTGTAAGACAATATCAACAATGGGAATGGAGCATGAGGAATGGTTGAGGTTGCGGAAAGGAGGAATCGGAGGTTCGGACGCTGGAGCTGTGTGTGGATTGAATCCATATAGAAGTCCAATGGCGGTTTATTGGGAGAAGACAACGGATACGTTGGATTTATCGGATAATGAAGCAATGCGGCAGGGAAGAGATTTGGAAAACTATGTTGCACAGCGGTTTACAGAAGAGACGGGTAAAAAGGTGCGGCGTTCTAATAAGATGTATTGGAGCGAAACGCATCCGTTTATGTATGCGGATGTGGATCGGCTGCTTGTGAGGGAAGATGCAGGTCTGGAGTGTAAGACGGTAAGCGCCTACAATGCGGGAAAATGGGAGAATGGAGCGATTCCTATGCATTATCTGATGCAGTGTATTCATTACATGGTGGTAACCGGAAAACGTACCTGGTATATCGCGGCGGTCATACTGGGACAGGGATTCGTATATTCTCGGATTGACTGGGATGAAGAAATGGCAGACCAGCTGATAGCATTGGAAGAGGATTTTTGGAAGAATCATATCTTGATGAGGCGGATGCCAGAACCGGATGGATCTGCATCATGTAGCGCTGTGCTGGAAGAATATTTTCATCGGTTCAAAAAGACGGAAACAAGAGAGCTGTCAGCGGCGATGGAAACAAAATTGAACCGCAGGCGGGATATTTCAGAGGAAATGAAACAGCTGGAGAGGGAAAAGGCGCAGATTGAGCAGGAGGTAAAGGTATTTATGGATGGATGCGGGGAGGCAAACAGCGAACATTACCGGGTAGTGTGGCAGGAAATTGCTTCAGAACGCTTGGATATAAAACGTCTGAAGCAGGAGAAACCGGAGGTCTATCGGGAGTATGTGCAGAGTAGGAAAAGTAGCAGGTTTACGGTTAAGGTAGCATAGAAAATGAAAAAGTCAGGGAGACTAGGTAAAAGTAGTCTTCCTGATTTTTTGTTATTAAGTGTGTTGAGATTGGATGTGAAAAATATAGATGAAAATTTCAAATGATAATTTCTCTGCAATAGAGATAAAATGGTGGATAAAGAGGTGATGCTTTAGCGTATGAAGCGATATTCAGGAATATATGGTGAATTATTGTCAATAACAGACGAAAATACGATATTGAAAATTTACGAGCAATATAATGGAACAACCATTACGTTCCCTAAAAAATTATACAGTAAGGGTTTTGTTCAGAAATACATATGTGAAAATTATGGAGTTCAGTCAATACAAGAAATATCTAGGTATTTGAATTTGAGTTCAAGGAGAGTAATGCAAATAGCTAAAGAAGAGGGGGTTACCAAAGCAAAAACGAATGCCCAAGAGGAAATTTATTAGTTTTAGAAGGGGAGAATTTTATTAAAACGGAGGAGAAAGTATTATATGCAAATTATTTTGATATTATTGGTGATAGGAATCGGTATATGGATTATAAAAGGGATGAGGTACTTAATGATACGATTGCTCATCCAGAGTTAGAGCAAATATTGCAGAATATGTTTAGATCTGGAGAACCTAGGAGATATGCAAGGGTAGCAATTATGGATGAGGCAATAGTGATAGTAATGAGAAAACGTAGAAGAATTACAATGCAAGAGTATAAGACTGCAATAGAAAGATATTTGGCTAAAATAGCCTAATTTCTTCGTGTAGTACAGATAAAACAAGAATATATACTAATTAGATTTGTACGAATTGTGACTCAAAAATTAAGATAAGGGGGTAGATGGCGTGGAAAATAGGAAAATTAATTATTGCCCTAAATGTGGAAATAAATTAACAGGAGGCGAACGGTTTTGCAGTATATGCGGAAACCCGTTGTTAGATAATTTCCAGACCGAAAATATGATAGTTTCTCAAAATTATGAAAAAAAGGATGAAGAGAAAAAATCTCTTGGGAAATTGAAAAAAATATTACTGGGTATAGGTGCCGTGGTAGTTATGGTTGTGATAGTTATCGCTTTGAGTTTCCCACAAGAGTCGGAGGAAACAGTAAAAGTTCCGGAGGCTGAGAGTGCAGAAGAACAGTTGAACAGCGAAAAGAATGCGGATGGGTTAAAAACTTCGAAAAGCCAGTTAGACATTATTGGCACAATAACAAATATAGGTACGGTAGACCCTAAATTTGAACTATCTAGCAATCAAACGGAGTTTATTCAATCACATTTGGAACTGTTCCCTGCTTCAAATGAGTGTCTGGATGAGTTATCACAATATATTGATACCACTTTAGATTATTCTCATATGATAAAAAATCCAAAAGATATATCCGGCAGATTTGCTTTTATGGAGCAGTTGACCGTGCAGCAAATATGGGAAGAAAATTTTGGAGAAGGGGATTCGCCATATGATTATGTAACTTGTTTAAACTCATATGATGTAAATGGAAATTGCTATTATATTTATTATATAGGAAAACAGACACAAATAGTAGAAGGGGATTTTGCCAGGGTTGTAGCTATGCCAGTAGCATATAGTTCTTATAAAAATCTTGAAGGAACAGATGTGCTCACATTAGTAATGGTGGCATCCGTAATAGAAAATCAGGGAATAAGTGAAATTACAGGCGGATATTTTTCTGGTAAGTATCAGACACAGACGGCAGCGACAGTTCCTGCTGAAGAATATACAGAAAATGCACCCGTATCCAATGAAGTACCTGCGGGTAATTATGGTTCGGATCCATCAGCTTATGCAGGACGGTATGAAGGCGCTGGCTATACAATCGAGTTTAGTGTTGGTTCGGATATTGATACAGATGAAGTTGGTGATGTATGTGTTTATTATGGAGGTAATTGTGAGTCAGAGCATATTCCAGTATATACATGTACTAGCGCGGGAGATTGGAGTATATCAAATTATGATGCGGTTTATGAAATTCGTGAAGAAGGAAATCCTATGTATATGATGTTCTATGAAGCAAATGGAACTGTTTATATGGACTATAGCAGTCCCAATAGAAATGCTGGAGTTTTAGAGCTGGTACAGCGTTATATTTCTTAATGGAATTTGCATCATAGAAATATTAAAGCGCTTGTTTCAATAGGAGGCAAGCGCTTCTTTTGTACTATATAGAAGAAGGGAAGATTTTATGGAAAAACAGAGAAAGAAATGGTATTATTCATATCCGATGTTGATTTTAACGTTTTTTTTATTTTACCCAGCTTCATTAGTATTGACAATACTGAGATTTAAAGACAGAATTGACCAAGAAAAGGGATATAAAATAAGAAGTAAAATAGCTTTTATATGGAACATGGCATGGCTAGTTCTGTATTCAATGGCATTTCTAGAATGGTTTGTTGATTCGAAATGGGAGAGAGAATATCAGAAATATTTGAATGAAAAAAATTATTCATCCGCAAAAGAAGTGTTAAATAGTAAGGCAGATAAAGATGTGACAAAAGATGTGGCGGAAAAATATATAGAGTTATGGGAAGTTTCGGAAGATTATTCAGGAGCAGAAGAAGTCATAGAACGATATTCGGAAAAGCTGTCAGATATAGCGGATTTTGACGGAGCGCTTGAAAAAAAGATAACAGAGATAATGGATGAATTTTCAGCAGAACAGCAAGAAAAAATTCAGTTAATTCTGAATAATGTTGATGAGAAGAAAAAGGTAAATGAAAGCCTTGCACAAGAATCAGCCGAAGCTGAGAGCAGGAATCTGGAAGAGTCAATCGTAGCTGCAAGCAAGGAAAGGGAAGCGGAGATAGTAGCTGAGAGTAAAAAACAGGAAGAGTTGATAGCAGCCGAGAGTAAGAAACAGGAAGAATTGACCGCAAGGGAGAGCCAGGAAAAATTGGAAAAAGTCAGGGAAGCAGACATTGCGAAACAAGAAGAGTTTAGAAATCGGATGCAAGAGTTTGTAAATGAGTGGTCTGACGAATCAAATAAAAAATTGATAAAAAAATTGAAGAAGGAAGATGAGACACAGGTAAAGGAATTTCTGTTAGATAAAATGAAAACAGAAATGCGGGAAAATGATGTTTTGAGGCTTAAAAACATGCAGCTTTACTGTGAAATGTACCAAACCTTATATGGAGTGGAAGATATTAGGGAAATTATCAATCAGGTTAATCAGGTTAAAACTTTGGATGAAAAATTAAAGCAAGTTCAAAGTATAAAAATAGGAAAGAAAAGTTTTGATATATCAAAGGTGTATGATAGTTGCGCAACAGGGGAATGGTACATTTCACAAAGATTGGAAACCAAATATGATGATACCATTTCAGGCGATATTAGAAAGGAAGTTGACAGTTATCGACAGGTTGAAGGTAGTGAATGGGTAGGTGTAAATGTGACATATACGATGTACGGGCAGGATATAGGAGATGAAAAGGTTGTTTTCTATTCGTCTCAAAAAAATCCTTTTTCAAAATCAGGTTCCTATTTTCTTAGATATGTCGAGTCATCAGAAACAAAAACATTGATTAACGATAACGGATTTGAAAGGACGGTTCCGGTTTATTATTTGTTGGATGATACGATTGATCTCAATGAAAGATATGAAAATTGGTATAGAATTAAAGAGGAGAAACAGCAGGAGGAAGATAAATTAAAGCGTTTGGTTGCATTGAAATAAAATGTATTTCTTTTATATGAGATGAAATTATCTACACCTACTTTTTGCAAGAAGATTTTTTGACAGTCGCGACAAATTTCAAAGGCATTTGTTGACGAGATTGGGATGCGGCTGGCAGAAAATCGTCTTGCAAAAACTGGAAAATTTAAATATTGATATTTTGAAAGTAAGTGTATATAATAAAAGTAGGGAAAACCCTACTTTCCCTATTTTGAAATAGGAGGTGTTTTTATGCTTGCGAATACATTTATTGATAATGCGAAAGTAATGGCGAAAGGTCAGGTTACAATTCCAAAGGATGTACGTGAAATTTTGGGTGTCTCCAGCGGGGATAGAATTACCTTTGTTGTAGAGAATGGAAGCGTTAGACTCATTAATTCAGCCGTTTATGCAATGCAGATGTTACAGGCACAGATGGCAGGGGAGGCAGAAGAAGCAGGGCTTACATCGGATGAGGCGGTAATGGACTTGGTAAAAGAGGTTCGTGCGGAAAGTGAGGCATAATGAGAGTTCTGATTGATACCAATATTCTCATTTCGGCAGCGCTTAGCAGTACGGGTACACCTTTCAAGGCATTTGTGAAGGCGGTAACGTATCCGAATCACGGACTTGTCTGTGAACAAAACATAGATGAGATGCGGAGAATTTTTAATCGAAAATTTCCTAAAAAGATATCAGCTTTGGAACGATTTTTATCATTGTCATTAATGACACTGGAGATTGTTCCTACTCCGCTGGAAGAGCATAGTTCGGAAGAGCAGATAAGGGATGTGAAGGATCGACCGATTCTTCGGGCGGCGATTCATGCAAATGCAGATGTACTTTTAACGGGAGATAAAGACTTCTTAGAGTCTGGTGTAACAAATCCGAAGATTATGACAGCGACAGATTTTGTCCAATTATAAAAAATAAGGCACCAATAGGGCACCAAATGAGTGCACCGTGTCTGGGAACGTAGTATTTATGCGGCTTCCAGAGACTGGCGATCAAGGTCTGCAACACCCTGATCACCAGTTCAAATCTGGTTGTCGCCTCTGAGGAATCATCGAAAGATGGTTCCTTTTTTTGTTTTACAAGAATTTTCGGAATTTTAACTGTTTGATTAGCTGTGAAGTAAGATGGCGCTATCCGATTTTCACATCTTCTGCTATAATAGAATCATTCACGAAACGGCATTTTAAATAGCCGCGACAAAATTATTTTATAATATGGAGGAAGCGAAAATGGCAGAAAAATTACAGGAATACAGCCTGACCTGGGAAGTAACGGATGAGATGACGGCAAAGCGAATCGGAAGCGCAGGTTCCCAAATTTTGTCTACTCCGAATATGGTGGCCCTGATGGAGGCGGCAGCGCTGGAACTGGCGAAATCGTATCTGGAGGAAGGACAGACGACGGTCGGAGCGGAGATTCACTGTCGCCATCTGGCGCCGACGCCGTTGGGAATGAAGGTAACAGCGACTGCAAAACTCCGCAGCATTGAGCGCCGGAAAATGTGGTTTGATATTGAAGTAAACGATGAGAAGGGCAAATGTGGCGAAGGGTCCCATCTGCGGATCATGGTAAATTCAAAGGCGATGAGCGACAAGGCTGCGAGCAAGGCGGAATAAGGAGTATCAGGTTTAAGTATCATGCACGGAGATAAAGAAAAGTGACTGGTCACGTGTGTGTGCAGCAACATAGAAAGAGAGGCAGCGGTGCGGACAGAAACGATAGGGTGGATCATTGGCATTTTGATTGCGGCAGCGCTTGTCTGGTGGATTTACCGCAAAATAAAGAGGAAAATGCGGCAGCTGGCGAGTACGCCGGAGGTACAGGTGCTTCGGTATGTGGCAAAGCATTTATCGGAAGGTGATTTGACGCAGCCAGACGCATCCAAACCGCGTTCGCTGGCGGGAATGGACCGGCTGTGCCTGCCGCAGATTGCAAAAGATTTCCCGGAGTTTAACTGGAGCGAGTGGAAGGCTCAGCTCGAGACAGAATTGAGAAAAAAACTGGAAAAAGAGTATCAGAAGGTACATATCCACCGGACGGTCATTAGCCGCTATCAGAAGGAAAAAGGACTCTGCCGGATTCTGTGTGAGTCGGCGGTCGAGTATGAGGAAATGACTGAATATGAGAAAACGCCTGAGATGCAGTCAGAACTGCATTCGAATCTGATTCAGACGGTTTATGAGACGGAACTGGTATATGTCTATGAGGATGCGAAAACAGCAGGGGCAGAGGTTTCGCTTATCTGTCCAAACTGCGGTGCACCGATTCAGAAGCTGGGGTTGAAAAAGTGTGAATATTGTGGTTCCGTGCTGGAAGTCCAGAATAAGAAGGCATGGAGACTGCTGGAGATGCGGGAAAAGTAAGCAGATGATCTCACGGTAGAATCCGGTGATGGGGAGAGAATGCTCCCGGATAAATTGCAGAAGAGTTTTATATGGGGCAGGAGCTTCCTGATGGCTGCCGCGAAAGCGGACAACCATGCAGGTGGTTTCCTGCCATTTGTCTGTGCCCGGAACGGAGAAAGCTTCCGGCGAAATGCCGACATCGCCTTTCCAGGTCAGACCGCTGTTTCAGTCTGAGACTTGTCGAACTGGCGGATGGAAGTTTCAAGATCCAGATGGGAATGCAGCATTTATTCAGTTTCAACTGGATGTAAATTCATAACCAGCTTTTCCGGATGCCGTCTAATCCACCGTAATGCAATCAGGCAGATGGCAACGGAGATGAGAGATCCGATCGGCGCTGCGAGTCCCATCGGATACAGTGTTTCCGGGAAATAGCGGCATGCGAGCCATGCGAGCGGGATGCGCGCTACCACGATCGAGATGCAGTTGTGCAGGAACGACAGCCCGGACAGTCCGCAGGCGCAGAAGAAACCGCTGCAGCAGAAATGGATACCGGCGATCATGCAGTCCAGCACATAGCTCTTCATATACTGGGTTCCGAGCCGGACAACCTCTGCCTCATCAGTAAAGAGGGAGACGGCGGCACCGGCAGCAAATTGCATGGCGATTGCGATGATCAGCCCGAAAGAAAATGTGATGCAGATCGCGTAGCGCAGCGTCTGACGGGCACGCTCAGGTTTTCCGGCACCCAGATTTTGAGCGGAGAGGGCGGAAACCGTGGAGAGAAGCGAGGATGGAACCAGAAACAGGATTCCGATCAGCTTTTCAACGATTCCGACCGCCGCCGCATCATTTAATCCGCGCTGGTTGGCAAACATGGTAATAACCAGAAAAGAAACCTGTATAAAGCCGTCCTGAACTGCAACTGGGATTCCGACCTGCAGGATGGAGGCTATGGTAGTCTTATGTGGATGGAGGTCACGGAGACGAAAACCCGGAAACATCCGTTTTTTAATGATTACGACCAGGGCGATCAGGACACTGCACATCTGTGACAGGGTCGTGCCGAGCGCCGCGCCGGACGGACCGAGCGAAAACACGCCCATTAAAAGGTAATCAAGCGCAATATTGATAATACAGGCGATTGCAACGAAATACATCGGACTTTTGGAGTCTCCCATGCCGCGGAAAATAGAGCTGATGATATTGTAGGCGGTGATGAACGGGATGCCGGCAAAGCAGATCATCAGATATGCCGCGGTGCCGTTTACCGCTTCCTCCGGGACAGACAGCAGCCTGATAATGCCGTGAACCGTCGTCAGCAGAAGTCCGGTCAGAAGAATGGACAGACCTGCAAATAAGGAAATCGTGTTACCGATGCCGCGCGCCGCAAGCTTCCGGTCACCCGCGCCGACCGCGCGTCCGATGAGAACCGTTGCGCCCATCGCCAGACCAACGATCATAACCGTCAGCATATGCATGACCTGACTGCCGACCGAGACCGCCGTCGTCCCATCCACACCGCCAAACTGCCCGATAATAAACAGATCCGCCATGCCGTAGAGTGTCTGCAAAAAATAAGATAACAAATATGGCAGGGAGAAATAGATAACTGTTTTCAGCACACTGCCGGAGGTGAGATTCTTTTCCATGAATAAATCCTCGTCTTTCTGGTAAAAATAGATGACTCTGCCGTCGGCCGTCAGAAAGAAAACGCCGCAGAAATCATTTTCTGAGTATAGTTTATCAGAAATAACTATAATGTCTACAATAATTATAGAGTCAAGGGAAGAAAATCCTTGTTTTTAAGTAGGAAATTTGTGGTATAATATGAGCACTTAGCGAGGTGTTTTCGAGCTTAGTGCGAGTCATACCTAAATACTTAATGAAGCAGAGCCAAAGGCGATAGCTGAATTTAGTATTTATGGTATAATATGAGAAGGCAAATAAAACCCACTTTGATTTTACACAGGAGGTTTCATGAGTTTAGAGTTTAAAAAAATTGAAGTTAACAGTATCCAGAAGATGCTTCCGTTTTACGCGATGCGCCACAATATGACGTGCGACAGCGTATTTCTGGAGAGCTATGTCTGGAAAGATTATTATAATGTCCGTTATGCAATCTGGGAAAATAAGGCGCTTTTATGGCTGATGGAGAATGAAGGACGTTGTTTTTCCGCGATGCCGCTGTGCCGGGAGGAAGACCTGCCTGGGGCGTTTGCGGCGATTGAGGAGTATTTTAATGAAGAACTGGGATATCCGCTGGTTATCAATCTGGCGGATGAGTATGCAGTGAAATATTTAAATCTGCCGGAGGACAAATATCTGGTGGAAGAGCAGGTCGATTCGAGGGATTATCTCTACAACGGCGATGCGATGCGTTCCCTGGCGGGAAAGAAACTGCATAAGAAGAAAAACCGCGTCAACGCATTTAAGCGCGAATATGAGGGGCGCTATGAGTACCGCCGTCTGTGCTGTTCGGACAGCCACGATGTCTGGGTTTTTCTGGACCGCTGGAGACAGCAGAAGGGCGAGGAGGTCGAGGAACATCTCGATTATGAGGTAAAGGGCATTCACGATATTCTGAAAAATTGTTCAGAATTCAGCATCCACATGGGCGGCGTGTATATCGACGGTCAGATGGAGGCATTTACGATCGGAAGCTACAATCCGGTGGAACATATGGCGGTTATCCATATTGAGAAGGCAAACCCGGAGATCAACGGTCTGTACCAGTTTATCAACCAACAGTTCCTGATAGAGGAATTTCCTGAGGCTGAGTGGGTCAACCGCGAGGACGATATGGGATTAGAGGGACTCCGGAAGGCGAAAATGACGTATTATCCGGCGGATTATGCACGCAAATATCTGGTAGAACAGCTGTTAAACGGCAGCAAGGGCTATCACTGGGCGGAGCAGATCGCCAATACGACGGCGGGAAGTGTGCTGACGTATCTGGACGCGGAGGATAAGGACGAGACGAAGCATCTCTGGCATATGTGTTTCCCGGAAGATTCGGAGAGTTTTATCGAGTATTATTATAAGGAAAAGACGAAGGATAACGAGATTCTGGTGAAAAAGGATAATGGACTTCTGATTTCGATGGTGCAGTACAATCCGTATGCGGTGAAGCTGCGTGGACGCCTCTGGAAGCTTGATTACCTGGTCGGAGTAGCAACCGAGGAGAGCCGCCGCCGCGAAGGACATTTCCGGGACGTATTTGTGAAAATGCTTCACGACGAGGAGGCAGCCGGAAAGCCGATCACGTATCTGGTTCCAGTCAACCCGGCTGTGTATGCGCCGATGGGATTTACATTCATCGGAAATGTGGCATCCTATGAGCTGACCGAGGAGGCGAAAAAGACGCTGACGCGCACGGTGTGCCAGGATACGCCGGAGGACTGCGGGCGGGCTGCTGTCTATATGGAACAGTGGCTGGGCGCACGGTATGAGATGTATACGCGCCGGGATGCGGCGTATGTGAGCCGTCTCATCAAGGAGCTGGCTTCTGAAAATGGCACGTTGGAATTCCTGGAACAGGACGGCAGGCTGGTTGGCCTGGATGCCTACTGGGGCTGGGAAGTCCGTGAACATCGGCTTTTGTATGCGGAGGACGCATACACGGTCAAGACGGGCGAGAAGCTGTGGAATATGGCGCGCCTGACGAATATCGGGGCGCTGCTGGCGGCATTTGGCTTAAAACAGGCAGAGCAGCAGGGAGAAGAAAAACGTATGCTCACACTGGGCATCCGTATGAATGATCCGATTCTGGAAATGAACAACGGTGAGTTTGTCTGGACGATTGGGGAGACAGGTTCCAGCCTGAAGGCGCGGAAGCCGGAGCCGAATACCTGCGGCTGCACGGAAAATGTTTCCATATGGCTGGAGGCGAAGCCGGAAGAGCTGGTGAGCTGGCTGTTTGGCTGCCGGAAAGCGGAAGAAATCTGGGGCGGACAGCTTGAAAATAAGGGGCTGGCAGAGATTCTGGCACAGGTGGATACGGTGAACGGCGTGTATCTGGATGAGATTGTGTAGAGTGTGTGCTGTAATTGTATAGGATAGAGAATATGCTGATTTTATGTAAACTAATAGCAACCGCTTTTATGTTTTCAGAAAAAGGAGAGGAGAGTGCGTCAGATGGGAGAGACAGACACATTAAAAAAATGGATTAATGAGTCAAATTATATTGTGTTTTTTGGCGGGGCGGGTGTTTCGACCGAGAGCAATATCCCGGATTTTAGAAGCACGGACGGGCTGTACCATCAGGAGTATGACTATCCGCCGGAAACGATTTTAAGCCACAGCTTTTATATGAGAAAGCCAGAGGAATTTTACCGGTTTTACCGCAATAAGATGCTGTTCCCGAATGCAAAGCCGAACCGGGCGCATCTGGCACTGGCGAAGCTGGAGCAGGAAGGAAAGCTGAAAGCGGTCATTACCCAGAATATCGACGGGCTGCACCAGGCAGCAGGCAGCAAAGAGGTGCTGGAGCTGCACGGATCGGTGCTCCGCAACCATTGTACGCGCTGCGGCAGGTTTTACGGATTGGATGATATTTTGAAGATGAAGGGCGTGCCGAAGTGCGGCTGCGGCGGCGTGATCAAGCCGGATGTCGTGCTGTATGAGGAAGGACTGGACAATGAGGTAATTGAGCGGTCAATTGCCCATATCCGCAAGGCAGATATGCTGATCATCGGCGGCACCTCGCTGGTGGTGTACCCGGCAGCGGGGCTGATTGATTATTATCATGGAAATAAACTGGTTCTGATCAATAAATCAGCGACCTCGCGCGATGGTCAGGCGGATCTGGTTATCAGCGACAGCATCGGGAAGGTGCTGGGGGACGCGGTCGGAGTATAAGGTAGTAACAGGGGAGAGAGGAAATGGTATACGAGGTTGGAGATATTGTAAAACTCAAAAAGCCGCACCCGTGCGGCAGCCATGAGTGGGAGATCCTGCGGGTCGGCGCGGATTTCCGTTTGAAATGTGCCGGCTGCGGGCATCAGGTGATGATGGCACGACCATTGGTAGAAAAGAGTACCAGAGGACTGAAAAAAGCGGGAGAGAAGTCCGAATAAGAGCGGCGGGTGGGCGTACAGATGCAGGCAGCTTCATGATCTGGCAGTCAGTAAAAGAATGCAGTAAGAAGGGGCAGAAAGCCCGGAAAAAACGAGAAAATTTACATAGAAAATCTCGAAAAAGTGCTTGCCAAGCCGTTCCTTTTTTGGTATCATAGATATTCGGTAATATATAACACAAAAATCCTTACTCCCTGCTGGAGTCAGGGGGTCAGTGACCACAAGGAGGTAAGAAAGAGCATGAACAAATATGAATTAGCAGTTGTTCTTAGCGCAAAACTCGAGGACGAAGAGAGAGCCGCAGCGATGGAGAAAGTAACAGGTTACATCACACGTTTCGGCGGTACAGTAACTGACATTGATGAATGGGGCAAGAAGAGACTTGCTTACGAGATTCAGAAAATGAAAGAAGGATTCTACTACTTCGTACATTTCGAGTCTGATTCCGTATGCCCGAATGAGGTGGAGAACCACATCCGCATCATGGAGCCGGTTATCAGATACTTATGCGTAAGACAGGATGCGTAAGAGTAGATAAAGAAAGAGTGATCGTATGAATAAAGTAATTCTGATGGGCAGATTAACGAGAGATCCGGAAGTGAGATACTCTCAGGGCGAGAGAGCTATGGCAATCGCCAGATACACGCTGGCAGTAGACCGCAGAGGCCGCAGAGGCGGAAACGGAGACGACAGCGCACAGACAGCGGATTTCATTCCGTGTGTTGCATTTGACAGAGCAGGCGAATTCGCTGAGAAGTATTTTCATCAGGGAACCAAGCTCGTAGTAACCGGAAGAATTCAGACTGGCAGCTATACCAATCGTGACGGTCAGAAAGTATATACGACAGAAGTGATTGTAGAGGATCAGGAATTTGCAGAGAGCAAGAATGCGGCATCTGGCAACAGCGACGGCGGTTACCGTCCGGCAGAGCGCCCGGCTCCGTCCAGCGCAATCGGCGATGGATTCATGAATATTCCTGATGGAGTAGAAGACGAAGGCCTTCCGTTCAACTAGGTTCGGGAATCGGTCCCCCGGCGGACGGAGTGCGCGAGAGCGCCATCAGGCTGATGTGTGTGAAGGAGGAAAGACCAATGGCATTCAATAAAGGCGATAAAACAGACGCTTCCAAGATCAGAAGAGGCGGTATGCGTAGAAGAAAAAAAGTTTGTGTATTCTGCGGCGAGAAGAACGGCGAAATCGATTACAAAGATACAAATAAATTAAAGAGATACGTATCCGAGAGAGGAAAAATCCTTCCGAGACGTATCACTGGCAACTGTGCTAAACATCAGAGAGCTCTGACTGTAGCTATCAAGAGAGCAAGACATCTGTCCCTGATGCCGTATGTTTGCGAGTAATCCTTGTAAAATAAGGGTTTTTTAAGGGTAAAAGAAGATTTTTACTCAAATTTCACTCAATTATTGAGGATAAAAATGATTGGGATTCCATGTGAGAGATCATGTGGGATCCCTTTTTGTATAATAGGAAATTCCATGGAATTCCCTATTACACAAAAAGACAGATTTCAAAAATAAGTGCTTTACAAAAACGCTTTAGTATGCTAATATGGTAGCATACTAAAAAGCGAGACGGAAACCGGCAAAGGGAGAACGGCTTCCACTGTCTGAAAACGAGGAGGACACCAATTATGAAAAAGAGATTTGTGAGCGCAGCACTGGCTGCAGTAATGGCACTTTCCATGACCGCCTGTGGCAGCAGCAACAGCGCAGCAGAGACAACCGCAGCAGACACAGAGGCGGCTGAGAGCCAGGCAGAGGAAACCACCGCAGAAGAGGCGAAGACAACCGACGGCGGCACTCTGATTGTTGGTTTTGATCAGGATTTCCCGCCGATGGGATTTGTAGGCGATGACGGCGAGTACACTGGATTTGACCTGGAGCTGGCACAGGAAGTTGCAAAACGTCTGGGTCTGGAATATAAGGCACAGCCGATTGCCTGGGATTCTAAAGATATGGAGCTTGAGTCCGGCAATATCGACTGCATCTGGAATGGATTTACGATGACGGGTCGTGAGGATGATTACACCTGGACTGAGCCGTACATGGCAAACCAGCAGGTATTTGTCGTAGCCAATGATTCGGATATTAACAGCCAGGCGGATCTGGCAGGCAAGATCGTAGAGGTTCAGGCAGATTCTTCTGCAGAGGCAGCTTTAAAAGAGGCACCGGAACTGACCGCTACTTTCAAGGAGCTTCTGACAACCGCTGATTACAACACCGCATTCATGGATCTGGAGCAGGGCGCCGTTGATGCCATTGCGATGGACGTAATCGTAGCTGGCTATCAGATTCAGCAGAGAAACGCTGATTTCAAGATTCTGGACGATTCCCTTTCTGAGGAAGAATACGGCGTAGGCTTCAAGAAGGGCAACACCGAGTTAAGAGATAAAGTTCAGAGCACTCTGGAAGAGATGGCAGAGGACGGAACCTTACAGGAAGTTTCTGAGAAATGGTTTAGCAAGGACGTAACTACCATCGGCAAATAGTAATTAATCGTTGATTGTAAAAACGAAACATTATTAAATAATAGGAATAGGGACGGCTGTGAATGATTTCATGGCAGTCCCCATTCGCGGTTTATGTGTTTAACTGTGAAGTCACAGCACATTCCGTTACCGGGCACGTATGCGTGAACAGTAACGAATCTACATTTTAGAAAGCAGGTATGGGATAATTATGGGTAAGATGACACTCCAGCAGATGATTACACAGCTTGCGGGTGGTATGGCAGTCAGCACACAGATTTTTGTGATCACACTGCTATTTTCACTTCCGTTAGGACTCGTGATCGCGTTCGGGCGTATGTCGAAGAACAAGCTGATCCAGACGATTGTAAAAGTATATATTTCGATTATGCGAGGCACACCGCTGATGCTGCAGCTGATGGTGGTGTATTTTGGACCGTATTATCTGTTCCGCATCAAAGTCGGCAGCAGTTACCGTCTGTGGGCTACCTTCATCGGTTTTGTCATTAACTATGCGGCATATTTTGCCGAGATTTACCGCAGCGGCATCCAGTCGATGCCGGTCGGACAGTATGAGGCAGCGGAGATTCTGGGTTATGGAAAGGCACAGACCTTCTTCAAGATCATCCTGCCGCAGGTAATCAAGCGGATTCTTCCGTCGGTGACGAATGAGGTCATCACGCTGGTAAAAGATACGTCTCTGGCGTTTACGTTGAGCGTGGCGGAGATGTTCTCAATCGCCAAGGCGCTGGCGGCATCCCAGACGAATATGATGCCGTTTGTGGCAGCAGCCGTCTTTTACTATATTTTCAATCTGGTTGTGGCAGTTGCAATGGAATGGATTGAGAAAAAGCTGGATTATTACCGATAGAAGCGGGAGGAATGTGGAAAATGAACCTGTTAGAATTAAATCATGTGGAAAAATCATTCGGCGATCTGTCGGTTTTAAAGGATATTTCACTGAGTGTGAGCGAGGGCGAGATCGTGTCCATCATCGGACCGTCCGGCTCGGGTAAATCGACGCTTCTGCGCTGCGCGACGATGCTGGAGACGATGGACCACGGCGAGATCGTATATTTAGGAAAGAGAGCAGCCTGGACGGGCGCGGATGGCAAGGTCAGCTATGCGGATAAGAAGGACATGAAGGAGATCCGCAGCCAGTACGGTCTGGTATTCCAGAATTTTAACCTGTTTCCGCACTATTCTGTGCTGAAAAATATCACAGACGCGCCGATCCATGTGCAGAAGCGCGACAAGGAGACGGTTTATAAAGAGGCGCGCGAGCTTCTGAAAAAAATGGGTCTGGAGGATAAGGAGGACTATTATCCGTACCAGCTCTCCGGCGGTCAGTGCCAGCGTGTGGCGATCGCCCGTGCATTGGCACTGAATCCGAAGATTCTGTTTTTCGACGAGCCGACCTCCGCACTGGATCCGGAGCTGACGGGAGAAGTATTGAAGGTTATTAAGTCGTTAGCGGATCTGCACATCGCGATGGTGATTGTTACCCATGAGATGGCGTTTGCGAAAGATATTTCCCACCGCGTGATCTTCATGGCAGACGGACTCATCGTCGAGGAGGGCGCGCCGGAGAAGGTGTTTGCTTCGGATAATGAGAGAACGAAGAGCTTTTTGGGACGGTATGGGAAGATTCTGTAAGAAATAATTAGGGAAACGGAAGATGGGCGTTGCTGGTTTTGGAGTAGAAAATCGGCGACGCCCGTTTTTTATGGGGAAGCATTTTATGGGGAAGCATATAAGTGTTATTTGCAATTTTACAGTAAATGTGATACGCTTTTATCAAGTATTCCGATTTGCGAGGCAGTAGATACCTTTCAAAAAGGAATGGAACAGAAATAATCGAGTGTTCCGGCGATGCTGGAAGTGGTGAAAAGCGATGCTGACGTTTGAGACGGGTCTTGAAGGAAAGGGGAGCGGTTCATGGAGATTCGTATACCCTTTTTGAGATGGATGGAGTCCGCGTCTGCGCGGGCTCTTTTTGATCCATTTGCTCTATAGAAAGGCGGAGCTGGAAAAAGTGGTGCCTGTGGATGGAAGATTTTGCAGGACAGGATCGCAGCATGGTTTTTAGCAGAGATATTTGAAATGGTATCTGTTGTAGAGAAAAATTTGGACAGATAAACAGGAAGATATGAGGGAAAAACATGGAGACAGAATCAAGAGTTGCCGTGATCGGTATTGTGGTCGATCAGACGGGAGATACGGAAGAGTTGAATAAGGTACTGCATCAGTACGGGCAGTATATCGTAGGGCGGATGGGGATTCCTTACCACAAACGGAACGTGAATATTATCAGCGTCGTGATTGACGCGCCGGGTGATGTGATCAGTGCGCTGTCCGGGAAGCTGGGGATGCTGCGTGGGATTTCTTCGAAGGCGCTGTATTCGAAGGCGCCGGAAGCACAGGAATGAAAACGAGGTGACGGAATGACAGATTTTACACGCGCGGGGCTTCGACCGTCTGACTGGTGGCGGGAGGCGGTCCGTCCAGGCGCTGAACAGATAGAAACGATTACAGAATTAAAGAGATTGATTGACCGTCTTGAAGCGGGGGAGTCCCTGACGGAGGATGAGTGGGTCAGTCTGATCGAGGGACGTTCACCGGAGCTGGCGGACTACCTCTTTGAAAAAGCGCGCTGCATCCGGGAAAGAGAGTACGGAAAAGCGGTGTATGTGCGGGGACTCATTGAGTGCAGCAATTATTGCAAAAACGACTGTCTTTATTGCGGTATCCGAAGGAGCAACCGAAATGCAAGCCGGTACCGCCTGAGTCGGGAGGAGATTCTTTCCTGCTGTGAGAATGGTTATCAGCTGGGATTCCGCACTTTTGTTTTGCAGGGCGGTGAGGATCCGGCGATGACGGACGACTGGGTGATGGAGATGGTGCAGGCGATCCGGGCAGGATTTCCAGATTGTGCGATTACTTTGTCGCTCGGAGAAAAGAAGTATGATACGTTGAAACGCTGGAAAGAGGCAGGGGCGGACCGGTATCTGCTGCGCCATGAGACGGCGGACGCGTGCCATTACGCGAGCCTGCATCCGGCAGAGATGTCATTTGAACACCGGATGCAGTGCCTGCGTGATTTAAAGGCGCTTGGTTATCAGACCGGATGCGGTTTTATGGTCGGTTCGCCGCACCAGACGGCGCGCTGTCTGGCGAGAGATATGCGTTTTATCGAAGAACTGGATCCGGAAATGGTGGGAATCGGTCCGTTTATTCCGCAGCACGACACTCCGTTTGGCGGGGAGGCGGCAGGAACGTTGGAAGAGACACTGTTTCTTTTAGGGCTGCTTCGCCTGCTGAAGCCGAAAGTGCTGCTTCCGGCGACGACAGCGCTCGGAACGATTCATCCGATGGGACGCGAACTGGGGATTCTGGCAGGCGGAAACGTCGTGATGCCGAACCTGTCTCCGGTCGGGGTGCGCGCCAAATATATGCTCTATGACAATAAAATCTGCACGGGAGACGAGGCGGCGGAGTGCATCAACTGCATGAAGAGGCGCATGGAAAGCATCGGGTACGAGGTAGTCATCGACCGGGGAGATTATAAGGGGTAAAAGCCTGCGATTTGGTTTGTTGGCATCGAAAGATGCTTACAGATAAATAAACTGACGGGGAAGGACGCGAAGGACGGCTGACCATGCTGGCATTTTTGAAATTGAAAATTCCGGAGGAAAACATGACAGCTATCATCCTGACCTGTAAGAAAAGGAGAAGAAACTATGAGTTACAATTACAACCCATCATCCCAAAAGGCAGAGGAATTTATCAATCATGAGGAAATTTTAGAGACTCTTTCCTATGCCGAGAAGAACAAAAACAACGTGGAACTGATTGACCAGATTCTGGCGAAGGCGCGGCTTCGAAAAGGGCTGAGCCACCGCGAGGCGGCAGTGCTTCTTGACTGCGAGATCCCGGAAAAGGTGGAGGAGATCTTTGAGCTGGCGCGCCAGATCAAGCAGGATTTCTACGGAAACCGGATCGTCATGTTTGCGCCGCTGTATCTGTCGAATTACTGCGTGAATGGCTGCGTGTACTGTCCATACCACATGAAAAACAAGCACATTGCCAGAAAGAAGCTGACGCAGGAGGAAATCCGCCGGGAGGTAATTGCGCTTCAGGATATGGGACATAAACGTCTGGCGCTGGAGACGGGCGAGGATCCGGTCAACAATCCGATTGAATATGTGCTGGACAGTATCAAGACAATTTACAGTATCAAGCATAAAAACGGGGCGATCCGCCGGGTCAATGTCAATATTGCGGCGACGACGGTGGAGAATTACCGGAAGCTGAAAGAGGCGGGAATCGGAACGTACATCCTGTTCCAGGAGACGTACCATAAGGAGAGCTATGAGCGCCTGCATCCGACGGGACCAAAGCACAATTACTGTTATCACACGGAGGCGATGGACCGCGCGATGGAGGGCGGTATCGACGATGTGGGAATTGGCGTTTTATTTGGTCTGGAGTTGTACCGGTATGAATTTGCAGGACTTTTGATGCACGCGGAACATCTGGAGGCAGTTTTTGGTGTTGGTCCGCACACCATCAGTGTGCCGCGCATCCGCCGGGCGGACGATATCGACCCATCGACCTTTGACAACGGCATCAGCGACGATATTTTTGAGAAGATCGTAGCCTGCATCCGGGTGGCAGTTCCGTACACGGGCATGATTATCTCAACGAGAGAGAGCAAAGCCTGTCGGGAGCGGGTGCTGCGGCTGGGCGTATCGCAGATCAGCGGCGGTTCCCGCACCAGTGTCGGCGGATATGCAGAGGAAGAGCCGGAGGAGGAAAATTCGGCGCAGTTCGATGTGAGCGACAACCGGACACTCGACCAGGTGGTCCGCTGGCTGATGGAATTAGGCTATATCCCAAGCTTCTGTACGGCGTGCTACCGGGAAGGACGGACGGGCGACCGCTTTATGAGCCTGTGCAAGAGCGGGCAGATTCAGAACTGTTGTCATCCGAATGCGCTGATGACGCTCAAGGAGTATCTGGAAGATTATGCGGCGCCGGGGACGAAAGAGATTGGAGAGAAGCTGATTCAGGCGGAGATCGGTTCGATTCCGAAAGAAAAAGTGCAGGAGATCGTGAGGAAAAATCTGGTTGAAATTGAAAAGGGGCAGCGGGATTTCAGGTTTTAGCTAAATCAGGAGGATCAAAATGGGAATGAATGAGACGCCGTCCGGCGAGCGGGTACATATCGCGTTTTTTGGACGGAGAAATGCGGGAAAATCGAGTCTGGTCAATGCGGTGACCGGGCAGGAGCTGGCGATCGTGTCGGACATCCGGGGGACGACGACCGATCCGGTCTATAAATCGATGGAGCTTCTGCCGCTCGGTCCGGTGGTTATCATCGACACGCCTGGAATCGACGATGAGGGCGAGCTGGGCTTAAAGAGAGTTGGCAAGACTCGTCAAGTCTTAAATAAGGCGGATCTGGCAGTCCTGGTGGTGGATGCGGTGGAAGGAATCAGCAGCTGGGAAGAAGAGATGATCCGGCTGTTTGAGAAGAAGGAAATCCCGTATCTGGTGGTTTACAATAAGATGGATTTGCTGACGGGAAAATCGGAACAGGAACCGGTTGTGGAACATACCGCCTATGTGAGTGCCCGGACGAGAGAAGGAATCCAGCAGTTAAAAGAGCAAATGGCACGTCTTACGTCACAGGAGACGGATGAAAAACGGCTGGCTGCTGATCTAGTAAAACCGTTTGATACGGTAATTCTGGTTGTTCCGATTGACAAGGCGGCGCCGAAGGGGCGGCTGATTCTGCCGCAGCAGCAGGTCATCCGGGATCTGCTGGACATCGGTGCGATGCCGTTTGTCTGCCGGGAAAGTGAACTTTCGGAGACGTTTGCAAAATTGAAAGAAGCTCCGGCATTGGTAATCACGGACAGCCAGGTATTTCCGCTGGTAGACCGGCTGACGCCGCCGCAGGTGCGTCTGACTTCCTTTTCCATTTTGTTTGCGCGGTATAAGGGGGATCTGAAACAGGCAGCGGAGGGCGCCAAAGCGCTGGAAATGATACAGGACGGAGATCCGATTCTTATTTCTGAGGGCTGTACGCATCATCGCCAGTGTGGTGACATCGGCACGGAGAAGCTGCCGGACTGGATCCGCCAGTACACGGGAAAAGCGCCGGAGTTTCATTTTACATCGGGGACGGAATTTCCAGAGGATGTGTCCGGTTATAAGCTGATCGTTCATTGCGGCGGCTGTATGCTGAATGCGCGGGAGATGAAGAGCCGTCTTCGAAGCGCTGCCGATCAGGAGATCCCGATGACCAATTATGGGATTTTGATTGCCTATATGAAGGGAATTTTGAAACGGAGCATGGGGGCACTGGAGCCGATCAGGTAGGAAATTTTTAATGGATTTTTGCGCGTGGCTGTGAAGATACTGAACAGTTACGAAACTTAGAAATAAAGGCTGACAAAGCTGCTGGACGATGGGAATGCCTGTCGGACAGCAGCTTTTTTCATAGGAAATTGCGTCCTATGAAAAAACGCTCCGCGAGGATGCGCACTTGCGCGAAGCAGTTTTTAGATTTCGCAGATGCCAGAATGTAAACTATATTAATCCAATATGTTGACATTTAAAAATCAACGGTTTATAATAGCGAAAGTTAGCTAAATGAGAAAAATAGGATATTTTTTAAGTTGGACCGAAGGATAACCAAAAAAAGTGTTTTGATTTTGATAAGGAGTAGAAGATATGAGTTTACAACTGGCAGAAGATATTATAAAAGGACGCCGTCTGAAACGGGGCGAGGATTTAAGCTTTTTATTGAGTGAGGATCTGGATGAGCTCTGTGCGGGGGCTGATAAAATCCGAAAGGAGCTCTGCGGAAACCATGTGGATCTGTGTTCTATCATTAATGGACGAAGCGGACGCTGCGGCGAGGACTGCAAGTTTTGCGCGCAGTCAGCCTGTCATCATACGAAGGTGGAAGAATATCCATTTCTGGAGCCAGAGGAGATTCTGGAGGACTGCAAGCGTCATGAGGCAAAGAAAGTACATCGTTACTCCATCGTGACGGCGGGACGTGCGCTGACGGGAGCGGAAATGGAGAAGGCGCTTCGGGCATACCGCGCTATGAAGAAGGAATGCAAGGTAGAGCTCTGCGCCTCCCACGGACTTCTGTCACAGGAAGATTTCAACCGTCTGAAAGAGGCGGGCGTGGGACGGTATCATGCCAATATTGAGACTTCCCGGAGAAATTTCCCGAATATCTGTACAACACATACATTTGAGGACAAGCTGGAGGTCATCCGGCGCGCGCAGGCGGCAGGACTTTCCGTCTGTTCCGGCGGCATCATCGGCATGGGAGAAACCTGGGAAGACCGGATCGACATGGCGATCACGCTGAGCGAGCTCGGGATCAAGTCAATTCCGATCAATATCCTGCGTCCGATTCCGGGCACGCCGCTGGAACATCAGGCAGCGCTTTCGGAGGATGAGATCCTGCGGACGATTGCTATTTTCCGCTATATCAATCCGACTGCGATGGTCCGTCTGGCAGCAGGACGAAATTCAATGGAACATTCCGGCGAACGGGCATTCCGCTCCGGCGCGAATGCAGCCATCACCGGAGATATGCTGACAACTTCCGGAAACCGCATCAGCGAGGACCAGGAGATGCTGGCGGCTATGGGTTTCACATTATAAAAAAGGAGTATCCATATCATGAGTAAAACACTTTCCGCAGAAGCGGAGCACAAACCTTACTTTACAACCAAACGGATGGCGCTGATTGGCGTGATGACGGCGGTAACCTGTATTCTGGGACCGTTCTCGATTCCGCTTCCATTCAGCCCGGTTCCGATTTCCTTTACAAATCTTGCTATTTATCTGGCGGCATATGTGCTGGGAATGAAAGCTTGCACGATCAGTTACCTGATTTATATGCTGCTTGGCATGGTGGGCGTTCCGGTATTTTCCGGATTTACAGCAGGAGTCGGTAAGCTGGCAGGACCGACCGGTGGCTATCTCGTCGGATTTATCCTGATGGCGCTGATTGTTGGATTTTTCGTGGATCATTTTCCGGGCAAAGTAGCCCTGCATATCGTTGGCATGGTACTGGGACTGGCGATTTGCTATATTTTCGGAACGGTATGGCTGGCAGGTCAGCTTAACATGACCTTTGTAGCCGGACTGGGTGTGGGCGTTATCCCGTATCTGCCGGGCGATGCAGTCAAAATCATTTTCACAGCTTTGATCGGACCGAAGCTGCGCCGCGAAATTTACCGCTTAGGAGAGTAAAAAGCGTCTGGCTGTAAAAATGACTGTTTAGATAAAATGATATTTAAAATGAAGGACAGATGGGTGAAAGTGGAATACATAAAACGCTTTCATCCATCTTTTTTTGTTGAATGAAACGAAGAAGTTGGTTCACATTTTATAGAAACTTAGAAGAAAAGAAAAAATAAAGGTAAAAGAAAACAGAAATAATCACATATATGGAATAAAATACAGAAAAATAAGAAGTGAGTGTGACTAAACTTGAACAATTTCGGGGCGTGTGTTATACTAAAGACAGAAAAAAGAGGGAGATTCCGGAGGAACAGGGAGGAGGCAGTTGTATGGAGAAAAAGATTATCACTATCAGTCGTGAATATGGAAGCGGAGGTCGTCAGATTGGTCTGGCTGCCGCTAAAAAACTGGGAATGGAATTTTATGATAAGGAATTGATCGATGCTGCTGCGAAGGAGATCGGTTTTCCAGCGGAAATTATTGCGGATCGTGAGCAGCGCCTGACAAACAGCCTGCTTTACAATTTCGCGATGGGAACTTTGTATGGACTTTCCTATCCGAAGGAGCCGAAGCTCAGTGAGCTGCCATTGACAGAGCAGATCTATGTGGCGCAGAAGAAGGCGATCGAGGAGGCGGCAAAGCGCGGAAGCTGCGTATTTATCGGAAGATGTGCTGATTATATTCTGAGAAGCCGTCCGGATGTACTGCGTGTCTTTGTTTATGCGGATCGTGATATCCGGCTCCGCCGCGCGATTGACGAATATGGGGATCTGGAAGAGCATATCGATGAATTTATGCACCAGACCGACAAACGCCGCCGGATCTACTATGAAAACTATACAAATCAGCGCTGGGGCGACAGGGAAAACTATGATCTGATGCTGAACAGCGGAGATTTGGGAATTGAGAAGTGCGTGGAGTTGATTTGCCAGGCGGTGAAGTAAAAGAAGAGTGGCATTTATAGTTTCATGCAGTCGATATGAGGATATCTAAGATAACAGATGCAAAGAAGATGATTGAAATTTTTTGTAGTTATGTTATCTATATATAAAGGATCTCACCGATAGACGGTTGGACCCTTAAATGATAAGTTAAAAATAACCGCTCAAGTTTGCAGGACCGGGGCGGTTATTTTTGTGTCTTATTACTAGCTCGACCAACTTTATAGTCGAGACTAAAGCATATAAAGCATTTCGTAAAAGATATACGAGCGCAGGTTACTGTACACGTATGCGTGAATAGTAACCAGCACGTTATTGTTCGCGGGTAGGCACTTTTGGAACCGAAAGTGCCGTAAGAAAACGTGGTGGTAGCAGGAATTTGCCGTATTTAAATGTGAAGCCACGGCAAATTCCGTTACTGGGCACGTATGCGTGCACAATAACTAGCACGGCGGCTCTGGTTTGTCAATGGGGGATTGTCTGGACGAATCCCCCTCACTATGCTATAATAAGGGGCATCAAGTCATTTTGGTTGCTTTATCGTTACTGCTCATGGCAGGTATTTTGAAAACCGGCACATGGACAGCAACATTGTATGCACGGGAGAATGAGATGAAAGAAAATATGAAAATACGAGGTCAGCTGCGGACGTATCTGCAGTGGCCGATCATACTGTCGGTATTCCTGTTGGCGGCGAACCTGGCAGTTGGGATTGTGAGCCCGGCTGCCGGTCTTGTGATGTCCGGATTTACGGTTATATATGTGCTGGTGGCACTCTGGCTGTTCATATACCGGAGAAAACGTCTGATGGGCGGACTGGTGGAGTTTTCGGCGGAGTATGCGTGGGTGCAGAAACAGCTCCTCTATGAGATGGCGGTGCCGTATGCCATCGCGGACACAGAGGGACATTTCCTCTGGTTGAACCACTCCTTTTCGGAGATCGTCGGAGAAGATAAAAACTGCCGTAAGAATATCGCGGCGGTCTTTCCGGAACTGACGCGGGAATTTTTGGATGAGATGGACGAAAAAACGAGCGTTCATTCTTCATTTGACGGCAGATTTTACCGGATCGATATCCAGCAGGTGGCGCTGAGCGAGACGGAAGGTATGAAGCTTGGCGCGGTGGACGAGGACAGCGGTGAGATGCTTTTAGTGCTGTATCTCTGCGATGAGACGGAGATTCTGCGCTGCAAGCAGCAGATCAACAACCAGCGTCTGGTGGCGGGACTTATTTATCTCGACAACTACGACGAGGCGCTGGAGAGTGTCGAGGAGGTACGCCGTTCCCTGCTGGTTGCCCTGATTGACCGGAAAATTACGAAGTATTTTATGGCGATGGAAGGTATCGTCAAGAAGCTGGAAAATGACAAGTATCTGTTTGTGATCAAGCAGCAGTACACGAAAGAGATTCAGGAGAGCCGCTTTTCGATCCTGGAGGATGTCAAGACGGTTAATATCGGAAATGATATGGCTGTCACGCTGAGTATCGGTATGGGTATGAACGGCGACAGCTACATCCGCAACTATGAGTATGCGAGAACGGCGATTGATATGGCGCTGGGACGCGGCGGCGATCAGGCGGTCGTCAAGGATGGCACGAAGATCCGCTACTACGGCGGCAAATCGCAGCAGCTGGAAAAAACGACCCGTGTCAAGGCACGTGTCAAAGCGCATGCGATGCGCGAGCTGATGGATACGAAGGATAAGATGCTGATCATGGGACACAAGATCGGCGATACGGATTCCTTTGGTGCGGCGATTGGTATCTGGCGGATTGCGACCTCTTTTAATAAAAAGGCGCGGATCGTCATCAATGGGGTCAATTCTTCCGTGAAACCGATGATGGCGCGGTTTGAAAACAGCTCTGATTACCCGGAGGATCTGTTCTTAACCGGCGAGGAAGCGGCAGAGTGGGCGGATTCCAACACGATGTTAGTTGTGGTTGATGTCAACCGCCCGAGTATCACGGAGGCACCGGAACTGCTCAAGCAGATCAAAACGATCGTGGTGCTCGACCATCACCGCCAGAGCAGCGAGATCATCGACAATGCGGTGTTATCTTATGTCGAGCCGTATGCGTCTTCGGCGTGTGAGATGGTAGCCGAGGTATTGCAGTATATCGGCGACGACGGCATCAAGATCAAGCCGGCGGAGGCGGATGCGATGTACGCCGGTATCGTGATTGACACAAACAATTTCATGAACCAGGCAGGTGTCCGCACCTTTGAGGCGGCGGCGTTCCTGCGTAGAAACGGCGCGGATGTCGTGCGTGTGAGAAAGCTGTTCCGCGACCGGCTGGAGGACTACCGGGCGAGAGCTGAGGCGATCCAGAAAGCAGAGATTTATCACGGCGCATTTGCGATTTCCGTGTGTCCGTCCGAAGGACTTGAAAGTCCTACCGTGGTTGGCGCACAGGCGGCAAATGAGCTGCTGGATATTGTAGGCATCAAGGCGTCATTTATCCTGACGCAGATGGGCGACACGATCTATTTCAGCGCGCGTTCGATCGATGAGATCAACGTGCAGATTATCATGGAGCGCTTAGGCGGCGGCGGACACCGCACGATTGCGGGCGCACAGCTTAAGGGTGTGACGATCGATGAAGCCAGAGAGAAATTAAAAGATCTCATTACGGATATGATGGAGAAAGGAGAAATATAACGATGGAAGTTGTATTATTAGAGGATGTAAAGGCACTTGGCAAAAAAGGTCAGATTGTAAAGGTAAGCGATGGCTATGGACGCAACTTTATTCTGACAAAGAAACTGGGAATCGAGGCAACACCGAAGAACTTAAATGATCTGAAGCTGCAGAAGGCAAATGAGGCGAAGATCGCGGCAGAGCACCTGGCAGCAGCGAAGGATCTGGCAAAACATCTGGAGGATAAGTCCATCACCCTGTCCATCAAGGCAGGCGAGGGCGGAAAAGCATTCGGCTCTGTTTCTTCCAAGGAGATTGCAAAGGCGATCAAAGATCAGTTAAATCTGGATATTGACAAGAAGAAACTGGTTCTGCCGGAGCCGATTAAGACCTTTGGCACACACGAAGTTCCGATCAAGCTTCACAAAGAAGTAACCGGAAAACTGGCAGTAAAGGTTGTAGAAGCTTAATATGGAGGACTGAATCATGGATGAAGCCCTGATAAAGCGGGTTCTCCCGCACAGTGTAGAGGCGGAACAGTCAGTCATCGGATCCATGCTTATGGATCGGGAAGCAATTATCGCGGCGTCTGAGATTATCACAGGCGCCGATTTTTACCAGCACCAGTATGGCGTCATGTTTGAGTCGATGGTCGAGCTTTTCAATGAAGGAAAGCCGGTCGATCTGGTGACGCTTCAAAATCGGCTGCGCGAAAAAGATGTTCCGCCGGAGGTCAGCAGCCTGGACTTTGTCCGGGATATCATGACATCTGTGCCGACCTCGGTCAATATCAAATCGTATGCCAATATCGTGCGGGAAAAGGCAGTCCTGCGCCGTTTGATAAAAGTGAATGAGGAGATTGAAAACCTCTGTTACGGCGGAAGGGACAAGCTGGAGGATATTCTGGCGCACACGGAGAAATCGGTGTTTGACCTGCTCCAGAGCCGCGGAGGCGGAGAGTTTGTGCCGATCCGGCAGGTGGCGTTGAATGTTCTGGAAAAGATTGAGGCGGCGTCGAAGAGCAACAGCACCGTCACGGGTATTCCGACCGGATTTATCGATCTGGATTACCGGACGTCGGGATTCCAGCCGTCCGATTTTATTTTGATTGCGGCGCGTCCCTCGATGGGTAAGACGGCGTTTGTTCTGAATGTCGTCGAGCATGTGGCGGTCAAAAAAGGGCTTCCGTGCATGGTATTCAGCCTGGAAATGTCGAAGGAACAGCTGGTCAACCGTATGCTGTCGATGGAGTCGAATGTCGATTCCCAGAAGCTGCGTACCGGTACGCTGACGGATTCCGACTGGGATGCCGTTGTGGAAGGCATCGGCACGATCGGAAGTTCCAAGCTGATCATCGATGATACGCCGGGTATCTCGATCTCGGAGCTGCGCTCGAAATGCCGCAAGGTGAAGCTGGAGTACGGTTTAAGCCTTGTCATTATCGACTATTTACAGCTGATGAGCGGCAGCGGAAAGAGCGGAGAGAACCGCCAGCAGGAGATCTCGGAGATTTCCCGTTCACTAAAGGCGCTGGCGCGAGAGCTGAATGCGCCGGTTATCTCCCTGTCGCAGCTTTCCCGTGCCTGCGAGACACGTCCGGACCACCGCCCGATGCTTTCGGATCTGCGTGAGTCTGGTGCGATTGAGCAGGATGCCGATGTGGTTATGTTTTTGTACCGTGATGATTATTACAACAAGGATACGGATACGCCGAATATCGCGGAGGTAATCATTGCCAAACAGCGTAATGGTCCGATTGGAACGGTGCAGCTGATGTGGAGACCGGAGCTGACGAAGTTTGCGAATTTGGCGAAATAACGATAGAATCGTGTAAGGGACGGGACCGGATAAATATATGATTGATAAAAGATTATTATGTAAAAAGGAATATGAGAAATGTTTGAATTGATAAAAGAATCGGATCTGGATACCGTCCGCCATTTTTACCGCGCCTTAGCTGGAACCGAGTTCTGCGCGTGGACGGACATCTATCCAGGGGAGCCGGAGCTACAGTCGGATTTTTCCAGGGATTCGCTTTTTTGTATCCGGGATGATGTGTCGGGGGAGATCGCGGGGCTGGTTTCGATCGATGATGATCCGGAGGTGGAATCGATTGCTTGCTGGTCGGAGGAGCTGCAGCCGTCGGCAGAAATTTCCAGACTGGGTGTGGCGGAGAAGTACCAGAACCGAGGCATCGCACGCGAGCTTCTGGCAGGCGCGATGGAGGAACTTAGAAGACGCGGCTGCAAGAGTGCCCATATGCTGGTGGCGAAGGACAATGTGAAAGCGCTGCGGTCGTACGAGAAGCTGGTCTTTGAGAAGGTCGGTGAGTATGTGCTGCAGGGGCATGATTACTGGTGCTTTGAGAAGAAGCTGTAGAATGGAGAGGGGAAATTTAATCCCCTCTTTTTATTTATGTCATTCATTCGCCTTCTACCGTCAGCGAGATGGCATTTAGCTACGATATGGTAATCGTTCCGACCGATGGTGAAGGAGTTCCGGAACTTGTTTTTTATGTAAATGCTATTCATATTTATTTTGAACCCCGCATATAGTAGTAGTAAGGTACCGGGGAGGACAAGCAGAATGAATAAGAACAAGCATTACCTGATTTCGGATGCTTCCAGACAGGTGCAGGTGGAGGCTCACGTGCTCCGGTACTGGGAGGACGAGCTGGGGCTTCCGATTCCGAGAAATGAACTGGGGCATCGGTACTATACGGAGTTTCATATCCAGCTGTTCCGTCAGATCAAGCAGTTGAAGGAACAGGGGTACCAGTTGAAAGCCATACGGGGAATCCTCGGAAAAGTGGAAGAAAATCAGAAAACAGAACCGGAAGCGCTTCTGGAAGCGCAGGCACAGGCGGTTTTCCGGGAAACGGGAACAGGAGAGCGTAACATGAGCAGGCAGGAAAATATGGAAATGAAAAAAAATACAGAGGTAGAAAACAAGGAAACAGAACTGCCGCAGGCAGAGGTTTCCCAGCCTCTGGCGGGGGAGAAGATGCGCCAGTTTCAGGAGATCATGAACCAGGTCATCGGGCGCGCGATCGAGGAAAACAGCGAAAAACTGAGCCAGGATGTCAGCTATCTGGTGCATGATAAATTGATGAAGGAGCTGGAATACCTGATGCGGGTCTCTGATGAGCGGGAGGAAGAGCGCTTCAAGCGCCTCGACGAGGTCATCCGCGCGTATCAGCGGGAAAACCAGGGGCGAGCGGAAGCAGCGGCTGCTGCGCCAGGGCGGTTTCCATTTTTCCGGTCCCGTGTAAAGAAAAAGAAATTTGGACGGAATGGAAATAAGATGTGATAAGTTCTGCAAAAGGGCATAAAAAAACCTGTCGGAAACGACAGGCTTTTTTATGTAGATATTTCGTTTTTGTTTGTGTTTAATTAGCCCTGCTCGATAGCGCCGGTCGGACATACGCCTGCACATGTACCGCAGTCGATGCAGCTGTTAGCGTCGATTTCGTATTTGCCATCTCCCTGAGAGATTGCTCCAACTGGACATTCGCCAGCACAGGAACCACAACTTACACAAGAATCAGTAATTACAAATGCCATGATAAAATCCTCCTTTTATATTTATGCGTTTGGCTATATTCTATACTAAAAATGCGAAATATTCAAGGAGAAATTGATGGTTTTCATGTTCTAAAATAGAAGCAATGGAAAAAAACGATTTTTCTGGAAGTCAGCATTCCTACAAGGTCGAGAGCGTTGAGAGCGCGTGCTCCCGGACGATCGTCTCATAATGCTCCTCATAGTATGCCTCAAATGCATTCGGGGCAGCGGCAGTCTTTAATGGTTCGCTGTACTCGGACAGGAGATTGCACAGGCGGTTGAATGCGTCGGTGCTGTCGGCTGTCTGGCGGACAACAAGGTAGTAACGACCGTCGGACGGGTGTTTATAAAGCGTGTTCGGTGTTTCGCAGACTGGAGCTGCGATGCGCGCTGCCCGGCAGACCTCGTCGAGGGAGCCGAAAGTAAAAATACGCGCTGCCGGCAGTTTGGAACCTGGCTCTGCCTTTTCAGTGGAAGGCGCGTCCGAACCGGTCAGCGGGCTTGCGGCGGTATTTTTGCCATTGTCAGTAAACAGGCTTAAAAGCCCGTCCGCGCCCTCTAAAAGCTCGTTGGCAAGCGTTGTCAGAGGCTCGTCCTCGTTTCCCGGGGAAAAGCGTGAAAAGCGGGTGTCCAGCTCTTCTGGATCCTCGATCTTGGTAATGATCAGCATGATGCTCTCACTGGAGAGCGGAATTGCTTCCACCATCAGAGGAATATCGTCCGCCTCGAAGCCGACTTCATTCGATGCCTTCTGGATCATTTCATGGAACAGTTTTTTCGCCTTTTCTGTGCCATAGGCGAGTTCGCCCAGATTTAAGTTGCGGGCGCTCAGATCGCTGCTTGTCAGGGTGCAGCGGATCTGGTTTTCGTTGATGCGTTCTATTTTCATGGATTTTCACTTCCTTGTCTTTTGGGTGGTTAAGATACCAAATGCTTCGTGCTTCGCACTTCCGCAATTTTGCAAGACATTCGTAATCCGCTCATTTTTCTGCGGAAAAAGGCTGCTTACTCATGTTTTGGACTTTGGAACCTTGGTATTCATCATACTATATAATATAATCACTTGGCAATTTGAATATGAAAAAAAAGCATAAAATCTTTCTAAAAACGGTTGCGGGAAGTGAGGGGATCGTATACAATGAATCTTGAGAGGTGGTATAGACCGAAAGGAGGCGCGGTACGGAAACAGCCGTTCTATTTGGAAAATACCAGCTGGAACGTGTGATCGGACGCGGTCGGAGCGGAACTGTTTTTTTAGCCAGGCATCTGGGGCTTGATGAAGAGAGAGCGATTAAGCGTGTCAGGCGGACAGAGAGCGGTTTCATTCAGGAAGCAGCGCTTTTGAAGCGGCTGCGCCATCCGGGAATCCCGATCATCTACGATCTGGAAATTGACGAAAATTATTATTATCTCATCGAGGAATATCTGTGCGGTGAGTCGTTGTATGCCCGAATTGAGAGAACGGGCAGTCTGCAAACGGGAGAGCTTATCCGTCTGGGAATTGAGCTTTGCCGGATCATGAATTATCTGCATTCATTCAAACCAAATCCAATCTTATATTTAGATCTCCACCCCGGGAATCTTCTAATCTGCCGGGAACAATTAAAATTGATTGATTTTGATCAGGCGGCACTGGCGTCTTTGAGCCAGGAACGATCTGTTTGCTATGGAACAAAAGGCTTTGCAGCCCCCGAACAGTACGAGGGAGGGACTCTGGATGAGAGGACCGACATCTATGCCATTGGCGCCCTCCTGTACTATATGGGGACAGGGCATGCCCCAGAGGGGGAGATAAAAGCAGGACAGGGAAGCTGTCGGGGAGATCTGTACATTCTTATGGGGCGATGTCTCAGAACAGAGAAAAAAGAGCGCTGCCAGAGTGTCCGGGAAGTGTTAGAGGCATTGGAAAAACTGGAGGCGCGCATATTTGCAGAACGTCATATACCACTTCTCAGGATTGCCGCAGCAGGCAGCCGGAGCGGAATCGGGGTTACACATACCGCACTTGGCGCGGTCCGATATCTGCGGCAGAAAGGAGTTTCCTGCCTTTACAGGGAGCAGAATGACACGGGGGCAGTCCGCAGGCTGGTATCCTGGTATGGGATGGTGCCGGATGAACATGGGATTTATTACATGGACGGTCTGGCGTTGAAACCCAGATACAGCGATGTGGTGCAGCTGGAACAGCCGGTGTTTGAAGTGATTTTAGATGACTGCGGAACCGGGCTCCAGACGGTTCTGGAGGGGGAGTATGATTTGATTCTTTTCGTCTGTGGATTGCAGCCGTGGGAGAAAGAAGATTCTCTGCGGGCGATCCGGTTTCTGGGAGGAGAAGAGGGACTCCAGATTTTATTAAATCACAGAAAATGCGGGCGGGATTATCTTCCGGAGGAGGTCCGGCATCTTAGGTATCTGCGGCTTCCATTTTTAACTCCGCCGTTCGATGCAGGCGGAAGGCGGGGGCAGGAAAATGAGGCAGCGGAGGAGACAGAATTTTTTGAAAGGATTTTCCGGGAGGCAGCTCTCAAAAAAGGACGGGGGACCAGACAGGCAGCAAAAGAAGGGGGACTCTGGCGGAACATCCGGCGAAGGTGGGAGCGCTTTATGGGTGGATTCCCGTGGCAGTGGAAATAGGAGGAAATACAGATTAGAATCGGAAAACGGGGCGAAGGCTCAAAAGTGGGGCGGAAATTCAGGCAAAAACCAGTGCCAGACACAAAGCAGGCCGGGACAGAACGCCTGGAATGTATCGGGATAGCCGGGAGCGGACCATCGGTTGGGGTGACACACTTTTCGCTTATGACGGCAGCATATCTGTCCGGGGTTCTGTGCCGGCGAACGGCGGTTCTGGAACAAAATGAGAGCGGCTCATTTGCACAGCTTGAAAAGATATACCGGACGGGAAAAAGAAGGGAAAAACCGGTTATAGACGGGGCAGGACAGCCGTTTGAAATTAGGGGAATTTTTTTCTATCAAAAGGGTGAACGTGCAGAATGGTACGATTGTTCGGAAAGGGGGATGGAGGCGATGGTGATCGACTTCGGAGCCTTGACACAGAAGAATCAGGATGCCTTTTTTCGATGCAGCCGCTGTTTTCTGGTCGGTTCGGTCAGCGGATGGCAGCTGGCAGATTTTGCGGCATTGGCAGCAGAAAAGCAAAAATGGAAAAAATGGTGTGAGTATTTCGTCTCATTTGGAGAAGAGGAAGCTGTAAAAATGGCAGAGCAATATCTGGATATCCGGATCCGGCGAATCCCACTGCAGAAGAACGCATTGATGGTTACGGGAGAGTCCATGACTTTTTTTGGAAAATTCCTACGATAAGCGAGGCAGACCAGGGGTTATAAATTACCGATTATCTCCGAAAGGTCAGAAAAGGCAGAATGGTCTGTTTTCGCGGAATGGAGAAGGTGTGGAATGGTAGTAAGAAAAAGTAAAAAAGAAGAAGCGGAGAGGAGGCGTAGGGAACAGCAGAGAATATTTGTCGAGGGATTACAGCGATATAAAAGCAAAGGAATCCAGATTTTAATTGATGGGAGGGAGTGCAGGCCAGAAGAATACAGGAAGCTGTGTGAGTTCCGGGAGGACGGCTCGTTTTATATGGCTGATTACGTCGGAGCGGAGACAGGAGTGCTGACAGAGATACATTTTGACCGGGTTTACAACCGGTGATAAGAGAGGTGCCGTTTTGTCCGTATCTGGACAGTCCGCCGGATTTTTCTTTCGGAGAAAATGGTGAGAACTGTTTAGATGGTGCTATTACAGTTACTGGGCACGTATGCGTAAACAGTAACCTATTACAGGGAAAATGAAAGAGGAGTTAAGAAAAAAGTCAACATTCCATGGAGCTGGTGTGATATAATAAGGGCACTTAGCGAGGTATTTTCGAGCTTAGTGCTTATGATATTACCTTAACATACACCGGAGGAAAACATGGAAAGAGGAAGATCAAGGAAAGCACGTTCGGGCTGTCTGGGACGGATTTTCGGGTTTGTGCTGTTTTTAATCGTGGCAGCCGTTGGTGTGATTGCAGCGGTCAAATATATGCCAAGCCGGGAGAGGGCGGATCTGGATGCTCTGTACGCGGCGGGCGGCAGCGACCGGGTGGCGCTGTATCTGAACTATGAACGTCAGGAGGAGAGCGGGGTCTACGTGGACGGGCAGACATATCTGCCGGCTGCGTGGGTAGATGCGAACTTAAATGAACGTTTTTACTGGGATGCCAATGAGGAAATACTGGTGTACACCCTGCCGGAGGAGATCGTGAAAAGCGACGAGACGACAGTGGATGAGGACGGAAAAAAGATCCTTTACCGGGATGGCGATGCAGTTTATCTTTCACTGGCTCTGATTCAGAAATACACCGATGTGCGTCTGCAGGCGTATGATGGTGAGGCACAGAAGCGGGTTTTCGTGGAAAATAACTGGGATCCGGTTACGGTGGCAGATGCGGCGTGGAGCGCCAAGATCCGCTTAAGAGGCGGCTTGAAAAGCCCGATTGTGACTGAGATAAAGCGCGGCGGGACAGTGACGGTGCTGGAACAGTATGACAACTGGGCGAGAGTCATGACACCGGACGGTCATATTGGATATATGCACAAGTGGAAGATGAAAAATCTGCACGAGGAGACATTAAAGAGTGATTTTACTGCTCCGGTCTACCAGAATATTTCACTGGATCAGAAGATTGTGATGGTCTGGCATCAGGTAACGATCGCGGCGGCAAACCAGGCGATGGATTCTCTGATTGCAAAGACGAAAGGTGTCAATGTCATCGCGCCGACGTGGTTTACGCTTAGCAGCAACAGCGGCGCGTATGAATCTCTGGCAGATAAGTCCTATGTGGATCGGGCGCATGAAAAAGGTCTTCAGGTCTGGGCGGTACTCGACAATTTCAGCCGCGAATGCAGCAAGAACGTGCAGGCGGAGGTGCTTCTTTCCAGGACGTCTGTGCGCGAAAAACTGATTGAAAATATGATGACAGAGGCGGACCGTTATGGGTTTGACGGTATCAATCTGGATTTTGAGAGTTTGAAGACGGCGGCGGGCGTCCATTACATCGAGTTTATCCGCGAGCTGTCGGTTTCCTGCCGAAAGAAAGGGCTGGTGCTGTCGGTCGATAACTATGTTCCGGCGGTATATAACCGTTTCTACAACCAGAAAGAGCAGGGCAACGTCGCAGATTATGTGATTATCATGGGTTATGATGAGCACTATGCAGGCGGTGAAGCCGGTTCTGTTTCTTCGATCGGATATGTCGAAAACGGCATCAAAGATATGCTTTCCCTGGTTCCGAAGGAAAAGGTAATCAACGCAGTCCCGTTCTACACAAGGCTCTGGACGGGAAGCGGCGACAATGCGTCCTCCCGTGCGATGGGAATCTCCGAGGCGACAAAATGGGTGTCGGAGAGCGGCATGGATCTGACCTGGGATGATTCGGCTGGTCAGTATTACGGCAGGCTGGACAGCCAGAACGGCGAACAGCAGCTCTGGATGGAGGAGACAAGGTCTCTGGGACTCAAGATGGATTTAATCAAGAAATACGACCTGGCAGGCGTAGCCGGATGGCGGCTGGGGCTGGAAACCAGCGACGTCTGGGATGTGATTGGCTGGGAGCAGAGACAATTTAATTAAGATTCAATGATTCAAAGTAGGGTGGAAGTCTCATGCGGGAGCGTGGGGCTTCTGCTTTTTTATGTAATAGGAAATTCCTTGGATCCCCTATTACACAAAAAGGCACTAACGTGCCAATGATGCGCACTCGCGCGAAGATGTAGTTTGTCGCAAGCGACCGCGCTCGGCGCGAGAATGTGCCAAGGCACATTCTTTTTTATTAAAAAAGAGCGTCTTGGACAAAAAACCTCCGGGCGGAAAGATTGATTCATCCGCCTGGAGGTTATTAAAACATCAAAAATATTGTTTTGTCTGGGAGAAATGTGATTATTCTGCCTCTTTTGCCTGATCGATCAGGTTGGTGTAGAAAGCAAGAAAACTGTCATCACCTTCAGCGATCATAGCTTCCGGATGGAACTGTAAGCCCATCACGTAGTCTTTATCTTCTCTGACGATTGCTTCGATGATTCCATCTGGAGCAGTAGCAACGACTTTCAGGTTGTCACCTAACTGATCGACTGCCTGATGATGCCAGGAGTTTACAGTGTAGGTGCCTTCTCCGCCAAATGCGGCAGCAACGATGTTATCTTTGTCTACGGTAATCTCATGTTTTGCGAATACCTTACGGTCCGGATCGCGATGTTCGATATCGGACGGATTCTGAGTCGGAAGATCCTGATATAAGGTACCGCCGCTTAATACGTTTAAGAACTGCATGCCACGGCAGGTGCAGAGCATCGGGATATCCTCATCGAGAGCTGCCTTGATTAAAAGAGAATCAGAAGTATCTCTGACTTCGTTTACAGTCTCTAATTTTTCGTTTGGCTCTTCGCCGTAGTAGCTCGGATCAATATCTTCGCCGCCGGTCATAACCAGAGCATCGATTTCTGCCAGAGCATTTTTCGCGTCATCCTCGGTTTTGATCTGAGGAAGATAAATTGCTTCGCCGCCAGCTTTGGTAACGGCATCTCTATATAACTGTGCATCTTCGTCGATTTCGTCTGCATTCCATGAAACGCCGACTTTGACTTTCTCTTCTTCGTCATTCGCCGCTTCTTCGGCAGTCTCTGCTTCGCCTTCTGTCTCGGTTACTTCGGCTTCAGCCGCTGTTGTATCGGCTGCCGGTTCAGACTTTGTTCCACAAGCTGTTAAAGAAAAAGCCAGGGATAAAGAAAGAAGCACTGCACTGGTCATCATTTTAATTTTTCTCATTCGAATTTCCTCCCTAATACAAATTGTCCTCCCAAACATGGCTGGATTCTAACATAAAACAGTCAGAAAAATACAAAAAGATACATAAAATTACAAAATAAAATAAAATAATTTTTGATGATACCTAAAAGATATAATATAATTTTGTAGATATACGAAAAATGAGCGAAAATAAGGAGGCGTAAATGGAAGCGAAGAATTGAGTAGGGAGGAGTACGGGGAAAGGCCCTGATAACAGAAAGTTATACCTTCATTCCCTTTCTTAATTGGATTTTCCCCGCAGGCAGGCGTTACAATAAGGACGGAAAAAACAGACGGGCAGCCGGGTCAAGGCTGCGGGGCTGATAGAGATGGCGGAGTGCAGGAAAGACTCCGAGAGAATATGACAAACCAAATGGAGGAAATCAAAACATGGGGAAATCACTTACCAGAAAGATTATTGAGTCACATTTCGTATCGGGCGATATGACGCCGGGCAAAGAAATTTTTATCAAGGTGGATCAGACATTGACACACGATATCAATGCCGTTATGACTTATCTGGCATTCGAGGCGATCGGGCTGGACCGTGTCCGCACGGAGTGCAGCGTCAGCTACCTCGATCACAATTTATTATATGTAGATAATAAGACGCCGGACGACCACATTTATTTGCAGTCCGCAGCAAAGAAATTCGGCGTGTATGTGTCCAGACCGGGCAACGGCATCTGCCATACCGTTCATGTATCCCGTTTTGGTGTGCCAGGCAAGGTATCGATGGGCGGAGACAGTCACACACCGCATGGCGGCGCGATCGGTATGCTGTGTATCGGTGTCGGCGGCATGGATGTAGCAACGGCGATGACGGGTGTTCCGATGCGTCTGACGATGCCGAGAGTCGTCCGTGTCAACCTGACCGGTAAATTAAGACCGGGCTGCAACTCGAAGGAAGTTATCCTGGAAATGCTTCGCCGCGTGACCATCAAGGGCGGTCTGGGAAATGTATATGAGTACGTGGGACCGGCAGTTGCCGAGATGGAGATTCCGGCACGTGCGACTATCGCAAACATGGGTGCGGAAATGGGCGCGACCACTTCCATTTTCCCGGCAGATGCACAGGTAAAGAGATTTCTGGCTGCACAGGGACGTCCGGAAGCATACACAGAGCTTCTTCCGGATGAGGACGCCGAGTACGACGAGACGATCGATATCAATTTAAGCGAGTTAGAGCCGTTGATCGCATGTCCGCACCAGCCGGACAATGTTATGCCGCTGCATCAGGCGGAAAAGAAGAGAGTACAGCAGGTATTTATCGGAAGCTGTACCAATGCAAGCTATGCCGATATTGCAAAAGCAGCACTTGTATTTAAGGGACATCATGTGAATGAGGATGTAAGCTGTACCTGTGCGGTTTCTTCCAAGCAGGTGTACCGTCAGTTGATGCGCGATGGATATGTGGAGATGCTTCTGGATGCAGGTGTCCGTCTTTTGGAGATTGCCTGTGGTCCGTGCTGCGCAATCGGTCAGACTCCGGCGACCGACGGTGTGGCAGTCCGCACCTCCAACCGTAATTTCAAGGGACGTGCCGGGAATCCGACTGCCAAGATCTATCTGGTAAGCCCGGAGAGTGCTGCAGCGACAGCGATTATGGGGACCTTCGCAACGGCAGAAGATATTATGGGTGAAAATGTGAAGATCCTGGATTCAATTCACGAGCCGGATCAGTACGATATTGATGATTCGATGATTCTTCCGCCGCTGTCTCCGGAGGAAGCTGCGAAGGTGGAGATTGTCCGCGGACCGAACATCAAGTTTCTTCCGGTTCCGGAGCCGCCGCAGGAGACACTGGATGCTCCTATCAGCTTAAAAGCCCGTGATAATGTATCCACCGATGATATTACACCGGCAAGTGCTGAGTTCAGCAGTATGCGTTCCAATATTCCGTTGATGTCCCAGTATTGCTATCATCGATATGATCCGGAATTTGCAGCTCGCGCAAAAGAAATGGGACAGAGCGTTATCATCGGCGGTGAAAACTATGGACAGGGTTCCTCCCGTGAGCATGCGGCTATTAATCCCATGTATCTGGGTGTAAAAGCGGTCATTGCCAAGAGTATTGCCCGTATCCATAAGGGAAACCTGGTAAATCATGGCGTAATTCCAATGTTGTTTGAGGATGGAGCTGATTATGACCGCCTGGAGCAGACAGATGAGCTTCATATCGATAACCTGCGGGAGCAGATTGCAGCACGCCGTGTACAGATTACCGATAAGACAAAAGGATTCTCCTTCTGGGCTAAATTAGAATTGACGGATAAAGAAATCGAAGTTGTCTTAAATGGCGGACAGCTGAGAACACTGAAAAAACAGCTGGAAGCAGAGAAAGAAGCGTAGTCATTTATTAATTATGCCTCCATTATATTTTTATATACAATAACTACTTATTCACCAACCTATTTATTTTAGAAAAAGGCGCCTGTGCAAATGTGCAGGCGCTTTTTCGCGCGACTTGACGGAAGAAAGACATTTGTAGTAATCCTGTGGTAGAATAAGAGTGAAGATTGTGAAAGAAATTGAGAAAAAGACATTGTTTGGAGCGCTTTTAGCGGTGATAGTCAAGGCGTTAAGTGTCCTTACGGAGAATATCGAGGTATTCGGTATAAGAATATATCTTCGCCTTTCCAGATTTGTTTGTTTGCTCCAAGATTCCATCATTGACCAAAATGGAGACTACCTTTGACACAGTATTATAGGACATTTCAAGAGCTGTAGAGGTTTTCTGAATATCAATAATAGGATTTGATTCCAAATAGGCAAACACTTTAAGAACGCTGGTACGCTGTCTCTTTGTGAGAGCATCAAATAATTTTGTGCTTTTATCGTGTAATGCAGTAAGATAATCAATTGTATGAATCGCATCTTCTGCGGAATCTGCAAAAGCCTGAAGGAAAAAAGAAATCCATTGCTCATAATCACCAGTACGTCGCACCTGAGTCATACGGTCATAGTACTCAATACGGTTCATCTTGAGGTAATAAGAAATATAGAGTGCGGGAGTAGACAGAATGCCTTTTTCCATTAGGAAGAGCGTAATGAGAAGTCGTCCAACACGTCCATTACCATCAAGGAAAGGGTGAGTGGTTTCAAATTGATAGTGGATTAATGCGGCTTGAATCAAAGGGTCAAGAGTATCATCACTATTGATATATTTTTCAAGGTCGGACATGGCTGTCAGCATATCTTCAGGATTTGGCGGAATATATCGAGCGTTTTTGAGAGTACTTCCCTGACCGCCAATCCAGTTTTGTGAATACCGGAATTCGCCAGGATTCTTTTCCTGTCCTCGCGCGCTTTCCAGAAGAACTGCATGAGTTTCTTTAATTAGACGATTGCACAGAGGTAGTGTTTTCAGCCGCTCAAGCGCAAACTCAGTCGCACGGATATAGTTAACAACATCGGAAACATCTCGATTGGTGTTGTCTTCAATTAGAGGATTCAAGATATCCTCAAGGGTGCACTGTGTACCTTCAATCTGTGAGGAAAGAAGGGCTTCTTTACGGACATACATGGAAACAAAAAGTCCCATGTTTGGTATACGGGAGGAAATCCCTTCAAGTGTTGCTATTTTCTTGTTTGCATCAATAAGTTTCGTGAGAAGCTCACCAGATACCTCAATAGGAGGATTTGGTGGAAGAGGAGCTGGTCGAAAGGATTCATACGCCATTTCGCCTGACAGATTACTCACGAGTGTTCCTGCTCGGTTTGTCATAATTGTTTTTTCCTCCGAAAAATGGAAATTGAAATTTTTGAGGCTATTTTAGCATAGAAATTTCATGAAATCAACTTATTGTGAAAATAAAGAACGGAAGTGATTTCAGAAAAACGGCTTTTTGTGAAATTACTCAAGCAAAATTACCTTGGAAATTTCAAGTTTAGAATTTTATATTTTGATTTTGCCTTGACCTGGACGGATTGCCGCTGGAGCTGCACGAATAATTATGGGAGAGAAAAGAGCATATAAAGTCAGAAAGTCCGGTGGAGGTCGGAAGAAGCTGAAGCCGAAGCAGGAAGGTCTGAAAGTCGGGATACGGCTTATGGTGGAAGTGTATAGTTTATGACGGAAATAAAATGAACTCCTGGAGTGCAAAAAAAGCCCTCGCTGTGTGTGATACACAGTGGGGGCGTTGGTCAGATTCTTTGCATGGTATTTCATTCTTTAAGAAACGCTGCATGGTAAAGAAAAAGTGATTCAAAGTTAATGGGGGCAGAACCCATTAACATCAAGAATGAGGCAGCTAAGCCATATTTTATACAAATCCTCGCCTTCGGTAAGCTTTAATCCCGTAATTTCAATGATTTTTTGAATTCTGTAATTCATAGTGTTCCTGTGAATGTGAAGATGATTTGCTGCAGTTATTACATTGCGGAAGAAGAGATAGGTTTGTAATGTATCTAAATAATCGGTTCCGAATTCTTGATCATAGGCCTGTAATCTGAGTATTTCTGGAAGGCAGAAATAGTTCGGCTGACTATATTTTTTCAAAGTGGAAACCAGGTAAGGCATATTGTATTCCTGAAATCGATAGATATTCTGCCTTGGATTCTGTTTCATTCCAATTCGTAGAATCTCTAAGGATTGTTCTACAGATGCACTAAATTCAATGATATTTGAGAAATGGTGACTGCAACCAGCGGCCAGATGATAAGTTTGAAAGAAGTTATCCAAGTTATTGGCAACTGATTCCAGATCTTCGGTTTCAAGAAGCAGATATAAGATATTGCCGATACAGACTGCTTTATAGGTTGGATAAATCATACCAAGATGATTTTTGTAAGCAGCGATGGAACGTTCTTGATTGTCCGATTGGTACGCATCCCGGAAGCCAATAGCCATGGTATAGAAGTGTTCTCCCGGAATCCAGCCAAATCCTTTTGCCCGTAAATTAAATTCTTCCTGATTGCGGATGCGTCCCGAAATAAGTTCAAATAGAAGATTTTCACGATAACTGAGTGCAAAGCCTATTTTATTTCGCTCTAATTCTAACGATAGGACGTTTGCCAAAATATCTAGTATTTGACAATCGCCGTCTTCAAAGGGACGTTTCTGTGGAATTACTACGATCCAGCCAAAATATCGGTGCTCAATAACAATTTTTACAATCAGACGTTCTTTCTTCTTCTGGTAATTAGAATGTTCAATAAAGGCATGTTCGGTTTGTTCGATACTGGGCAGAAGTGTTTTATAGTCGTATTTTTCGAATAGATCGGAGGTTACAAAATTGTGTTTGATGATGCATTGAATCAGTTCGTCATCAACTTTCTTTAGTTCGTTCAGATCAGACCAGTGAAGAACACGGGTGGATGTATCCGATAAAAATAAGGGGTTTTTGAGAAGTTCTGCACCTGTAGATAGGATGGTATTCACATCTTTACGGTTTATCAGGCATTGGCTGAGTTTGTAATGAGCTTCTTCGATTCGTCGCTCTACTTTTAGTATATGCTGCAGCTGGAATGTAAGCTCAGTTTGAATGGTAGGTTCAGCCAGCATAACATAGTTTTCGATCCAATTAGGGATTTCTGTGTCATCTGTGCCGTTCGGCAAAATGATCCAAAGTATATTTTGGTTGTCTTTGGGGATTTGAAGGCAATCATCAGAATGAATAATATATGCGGTAGCTTCTGTAAATGTTTCTCTTACAGGGAGGTTGTTTTGAACGTGAAAAATTGGGGAATCTGGATAGCGGATGCTTTCTTTTTTTAAAGCGTGATAAGCAGAAAGCTTTTGCATGAATGATAGGAATGATAGCATAAGGGACTCCTTTCTACTTGTGCATTCTGCACAAGATGTTTTTTTGATATTGTATCAGATATACGAAGTAATCAGTTTATATTTTTTTTATAATCTGTTCATCAAAATAATTATTCTTAATCCTCATTTTATTATATTATTTTGATTTTAGCTACAGATATTTACATTCAACATGGATTAAAAATCAGGAAGGAGCTGGAAGGATGGAAGAATTCTATTTGGTTAATGGTGAAATTCTGGATGTAAGAACAGGAAAATTTATCAAGGCAGATTTAAAAATTACTGGTAAGCAAATTGCATCAGTTCAGGAAAAGGCGCCGACTGAAGCAAAGAAGGTGGACTGCAGTGGAAAATATCTGATTCCAGGTATTATGGATGCTCATGTGCATCTTGTATGGGAAGGAACAGCCAAGGACCCCATGTATGAGACTGTACGGGACGGAAACTATTTAAATTTTGCCAAAGGTGTTTCTTCGGCGGAAAAATCCTTAAAGAACGGGGTAACGACTGTACGCGATTTGGGCTGTAATGATGATTGCTCGATTCCTCTGGCAAAAGCTGTGAATATTGGACTGATTAAAGGAAGTCATATTGTTCCGGCGGGAAGTGCAATTCAAGGTTCCTATGGACATTGTCCGATGATTGGCTATATTGCGAATACAAAGGAGCAGTTGATTGATAAAATTAAACGTTTGAAAGGTTATAATATCGAGATGAGCATTCCACCACTTCATTGGATTAAGATCATGGCGAGTGGAGGCGCAGCTGGATTGGAAGATGTAGGTCCATGTATGTATTCACCGGATGAGTTGAAGGCGATTACATATGAAGCACACCGTTTAAATATGAAGGTCGCAGCACATGCGCTTTCACGAGATGCTATTTCAAAATGTATTGATGCCGGAATTGATACAATTGAGCACGGAGGTGCATTAGATGAAGAACTTCTTCATAAGATGAAAGAAAATGGGCAGGTGTGGGTTCCGACTCTGCAGGTATATAAAGAACTGGCTCGAGGAAAAGGAATGATCGCAGATGTTATCGTAGAGAAGGCATCAGCTGTTGAGGAAAATCAAAAAAAGGCTTTTTCAGCAGCCATGAAAATCGGTACGAAGATTGTTGCGGGAAGTGATGCAGGTTCTCCGAATTTTGGCCCGCACCCATCCATATTTAAAGAATTAGTTGCAATGCAGGAAAATGGAATGTCAGCTGCTCAGGTGATTCGCTGTGCAACTTTGGCTGCAGCGGAGGAACTTGGGGTGAAAGACAGAGGTGTTTTAGAAGAAGGAAAAATTGCAGACATTGTAGTTCTGGATGCCAATCCATTGGTAGATTTACATGCGTTTACAGAACATTTATCGGCGGTATATAAAGAAGGTCTTTTAGTAATAGAATATGGAAAATGATATTGACATTAAAGGAGGATACATTATGCATGAATTAATTGCTCAGCCTAAAATGCTTCTGGTTGTTATTGTTTATTTACTTGCTCTGGTTGGAACGGGAGCTTATTTCGCAAAGAAAGCAGCTGTAAAAAAAGAAGGAAAAGAAGATTTTTTCTTAGCAGGAAGAGGTCTTGGAAAGATTGTAGCAGTTGGTACGATTTTGGCTACATATACAGGTGGTGGTACAGTAACCGGTGGTGGAAATAGCCTAGCTTTTAATTATGGATTGTGGAGTGGTTTGTTTTTTACGATTTGTCCGGTTATCAGTATGAGTGTTTTATGTTATCTGACCCCTAAAATCCGGGAAAGCAACTGCTACACGGTATCACAGCTTCTTGAAACGAAATATGGTTCTAAAGCTAGAACAATATCAGCGGTTATCATAGCACTTGCGATGGTTTCTATCGTTTCTTATCAGTATCGAGGTCTTGGATTTATTTTAAACGCTACAAAGTACAGTTTACAAGGGACTACACAGGGTAGGTATCTGGCGGGAGGGGTTCCGCCCGTCAGATTTTCCATGTGATATTCAAACTATCGCTTGTGGCGGCTATGGTGGTAATCATCAAATCCACCACACGCCGCTTGTCATCAAAGGATACATCCTCCCAAGTGTCGAGGTAGCCGGAAATCTGATTGACCTGTTCCGGGCTGATGGCTTCCACCGTCAACTCCGCTATCCTCGCCAGAAGTTCCTGCTTGCGTCCGTCCAGTTCCGCTATCTTCACATTCACATAGGAGAGCAGGACATTGTTTGCGCCCGTCAGACTGTCCACCAGTTTTTCAATCTCGCCGTCCACATGGGCAAGCTCCACTTGCAGGGCGGCGATTTTCGGGTTTGCCTTTGCCGCTTTTTTTCTGCCCGTCAGCGTTTTGTAGCTTGCCAGCTTCTTCACCATCTGCTGATAAACAACCGCTTCCAGCTCCGAAGTGATGATTTTCCCGCACCCGGCACAGCTTTTATTGTCCAGCCGCTTTGTGCAGCGGAGATATTGCTTTCCCACAGGATTGTTAATGCTCATAAGGGCATACCCGCAGTTTCCGCACTTGATTTTTCCCGCCAGCCATGTATGGGTGGCTTTCCGGGCAGACTGGATTTTCATGTTGTTCATCAGTTTCTTGCGGCAGGTCAGCCAGATGTCGGAGGGGACAATGCCCTCATGGGGAGCCAGCACCAGCATTTGGTCTTTCAAGTCGTTCTTTTTGCTGGGCTTCACATCCCGCCCTTGATACAGATAGCAGCCATTCATGCCGGTAAAATCGGCAGCGTCATTGACAATGATTGTCCCTTGACTTTTGAAAAATTCGTACACATCAAGGTCTGCCTGCACATAGACAGGATTGCGTAACATCTGCGCCAGCGTGGGGCGTATTAGTTCCTTGCCGTTGAATAAAATTCCCTGTTCGGCAAAGTACCGGGTAATGTCCCCGTAGGAGGTTGTGGGCTGGGCGTACATCTCGAACATCAGCCGGATATTTGCCGCTTCGTCTGGGTTTACCACCAGCTTCTTTGTGTTGATACCGTCCATCTTGATTGGCTCTGTATGGAAGCCATAAGGGGCTTTCCCACCCATCTTGAAACCTCGCTGGCTGCGGGAATAGTAAGCGTCCGTTACCCGCTTCTGTATCGTTTCCCGTTCAAGCTGGGCGAACACAATACAGATATTTAACATCGCCCGCCCCATCGGGGTGGAGGTATCAAACTTTTCCGTAGAGGACACAAACTCCACATTGTACTGCTGGAACAGCTCCATCATGTTGGCAAAGTCCAGAATGGAACGGCTGATACGGTCGAGCTTGTAAACCACGACTTTTGCAATCAAGCCCCGCTTGATGTCCCGCACCAGTTCTTGAAACTTCGGACGGTCTGTGTTCTTGCCGCTGTACCCCTTGTCTGTGTATTCCTTGCAGTTACCGCCTTTCAACTCGTATTTGCAAAATTCAATCTGGCTTTCAATGGAAATGCTGTCCTTTTTGTCCACCGATTGTCTTGCATAGATTGCGTCTATTCGATTATTCATATTGTCGCTCCTTTTCTTAAAAAAGAAACGGAGCTGCTGACAGCTTTATTATACCGCCAGCAGCCCCGCAAATCAACGATGGCTTCGGAAAACCTTATGCCCCGGCTTCCTCACTCTGCCGTTTGTCGGCATACTTGCGGAACACCTCATAAAGCTGCTGTTCCAGCTCCCGGCGTTTTGCCGCTTCCTGCTCCGGCGTGAACACCGGAGAGAGATTTTCCAGCGTGATTTCCTTTCCCTGAAAAGTCACGACTTCGGTTTCTTTCTTGTATCTGATATGCTCCATAGTACCTCCGTATTTAATTTTCAAAGTGCAGTGCCGCCATGCTGCGGCGTGAAATGTTTTCTGCCATCAATCACCGTTCCCTTGTGTGCCGCTGTTGCCGTTTCAGTTCTGCCAGCACCTCCGGCGGGATACGGTCTACCAGCCGCTGAATGTCTTTCAGCTCGCTTTCCAGCTTTGCCCGTTCCATCGTATCTTTCATCTTGCCCTTTTCGCTGGCTTTGGCTCTGGCTTCCAACTGTTCATTTTCTGCTAAAAGGTCGTTTATTGTAACCTTGTATTTTTTGAGCTGACCGGAGAAGTTCTCCATCTGCGGAAACCATTTTTTCAGCAGGGAGAGGGCTTCCTCTTTTTTCTTTCCGGCGTTGAACGGGGTAATATCGCCCAGCGTGGCTTCAATGGCTCTTGCCTGTTTGGAGAGATTGACCGCCTGCTTGAACAGACGGGTGGGGATATGCTTCCTGCCTGTCTTGCTGGCACTTTCCCCACGCTCCAAGTCGGGATATTTCTCCACCATATAGGCGTGAAAATCGTCCTGCCATTTTGTGAGGTTGGCTCTATTCCCTATAATCTCCTTTGCACACAGGCGGTTGTCCTCTGTCAGAGGGACAAAGACCAAATGCAGGTGGGGCGTTTTCTCGTCCATGTGTACCACCGCCGACACGATATTTTCTTTCCCTACACGCCCGATTAAGAAATCAGCCGCCCTCTGGAAAAATTCCTGTATCTCCTTTGGGGACTTCTTCTTAAAAAATTCCGGGCTGGCGGTAATCAGCGTATCCACAAAACGGGTGCTGTCCCTGCGGGTGCGGCAGCCAGCTTGTTCAATGCGGCTTTGAATGAAGTGGTAATAGCGTCCCTCCGGCTTGACGATGTGGAAATTGTACTTGCTCCGGCTGGTGTCAATGTCGGGATTGCTGGCGTACTGTTCCTTTTGCCGTTCGTGATGGGCTTCCAGCGGTCTTGCCGGATTGCCCTTGTGTTTTTCAAATCGCAAAATTGCGTGTTGTGCCATGAAACTCCTTTCCCCGTTCCGTTCCTTTCCGGGACTTTTCCACAGGAAAATCCCGCAGAAAATATCTCGGATCGGATAGGAATGGATAAGATATAAATAAAATCGTTTTAATCTCTGTATTTCTATATACCGTCCGATTTTCGTACTTCAAGAGGATTGATTATCGTACTTGTGGAGTGCGGTTTTCAGTCCTCCGGCGTTCCATAACCGTATTTCTTGAAGTCGGTGTTTGGAACCGCTTCGTAGGATTTTGGGTAAATGCGATTGGGTTTTCCACAGCCCTGCTTCTGGATTTCCACCAGTCCGGCGTATTGCAGTTCCCGCAGGGTGTTGACCGCTTTCTGCCGCCCGCAGTGGAGCAGCTCCACTACCTCGTTGATGGGATAGTAGAGGTAAATCCGCCCGTATTCGTCCACCCACCCGTTTTTTCGGGACAGGTCTGTCCGGCGCAGGATAAAGGCATACAGTACCTTTGCTTCGTTGGACAGGGGCATGAATGTGGGGGCTTCAAAAAGGAAATTGGGAAGCCGGGTAAAGCTGACCGCTTTTTCCGGCTGATGGATATAAATGGTGTTTGTCATATTGTGTTTTGTGGACGGTTAGAAGTCCGTTTTCGGAGGCAGACGGTAGTTTCTATTGCCTGCCCCTGTTCTGTGCTTGTAAAGCCTTGTAAATCAAGGACTTTTCAGCCCCTAACTGTCCACACAAGACCTCCTTTTCCGTTCACTTTCTGTTTTCTGCCGCCTGTGAACTCTGGCGGCACAGTCGGGACAGTATTTCGCCCGGTTGGACTTTGGGACGAACACTCTGCCGCAGACCGCACAGCGTTTTAGCTCCTTATCCCGGAAAATCTCCGCTTCCAGCGTCCCGATTTGCGGCAAGACCGACCAGCGGAACCACTTACAGCAGACCGAGAAAGAAACGGTTTGGGGGCAAGTGTGGGTGTCCCCATCGTCAAGGAGCATACAGTTCCCGTCCTCATAACAGCAGCACTCCCGGCGGATCAGGGCGTTTGCCTGTTTCCTCTGTGCCGGTGTCATGCGGTAAAGGGAACCGTCCTGCTTGCGCTCTATGGGCGGCAGTCGTTTATATGGGTTCTCTCTCATGTGTTCCCTCCATTTTTCCTTTGCCGTTCTCCCCGAAAAAGCTTCCTGCCCCATTTCTGCGGCGTGTTCCGGCGTTGGCACGCTCCCCGGACTTCGGGACATTTTGTCCCGAAGTGGCTCGTTGCGGTGCTTCCCCTGCCTGGGTATTCCTTTTCGGACGGTCATTCATTTTTCAAGGTGCAGCTCATCGATGAACTACCCTAAGTCTACACCTAAAAGACCGCCCGCCCCGTATATCCATAAGGTCGGAAATCAGTTCGGAAAACTCTCTATTTCCACGCTCTCGGAATTGTGGTAAAATAAAAGTACTTGGATGGCAATTAAAGTTTGAAAGGAGTGGCGATATGATTTCAACGAAAAATTTGTCTGGATTACCTGATGTAAATCGCCTAAAGGCTTTCTGCAAAGGGCTTGCAGCTTTGGACATCATCATGTTAGAGAAGGAATGGAGTTTCATCCGTCACTATACATACAATCCCATATGGAGAAAGGGAAAAGAAGCATTTTGGGCTACCGATGGCAGTGAGCAAAGCATGATTATCATGTTCACATCTGAAGGCTGTGTTATCAATGGTGTAGATTCTGAACTTTACGATTGGGAAGAAAAACTCCCTCGGATAGAGGATTTGACAAATGGGATGCCTTCCGCTTTGCAAAAGCTCATGAATAGCAGAGAAGTCAAAAAGATGAAAAGCACTTTTTGCGTCTGGACGGAAGATGGCGTTGTTTGGCACTGTAATCCTATGGCTGGTGAGGACGCTTCCAAGGATTTACTCTCTATGATTGATGGTAATCCGCAGACCTATGTGGAATACGGGAAGTGGTTTTATCCCGCCGACCTGCCTTTGGAAGTTGTGCGCCAGCTTGCAGACGGGGTGCCGGTGACAAAAGAGATGATTGTTGCATTAAACCCCAAGCGTAGTGAATGGGACGAGATTAAGGCAGAATTAGATGAAATCGGGTATCTGAACAAACTTTGATATAACAGGTAACATAAACAGACAAGGAGGGGGAGTGCATGGAACTATCCATACAAGAACGATTGAAAGACCTGCGTGTGGAGCGTGGGTTGACGCTGGAACAGCTTGCGGAGCAGACGCACCTCTCCAAGTCTGCGTTGGGCAGTTATGAGGGGGATAATTTCAAGGACATCAGCCATTATGCCCTTATTGAGTTGGCAAAGTTTTATGAAGTGACTGTTGATTATCTGCTGGGGCGTTCTCAAACAAAAAATCACCCAAACGCCGATCTTGCAGACCTGCGTTTGAGCGATGATATGATTGAACTATTGAAAAGTGGGCGGGTGGATAATTCCCTCTTGTGTGAGCTGGCGGCACACCCGGATTTCCCCCGGCTCATGGCTGACCTTGAAATCTATGTAAACGGTATCGCTGGCAAACAGGTGCAGAGTGCAAACGCCATTGTAGACGCTGTGAGTACAACCATTATGAAGCAGCACAATCCCGGCTTGACCGACCCGCAGTTAAGACAGCTTATCGCCGCCCATATTGATGATGACAGCTTTTGCCGCTATGTGATACAGCAGGACATAAACAAGATAGCTCTTGACCTGCGGGAAGCACATAAGGACGATTTTTTCAGCGTCCCGGAGGACAATCCACTGGAAGATTTCTTGCAGACCGCCGAGGAAACCGCCAAAGAGGGCAGCGACCCGGAGCAAGCGTCGCTGGCGTTTATCTGTAAGCGGCTCAAGCTGAATTTGAAAAAGCTGTCCGAGGAAGAAAAGAAGTGGCTGAAAAAGATTGCACAGAAGTCGGACTTGCTGAAAAATCCGAACCCACAGCGGGGGAGAAAATAGAGAACGAGAAATTGGAGGGAGTAAAGGTGCAGGAGGCAATTATAAAATTGAAACTTCTCGGTCAAATGCCAGACGCAGTGAAAGATGACCCTACAGTAGAAACCATCAACATGTATGACGAATTGCTCTCCAATGTAAAAACGCCATTGACAAGAGAAGAAGTAGGCGTATTGATTGACATTTTCCCCGAAGGTGGAATGTATGGAGTAGAGTGGGATTTGCTAAAATTGGTAGAGTCTTATTTGATAGAAGCGCCATCAAGTGAAGAGTATCGAAAATTGATTACTGCTTGTCCAAGTGAAGAATGGCGAGAAACTATGCAAGCCCGTTTAGATAATTGGAAAAACAACAAACAATAACTTGTTGGGGAGATAGCAAAGCCAGTCGAGCCAGTCAACGGTCAAGATGAACGGCGCATTTCATGCGCCGCCGTTGACAGCCCCGCCCGTCTTTGCTAATGGGCAATCAAGGCGGGAAAGCCCTAAAATGGCTTCCCGCCCATTTCTAAGAACTGATAAGTCAGATTTGCTGAAAAATCCAAATCCACAGCGGGGACGGAAGTAGAGAACAATAAATAAGAATTTACAGGAGGAAAATCAATGGAGAACTTGATTAAGTTTTTAGAAGATAAGATAACGGATAAAATGTCTGTGGAAGAAATAGTTGATGTTTTTGAGCAGATGTGCAGCACACCGCTTGAAGAAGATATGGTTTTATTTGAAACCGGAACATTTACTGCTTTTTCAAAAGAACCATTTTTTCAAATTTCATTAGTTCGACAGTTTTCAAATGATGATGAAGAGTTTTATCAAATCCATGTAGTCATCTTGTATAAGCCAACCGCTGAAAATAAAATTTTCAGCGAAACAACATGGGACGAAGATTTAGACGAAAATATATTTGACTATATCAGAAAATCAGCGTCGTTTGCTTATGCAAGAAATCATGAATACATCGAGATAAAAATATATATGGACGAAACTTAACTTCTCATTTATCAGGGAGATAGCAAAGCCCTAAAATGGCTTCCCCGCCCATTCCAATTTTGAGAGAAAAATCTGTTTGCTTTTTGTGAGTGTGTCCACAAGTTCGGGACATTTTGTCCCGAAGTCCGGCGTGGGACGAGGAACGGGGGCTTTCATATACGCCCTGTCTGCTGACGAAACCAGCCCTGCGCTTGCGGCTCCACGACACGCAATCACAGCCCTGTTTTCCTGCTGCTTCAAATGCCCTTGCCCGACCCGGCGGCAACCTCATTTTCGCAGCAACGCCGACAGAGCGTATAACACACTACACTTTGCAAGCAAAGTCGTGTGCCAAGGGGCAAGCCCCTTTGGAAACCCCGGACAACAAAACAGGCTGAATATCTCGCACTTTTTCGGTGCTTGATACTCAGCCTTTATTTGTTGTCAGCAGCCCCCGTTTCGTGGTCTGCGTGTAGTTCCTTGTAAACTGACCTAACTGGTATTCCAACTACTTATTGTACAATAATCTGTTGTGCACTTGTTATTGTACTAGCCCTTTCTGGTGGATTGAAGACAGTTGCTACGACAGATGCAATGTCCGCATTTTTGATGGTAGGTGGCCTTGCAATTGGCTTACCGGTTCTGATTAGTACAGTAGGTGGCTGGGATTGGGTTATTTCTTCTGCACAGGCCAACGATCCGGAAAGCCTTACGTTCTTCGGCGGTCAGACGCTTCTTAAATGGGTTGGCGGATATCTTCCGCTGATTCTTCTGACTTGTTCCGATCAGAACTATTATCAGAGAATTGTTGCAGCGAAGGATGTAAAAACAGCTCGTGTTGGTCTGATGGGCACTATGCTTGCTTGTTTTGTTATCATGCCGGTTGTTGCATGCTATGCATTCATTTCCCGTCAGTATTTTGGAACCAGTATTGCAGCAGGACAGGCATTGATCGGTGCAGCAACGCTTCTTCCTACGATTATAGGTGGTATTGTACTTTCTGCAGCAGCAGCATTTACTATTACCACAGGTGATTCATACCTATTGTCTGCAGCAGCTAACTTCTGTATTGATTTATATAGCAAAATCAATCCGAATGCAACTGAAAAAGAAGAACTTAAAGTCAGCCGTGCGTTTATTTTGATTGCGGGTATTGTCGCTTATGTTATTCTGACTTTCTTCCCATCGATTCTGGCAATTCAGTACTGGTCCTATACAATATATGGAGCGGGAATTACACCAGCAGTTGTTGGAGCGCTTATATGGAAAAAAGCTACAAAAGCGGGAGGTATTTCATCCATGATTGTTGGATGTGGATTAAGTATTATCTGGGAGGCAACCGGTTCTCCATTTGGATTACAGACAATTTTTGTCGCATTCCCGATTGCATTGATTATATTAATTGCGGTATCCTTAGCTACACAGCCAAAAAGTGAATGAAGTTAATGGGGTCAGACCCCATTAAGCGTTCAAGATTTCTTGGGAGAAATACTTCAAAGACAACATCAAGGTATAAGAAAAGCAGGTGAGGGGATCTTAAATGGTTTGCTCACCTGCTTCCTTTTTTGCGGATGCAATGACCGAATCCGGCAAATCCATCTTTTGAACGGATGGACAATTTAGGACAATAAGCGGGAATCCTCGGCAATTCAATTACCGAGATGAAAGCGCA
>NZ_QUKS01000011.1:0-403 GCF_003481165.1 Clostridium sp. TF06-15AC
GGGGAATGTTTACTGATTTTCTTTCCTACAAATTAGAACGTGCCGGTAAGAAACTGGTTCGTATCGATAAGTGGTATCCCAGTTCAAAAATCTGCAGCTGCTGCGGAAAACTCAAAAAAGAGCTGAAACTGGAAGACCGTATGTATAGCTGCACCTGCGGAAATCAGATAAACCGTGATGAGAATGCAGCTATCAATATTTGCAGAGAAGGCTTGAGAATATTGGGAGTTGAACTTGATGCAGAAAGAAAAATCTCCTGATTTTCCCCAAAAAACATAGATTTTGTTTGGGACTGCGTAGATACGAAACAGTTCCGCTCATAATAACAGAACCGTGGGACACACGGGGATAGCTCGCCTATGCTTTGCCCAATAGGGCAATCGAACGAGAAGCCCCCACTTCA
>NZ_QUKS01000011.1:413-56576 GCF_003481165.1 Clostridium sp. TF06-15AC
CAATAGGGCAATCGAACGAGAAGCCCCCACTTCAAGCGTTAGCTAAGTGGAGGGAGTATGTCACTTATGGGAATTTTTGACAATTTTCGGGCGTAAAACACGCCCTTTTTTTATTTCCAGACCTAGCAAAAAAACTTGACAATAAAGTTAGCATGTGCTAACCTTATGTATGAGTTAGGAATAACTAATGAAAATTAGTCTCATCTAATGAAAATTAGCTATGTCTAATAATTGTTAGCAGAAACTAACGAAAATTAGCGTACGCGAATCAATTAGATTAGTAGCAGATGAAAAGAGCCGTTTCCGCTAAGTGAGACATCATGACGGGCAGAATGCGGAAAAACAGAGGAAGGAGAATCGTATGCAGGGAGCAATGCCGATTTCGATGGCAACCGTTGGAACCGTTTATACGATCAAAAAGATCAGCGGAAACACAGAGGTTCGTTCTCATTTAAAATCCATGGGATTTAACGAGGGAACAGAAGTAAAATTGATAACCCAGCTGGACGGAGACGTGATTATTCATGTAAAGGAGTCCAGAGTGGCTATAAATAAGGATCAGGCAAGACACATTCTGGTCTAAGGCAAGGGAATGGGGATATTCCGGAGCAGGTTGTATGGTACAAAAGCAGACGGAATCCCGAGTGAAAAATTGGAATGGTTAGGAGGAACAGAGAATGACGCTTAAAGATGCACAGGTTGGATCTACCGTCAAAGTTGTCAAGATTCATGGCGAAGGCGCATACAAACGCCGCATCATGGATATGGGCATCACGAAGGGAAGCAAGATTTTTATTCGAAAAGTAGCTCCGCTGGGCGATCCGGTAGAGGTTACGATTCGTGGATATGAGCTTTCACTTCGTAAAGCCGATGCTGAGTGCGTAGATGTTCAGACAGTTTAATAAGTTTGATTAAAAAAGCAGGAGGATGAAAAATGGCAATTCATATTGCTTTGGCGGGTAACCCGAACTGCGGTAAAACAACCATGTTTAACGCACTGACGGGTGCAAACCAGTATGTAGGTAACTGGCCGGGTGTTACAGTTGAGAAGAAAACCGGTAAATTAAAAGATGCTTCGGGAGAAGAGGTAAATGTAACGGACCTTCCGGGAGTTTATTCCCTTTCTCCGTATACACTGGAGGAAGTTGTAACCCGTGATTTTATCTTAAAAGAGAATCCGGATGTCATCGTAGACTTAGTCGATGCAACCAACATTGAGCGTAACCTGTATCTGACCACACAGCTGATCGAGACAGGTATTCCGGTTGTTATCGCTTTAAATATGTGCGATCTTCTGAAGAAGAACGGCATCAACATTGATGTAAAGGCACTGTCCAAGAAACTTGGCTGCCCGATCATTGAGACTTCCGCGCTGAAGAAAACAGGTCTGAAGGAAGTCATTGCAGAGGCAATCAAAGTTGCAAAGGATCATGCAGCAGGCACTGTAAGCGCTATTTTCGAGGGCAGCGTAGAGGATAAAGTAAGCGCAATCGAGGCAGAGCTTCCGTCCAGCATTCCGGAAGCAGAGAAGAGATGGTACGCAATTAAAGTTCTCGAGAATGACAGCAAGGTTGCAGAACAGCTTGGTCTTAGTGCAGACAATCGTTTCTCCCGTTACACCAAGGAACTGGAGAAGAAGTTTGATGATGACGCTGAGTCCGTTATCACTGACCAGAGATACGTATACATTCAGAAGGTTATCGAGGAGACCGTAAAGAAACCGGCTCAGAAGATGAGTCTGTCGGATAAGATCGATAGCATCGTAACCAACCGTTTACTTGGTATTCCGATCTTTGTTCTTGTTATGTGGGCGGTTTACTATGTATCCGTTACTACCGTTGGTACATTCGTAACAGACTGGACCAATGATACATTTGTTGGCGCAATTCAGGGCTGGGCTGGCGATGCACTGGCAGCAGCAGGCGCTTCTGACCTGATTGTAAGCCTTGTAGTGGATGGTATCATCGGCGGTGTTGGCGCCGTTCTTGGTTTCGTTCCGCAGATGGCTATCCTGTTCCTCTTCCTTTCCATTCTGGAAGATTGTGGTTACATGGTACGTATCGCATTCGTTATGGACCGTGTATTCCGTCACTTCGGACTGTCCGGTAAGAGCTTCATCCCGCTGCTGATTTCCTCTGGCTGCGGTGTTCCAGGTATCATGGCGTCCAAGACCATCGAGCAGGACAACGACAGACGTCTTACCATCATGACCGCTACCTTCGTTCCGTGTGGTGCGAAACTGCCGGTTATCGCTCTGATGGGCGGCGTTATGGCTGGCTATATGAGCGGCGACATGGATCTGGCTACTATGATGGCTCCGATCATGTACTTTGTAGGTATCGTTGCGGTTCTTGTATCCGCGATCATGTTAAAGAAGACCAAACCGTTCTCCGGCAAACCAGCTCCGTTCGTTATGGAGCTTCCGGCGTACCACATTCCGTCCGCTAAGACCGTTCTTCTTCATGTTTGGGAGCGTCTGAAGGGATTCATCATCAAGGCTGGTACAATCCTGTTCCTGGCTTGCGTTGTTATGTGGTTCCTGTCCTCTTTCGGATTTGTAGACGGTGGATTTGGTCTGGTAGAAGAATCTGCAGATTCTATCCTGGCTATGCTGGGTGGTGCTATCGCAATCCTGTTCCGTCCGCTTGGTTTCGGCGAGTGGCAGCCGGTTGCAGCTTCCATCACTGGTTTCACAGCAAAAGAGGCTATCGTTTCCACCATGGGTGTTCTGGCGAATGTATCCGAGGATCTGTCTGAGGAGACCGATGTCGTAGCAGCAGCTATCCAGACATGGTTCCCGACAACCATCGCAGCCTTTACATTCCTGCTGTTCAACCTGCTTGACTCTCCGTGTCTGGCAGCTATCGCAACGATGGCACAGCAGCTCCAGTCCAGAAAATGGTTCTGGTTCGCTATCCTGTATCAGAATCTCTTCGCTTACGCTGTATCCCTGATTGTATATCAGTTAGGTGGTCTGGTACTTGGAGCAGTTGCATTCAACGTATGGACTATCGTGGCAGCAGTCCTTTTGGTATTCATGCTCTTCATGCTGTTCCGTCCGGATCCATACAAGGATCAGAAGAGCTACACAAGAAGCTCTGTAGAGGCAGCTTCATAAGTTGGTTTCTAAATGAAAAATAAAACAGGTTCTGCCGTCCGTCCGGTGGTTTTGCGTTTCCGCTGACCGGGCATCGGCAGGTGCCTGTAATCATAAGTGATAAAATCAATCCTTTATAAGGCTGCCTCGGATAGCAGGATGAAAGTCTGCTGTTTGGAGGCAGTTTTATTCGATTTCAAAAAAGAAAAGGAGAAAGCATAGATGGGGGATTCATCCGGATCCATGTTTTATGGTGTGATTGGTTTTTTGGTAGTTTATTTTGTAGGATATTTTATCTGTCGTGTGTATGATAAAATAAAAAAGATACTCCGAAGCCATTCATCGAAAAGTCAGAGAAGAGAGGACGATAACGTATGAGACCGATTGATATTGGAATTTTAATTGTAGTAGCGATTTTGCTTTTGCTGGCATTACGTTCGGCGATCCGTCATTACACGGGAAAAGGCGGCGGATGCTGCGGATGCTCCGGTGGAAGCTGCGGTTCCTGCGGCAGCGATGGGAATGCTGGTGCGCGCGGCGAAGATCTTTCCAAGAAAGCGGTTACAGCGGGTACCCCGTCCAAGATCATGCGGATCGAGGGTATGCACTGTGCAAACTGCAAGAAATCCGTTGAAAAAGCCCTGACCGCCCAGAACGGCGTCATCCGTGCAGATGCGGACGTAGACAGAGGCATTGCCCGCGTGTTCTATGAGAATGGCGTGGACGATGCGAAGCTGCAGGAAGCGGTTGAAAAAGAGGGATTTGTGGTTAAGAATATTGAGACTGTTGTCTAAGAGAAAAGTGTGATCCTGTTCTGGTGTTACTGTTCACGCAAACGTGCCCAGTAACGGAATTTGCCGTGGCTTCGCATTTAAATACGGCAAATTCCTGCTGCCACCACGTTTTCTTACGGCACTTTCGGTTCCAAAAGTGCCTACCCGTGTACAGTAACGTTCTGGTTTCAGATGTGCTGGATAGGTTTATTTTGTATCGCAAAATAAAAAGACTTGTGGTATACTTGGAAAAAATGATAAAACTTATACAGAGAGGCAGAACGTATGATCAAGATTATAAAAGAAGCACAGGTTCGAAGCGAGGAAGATAATCGGAATCTGCGGGAGACCGTGGCGGGGATTATTGGTGAGGTCCGGGGGCGCGGGGACGCGGCTCTGAGGGAGTACAATGAGAAGTTTGACGGATGTACCCGTGAATCGCTGCTGGTCAGCCGGGAGGAGATTGATGCGGCTTATAAGGAGCTGGGCGAGCAGGAACTGGCGGATCTGAAAGCGGCGCATCACAATATCGAGGCATTTGCGAACGCGCAGAGACAGACCGTGAAACCGCTTGACAATTTCAGCCCGGAGCCGGGAGTCTTTTTAGGACACCGCATCATTCCGGTGGAGTCCTGTTGCTGTTATGTGCCGGGCGGCAATTATCCGCTGTATTCGACGGCGCTGATGTTAGCGACTCCGGCGAAGGCAGCGGGTGTAAAACGTATCACCGCCTGCTCTCCGGTAGTGCGGGGAACGGGTCATATCAATGCCAAGACGCTGGTAGCGATGGATCTGGCTGGCGTGGATGAGATCTACGCACTGGGCGGTGCACAGGCGATCGCAGCATTTTCCTATGGAACTGAGAGCATCAAGCCGGTGGATATTATTGTAGGGCCGGGTAACCGCTTCGTAACCGAGGCGAAACGTCAGTGCTACGGGCAGGTCGGCATCGACTTTGTAGCTGGGCCGAGCGAGGTCCTGGTAATCGCGGACGGAAAAGCGAGCGCGAAGGTGGTAGCGGCAGATCTGCTGGCACAGTCCGAGCATGATGTCAATGCGAAAGGCATTCTTCTGACAACCGATGAGGCATTTGGAAAGAGCGTGATTGAGGCGGTAGAGGAAGAGCTGAAGATTCTGGATACGGCAAAGATTGCGAGACAGTCCTGGGATACGTTTGGAGAGATCGGCGTGGTAGACAGCCTGGACGAGGCAGTTCAGTATGCGAATGAGTATGCACCGGAACATCTGGAGATCAACGTGGAAGATCCGGATGCACTGATTCCGAAGCTGGTTAATTACGGTTCCCTGTTTATCGGTCAGAATACGGCGGAGGTATTTGGTGATTATGCTTCCGGAACCAACCACACACTTCCGACTCTTCGGGCGGCACGTTATACCGGCGGCGTCTGGGTTGGTACATTCTTAAAGACCTGTACCCACCAGAGCATGACCCCGGAGGCATCCGCGCGGATCGCACCGCTTGTATCGCGTATGGCGCATGGAGAAGGCTTATCTGGACATGCAGCGGCTGCGGATGCAAGAAAATAGAGTAAATAGAAAATAAGAAAATAAACGCCCCCAGATGCAGCAATATCTGGGGGTTTTGTGTTCCAAAGCATATCGCCTGCCATTCTTGTCTTTTATTCCGGATAAACCAGTCTCTCCGGACCAATTCCATCTAAGACTTCGCGCAGAAAGCGGTCAGCCAGCCAGTTTGCCATCGGCAGGTTCATATCGAGGTAGTTGCCGCAATCTTTTGCACAAGCACCCGGAACCTCGTCTTTGTAGTCGCGCATGAAAGTAAAGAGCCCTTTCATCAGCGGCACGATCTCCTCGGATGTCAGGTCGCCTGCGAGAAGCAGGTAAAAGCCGGTGCGGCAGCCCATCGGTCCGAAGTAGAGGACGCGGTCTTTCCACTCCTCGTTATTTCGCAGCCAGGTGGCAGCTAGGTGTTCGATGGTGTGAACCTCCGCCGTATTCATGACTGGCTCATAGTTGGGGCGTGTCATGCGGATATCAAAGGTGGTGATGACCTGATCGCCCACGCGATCCTTGCGGGACACATAGACGCCAGGGAGCAGTTTCAGATGGTCGATGGTGAAGCTGGTGATTTTATCCATGAAAAAATACCTCCTAAATCAAAAATGCCAAAATTTCTTTTGACCTAACATCATTATATAAAGAGACAGGCATAAGAACAAGCACTTATTTTTTTGCAGTCTTAAAAACGCGGAAGCCAGCTACTACATTTAAGGCAAGAAACGCAGGAATACAGATAGACTCAATAGAGGGATAGATATCCTGGATACCGCTGATATCCTGAGCCATCATGCGAAGATTGATGTCATGCAGGGAAAGCAGCAGAAAGAGTGCAAAGCAGGCATAACTGCCAAGCGTAAGGATGGATGCCATAGTTTTGCCTGTAAAAAAAGCAAGAATGGCAAGTAAAAAGCTTAGTGGGAATAAAACTAAAAGAAAGAGACTCATAAATCAATACCTCCTGTTAAGTAATAGAGACAGTATACAGGATGGAATAGACAACCGTGTTACTTATTCCTTAATAAATCCTTACATATGTATTCTTGATGTTTGCATAATAAATAAAAAATGAAAAACAATATACAGAAATGCATAAAAATGCATAAATGACGTATAAAACACATAAAAATGTATAAAAAATCTCTTGACGCATAGAACTTTCCTATGCTATAATCTTCCAGAATATGAACAAAGGCGTTCATGGGCTCTGCTCATGGACGCCTTTGTTGCAGAATCAGACAATTTATAAAATATGTCTCTAATGATGTAAAAAACGCATCTGAGGAAAAACAGATTTGCTCAAATGTGAGGCTATTGAGAATGAAAAAGTAAACTGCCTGCATGAAGCTATTCACAGGCGGGGTACGAGAGAGAAAGGAATGGTGACCAGATGGAGAAACCGGTATATCTTCTGTTGGAAAACGGCGACTATTTTGAGGGAAAAAGCTTTGGCGCTCCTTTACGTGAAGTGACTGGAGAAGTCGTATTTACAACCGGTATGACAGGATACCTTGAGACGATCACAGATCCCAGCTATTTTGGACAGATTGTCGTTCAGACATTTCCGTTAATCGGAAACTACGGAGTGATTCCGCAGGACTTCGAGAATGAAGAGGTATATTTATCAGCCTATATCGTAAAAGAGTGGTGTCAGGAACCTTCCAACTTCAGATGCAGTGGGGATCTTGACACCTTTTTTAAAGAAAGAAACATCCCGGGCGTCTATGGAATCGATACGAGAAAGCTGGCAAAAACCATTCGTGAATCCGGTTCGATGAACGGCTGGTTGACCGAGGTGAAGTCGCCGTATGATGCGAAAAAGCTGGAGGAAGTGAAAAACTTCCACATTACAAAGGCGGTTGAAACCGTTACACCAAAGAAATGTGAGATCAAACCGGCGGATGAGAAAGAAGAGTTCCAGATTGTGCTCTGGGATTTCGGCGCAAAGGAAAATATCATCCGCGAGCTGACCAGGCGCGGCTGCCGCGTGGCTGACCTTCCGGCAGGTACGACGGCGGAGGAAATTCTGGCGATGAATCCGGACGGAATCATGCTTTCCAACGGCCCGGGCAACCCAGAGGACAACCCGGAGATCATCGAGGAGATCCGAAAGATTACGAAGGCTGGAAAACCGATGTTCGGCATCTGTCTGGGACACCAGCTGCTGGCGATTGCCAAGGGCGCGAAGACTGGAAAGATGAAATTCGGTCACAGAGGTGCGAACCAGCCGGTCAAGGATCTGACGACCGGACGCGTCTACATCAGCAGTCAGAACCACGGCTATGAGGTACTGCGCGATACGCTGCCGGAGGGCGCGGAGGAGACATTTATCAATGTCAACGACGGCACCTGCGAGGGGATCACCTACCACGATATGCCGGCATTTACCGTCCAGTTCCATCCAGAGGCTTGTGCAGGTCCGAAGGATACGGAAGAGCTGTTTGGGCGTTTCATTCAGATGATGAGAGATTATAAGGAAAAGGAGGGCGCGTCATGCCGTTAAATAAATCCCTGAAAAAAGTTATGGTAATCGGTTCCGGCCCTATCGTCATCGGTCAGGCGGCAGAGTTTGACTATGCAGGAACGCAGGCGTGCCGGGCTTTAAAAGAGGAAGGTCTGGAGGTCGTTTTAGTAAACTCCAACCCGGCAACCATCATGACGGACAGCGCCATTGCGGATCACGTATACATCGAGCCGCTGACCCTGGAATTTGTCAAGAGAATCATTGAAAAAGAGAAGCCTGACAGCATCCTGTCCACCCTGGGCGGACAGACCGGACTGACACTGTCCATGGAGCTTGCCAAAGAAGGTTTCTTAAAGAGCCACAATGTAACGCTTCTCGGCGCGTCCCCGGAGACCATCGATAAGGCGGAGGACCGCCAGTGCTTTAAAGACACGATGGAAGCTATCGGTGAGCCGGTCATTCCGTCCAAGGTTGTCACCACCATCGAGGATGCGCTTGATTTTGCCGAGGTTATTTCTTACCCGGTTATCGTGCGTCCGGCCTTTACCCTGGGCGGTACCGGCGGCGGTATTGCGGCAAATAAAGAAGAGCTTTACAACATCGCGGAGGCGGGTATCCGCCTGTCACCGATCAATCAGATTCTGGTTGAGAAATGTATTTCCGGATGGAAGGAGATCGAGTTTGAGGTAATGCGCGATGCCATCGGCAACGAGATTACGGTCTGCTCGATGGAAAACTTTGACCCGGTCGGCGTCCACACCGGCGACTCCATTGTTATCGCACCGGCTGTGACGCTGGCGGATAAGGAATACCAGATGCTTCGTTCCGCAGCGCTGAATATTATCCAGGCGATGGGCATCGAGGGCGGCTGCAACTGCCAGTTTGCGCTGAATCCGGAGAGCTTTGAATATGCCGTTATCGAGGTAAACCCGCGTGTATCCCGTTCTTCCGCCCTTGCTTCGAAAGCAACCGGATATCCGATTGCCCGCGTGGCAACCAAGATTGCGATCGGTTATCATCTGGACGAGATCCCGAACGAGGTAACCGGCGAGACGATGGCATGCTTCGAGCCGGCCCTTGACTATGTAACGGTTAAATTCCCGAAATGGCCATTTGATAAATTCGTTTACGGACGCCGGAAGCTGGGTACCCAGATGAAGGCAACCGGCGAGGTTATGGCGATCGGCCGCAACTTTGAGCAGGCGCTCATGAAGGCAGTCCGCGGCGCGGAGATCTCCCAGAACAGCCTGAACATGAAGAAACTGGCGCCGATGAGTGTGGAAGAGCTGAGAGAAAAAATTCTGGCGCAGGATGACGAGCGTCTGTTTGCAATCTATGAGAGCTTCAAGCGCGGCGTGACCGTTGCCGAGATTCATGAGCTGACCAAGATCGACGAGTGGTTCTTAAATAAATTGATGCATATCCTGTCCCTGGAACGCCGGATGCAGTCTGAGACGCTGAGCGATGCGCTTTATATGGAAGCCAAACAGAACGGATTCCCGGATGCAGTCATCAAGGAGATGACCGGGCTTTCGGAAATCAAGCATGTTCCGGCATGCTACCGCATGGTTGATACCTGCAGCGCCGAGTTTACGGCAAGTACCCCTTACTTCTACAGCACCTTCGGCGAGGAAGATGAGGCAGAAGAATTTATTAAAGAGAATGCAAGCGGAAAACCGGTTGTTATGGTATTTGGTTCCGGTCCGATCCGTATCGGTCAGGGTATCGAGTTCGATTTCGCCTCTGTTCACTGCGTATGGTCGTTAAAGAGAGCCGGTTATGAGGTTGTCATCGTAAATAACAACCCGGAGACCGTTTCCACCGACTTCAACGTAGCAGACCGTCTGTATTTTGAGCCGCTGACACCGGAGGATGTGCTGGATATCATCCGGATCGAGAAGCCGATCGGCGCAGTTGTGGCCTTTGGCGGACAGACAGCGATCCGTCTGACAAAATGCCTTGTAGAGAACAATATTCCGGTTCTCGGCACTCCGGCAGACAGCATCGATATGGCGGAGGATCGCGGACGTTTCGCAGCCCTGCTGAAAAAATTAAATATGAAACAGGCAGCGGGTCAGACCGTTTACACTGAGGATGAGGCAATCCAGGCGGCAAATCATCTGGGTTATCCGGTTCTGATGCGTCCGAGCTATGTATTAGGCGGACAAAACATGATTATCGCGTACAATGACGCCGATATTCATGAGTATATGAAGATTATTCTCTCACACAAGATTGAGAACGCGATCCTGATTGATAAATACCTGATGGGTACCGAGCTGGAGGTCGACGCGATCTGCGACGGCGAAACGGTTCTGATTCCGGGTATCATGGAGCACATCGAGCGTGCGGGCGTCCATTCCGGCGACTCCATCGCGGTATATCCGGCATTTATGCTGACCGAGAGCCAGAAAGACCGTCTGGTGGACTATTCCATCCGTCTGGCGCTGTCCATGAATACGAAAGGCCTGATCAATATCCAGTATGTCCTGCATGAGGATACGATCTATATCATCGAGGTCAACCCGCGTTCGTCCCGTACCGTGCCGTACATCAGCAAGGTAACCGGCGTGCCGATGGTCGATCTGGCAACCCGCATCATGATGGGCGAGAAGCTGGCTGACATGGGCTACGAGACAGGCCTGTATCCGTGCTCTCCGTACTACGCAGTCAAGGTTCCGGTCTTCTCCTTTGAGAAGCTGTCCAACGTAGATACACAGCTCGGACCGGAAATGAAATCGACCGGCGAGGTACTGGGTATCGCCCGGACGATGGAGGAAGCGCTGTTCAAGGGTCTGGTAGCAGCCGGATATACGATGAAGCGCGAGGGCGGCGTCTTAATCAGTGTCCGCGATACCGATAAGAGCGACCTGCGCGAGCTGGTCAAAGAGTACGTGGCGATGGGATTCCACATCTATGCGACCTCCGGTACTGCAAGCAGGTTAAACAGCGTCGGCATTTCTTCAACGTTAGTCAAGAAGCCGAAGGAAGCCAAAGAGGGCGAGGAGACGACCATTTCCCTGCTGGAAGAAGGAAAGATCAGCTATGTGATTTCCACTTCCAAGACGGGACGCCAGCCGGGACGCGACAGTGTCCGCCTGAGAAGAAAGGCAGTCGAGCTTGGTATTCCGTGCCTGACATCGCTTGATACCGCGGCTGTCCTGGCGCTGACACTGGAAAGCAAGTACAACGAGGACAACGTTGAACTGGTAGATATCGCGCACATTGCACATGGTGCAGCGGCTAGAAAAGAGCTGAGCCAGATGGAAAAACCGGAAGAAATCCAGATTCCGGGTTATGTGCTTCAGGAGCATGAGAACGACTAAAAAGAACGATGGTCTGCATGGATTCTGCGTTTTGAGGGTTGCGGAATCCGTGCAGGCTGAAATCTTTTGCGAAGGCAAAATCTGACAGAATCATATATGACGGAAAAAGTGGATTAATATTTTAAAGAAAGGAAGAGGAGGAAAAGCAGATGGCAAAATTTATTTTTGTGACAGGCGGTGTTGTATCAGGATTGGGGAAGGGTATTACAGCAGCGTCTCTGGGACGTCTTTTGAAGGCACGGGGATTTAAGGTAGCAGCGCAGAAGCTGGATCCATATATCAACGTCGATCCGGGAACCATGAGCCCGTATCAGCACGGCGAAGTATTCGTAACAAACGACGGTGCGGAGACGGATCTGGATTTGGGACATTATGAGCGTTTTATAGATGAAGATTTAAACCGTTATTCTAATCTGACGACCGGTAAGGTCTACTGGAATGTGCTAAATAAAGAGCGCCGCGGCGAATATCTGGGCGAGACGGTACAGGTGATTCCACATATCACAAATGAGATAAAATCATTTATCTATTCCGTGCAGGAAAAGACCGATGCGGACATCGTTATCACAGAGATCGGCGGAACGACCGGCGATATTGAGTCACAGCCGTTCCTGGAAGCCATCCGCCAGGTGTCCTGCGAGGCGGGACGCAGCAACTGCCTCTTCATCCATGTAACCCTGATTCCGTATCTGGAATCTTCCGGCGAGCATAAATCTAAACCGACCCAGCATTCAGTCAAACAGCTGCAGTCCTTCGGCATCATGCCGGATATCATCGTGGCGCGCTGTGACCGTCCGGTGGACGATCCGTCCATTTTCCGCAAGATCGCACTGTTCTGCAACGTCAAAGAGGACTGCGTCATCGAGAACCTGACCCTTCCGGTTCTCTACGAGGCGCCGATCATGCTGGAGGAAGCAGGACTTGCCAAGATCGTGCTTCGCGAGCTGGGCATCGAGAAAGCGCCGCAGGAGTGCGATCTGACGGAGTGGAAACATATGCTGGACCGCATCAAGAACAGCCGCAAGACGGTCAAGATTTCCCTGGTCGGCAAGTACGTCAAACTGCACGACTCCTATCTGTCGATCGTAGAATCCCTGCACCATGCCGGATGGGAAAATGGCGCGCAGGTGGAGATCAACTGGGTGGATAGCGAGACGATCACCCCGGAGACGGCACCGGAAATCCTGGGCGGTTCAACCGGTATCATCGTGCCGGGCGGCTTCGGCATCCGAGGCATCGAGGGCATGATTGCGGCAGCTGATTATGCGAGAAGAAACAATATCCCGTACTTTGGCATCTGCCTTGGTATGCAGATCGCGGCGATCGCATTTGCCAGAGGCGTGTTAGGCTATGAGGATGCGAACTCAACCGAATTTGCGCCGGACAGCAAGCATCCGGTCATTGCCCTGATGGAAGAGCAGATGGATCTGGCTGACATGGGCGGAACGATGCGTCTGGGTGCATATCCGTGCCGCATCAGTCCGGATACGCTGATGATGAAAGCGTATGGAAAAGGTCTGATCGAAGAGAGACATCGCCATCGTTATGAATTTAACAACAAGTTCCGGGAAGTTTATATGGAGCATGGCGCTATCTTTTCCGGACAGTCTCCGGACGGTACGCTGGTAGAGGCGATGGAGATTCCGGGACATCCGTTCTATCTGGGAGTTCAGTACCATCCGGAGTTCAAGAGCCGCCCGAACCGCGCACATCCGATCTTCCGGGAGTTTGTGAAAGCGGCTCTGGAGGTAAAGGAAAAAAATTCTTAAAATATGGAGAAAATAAAGTATGAAGATCAACGAAAACTATAAAAATCTGGAAGAAAGCTATCTGTTTTCCACCATCGCTAAAAAAGTAGATGAATACACCAAAGCCCATCCAGAGGCAAAAGTAATCAAAATGGGTATCGGTGACGTAACCCTTCCGATCTGCCAGAAAGCAGCTGACGCATTTGCAAAAGCAGCTATGGAGCAGGGCAAGGCGGCTACGTTCCATGGATATGGTCCGGAGCAGGGATATGATTTTCTGCGCGTAGCAGTTCAGAAGTATTATGCGTCCTTCCAGGTTGAGGTGGCGGCGGAGGATATATTCATCAGCGACGGCGCGAAGAGTGATGTCGGAAATATCCTCGATCTCTTTGATGCGGACAACACGGTCCTGATCCCGGATCCGGTATACCCGGTTTACATGGATACGAACGTGATGGCAGGCAGAAAGATCGTATTTATGGATGCCAATGTGGAAAATGGCTTTCTTCCGATGCCTCCGAAGGGACAGAAAGCGGATATTATTTATCTCTGCTCCCCGAACAACCCGACTGGCGGTGTGTACAACCGTGAGCAGTTAAAAGAGTGGGTTGACTATGCGAACGAGCAGGATGCGATCCTTTTATTTGATGCGGCGTATGAGTCCTTCGTAGCAGATCCGGCGCTTCCGAGAAGTATTTTTGAGATTGAGGGCGCCAAGACCTGCGCGATCGAGTTCTGCTCCCTTTCGAAGCTGGCAAGCTTTACCGGAACCCGCTGTGGCTATACCGTGGTTCCGTCTGAATTAGAGCGTGGTGGTTCTTCCATCCGCAAGATGTGGCTGCGCCGCCAGACAACCAAGTTTAACGGCGTTTCCTACCCGGTACAGCGCGCCGCAGAGGCAGCTCTTTCACCGGAGGGCATGGCACAGTGCCGCGAGCACCTGGACGTATACCGCACCAATGCGAAGATCATGACAGAGACCTTAAAAGAGCTTGGCATCTGGCACATCGGCGGCGAAAATTCACCGTACATCTGGATGCAGTGCCCGAACGGCATGAAATCCTGGGAGTTTTTCGACGATCTGCTTGCCAAGGCAAATGTGGTCGGCACACCGGGCAGCGGATTTGGTAAGAATGGAGAAGGATTCTTCCGTCTGACTGCATTTGGTACGACTGCGAATACAAAAGAGGCAATGGAGCGGATCAAGAAGGTTTACGGAAAATAAATAGCTCTATTTTATAAATGAGGGGGCTGGTGCATCTGGGGCATTGTTATCCTATGCACCGTCCCCTTTTTGCTGCAGCAGGGAGGTGACGCCCATGGTGACCTTAAACGATTATCTGTATTCCGGCGATACGATGTTTAAGATTTTAAAGAATTACAGCCGGGATTTGAAAGCGGAGGCAAAACAGACAAACAATGAGATAGACCTGATACATGCAAATTTTCTGATTCAGATCCGGGAACTTTTGGAACACAATGATTTCCTGACGACCCAGTCACAGAAGATCCGGGAATTTTATATTCATATGGCAAAGGAATATCCGCTTCTGGCATTTAACTTTAAGGGCAGAATCAAATCGCTGATCCGCTCGGAGGCGAAGTTTAACGGATATATCGTCGAGTATATCTATGATTGTTACACGGAACATAAGACATTTCCGTCGATCTCCGATTTGAAGCAGAGATTGAGCTGTTTCCGCGACCTGATCGCGTACCGGATCGTGATTTCACTGCCGAAGTGTTACCTGAAACCGGGGGAATCGCAGCAGGAGGCAGATATCAGGTACCTCTACCAGATTGCGAATGAACTTCCGGGATTTCTGGAGGAACGCGGGTTTACGGCGGAACCGGCTTACGGGGTGAAGGAGAGTACCTCCCCGTTGATGGATGAGGAGGTAAGGCCGTACTACCGTGATTATGTCTGCGGAAATAGTTCGGATGATTACCAGTCTCTGCATATTACGTTTTACGATAATTGTTCCAGAAGCTATGTGGAGGTACAGCTTCGCACAAAGCACATGGACGATATCGCGGAGATCGGCGTGGCCAATCATTTAAGCTACGAAAAGCGCCAGGAGGGCGAGCGGGCCAGGCGGGATGAGATACCGGAAGGTGCATGTATTTATTTTGATGAGGCATATGAACGCTGCCAGCGCCTGGTATCGCTCAATTTAGCTGAAGTGGATGTCAATATGTTTACGGCAATCAACAACGACCTTGTCAATGACGGCTGCGGGCTGTACCGGGGGCGGCTGATTCTGCCATATGAGCATTTATCGAGGCATCAGAATGAGCTGGTGGATTGAGGGGGTTCACGGGCAGGCATGAATCCGGTTGCGAATAGTTGACGAAACGGGAAGAATCATATATAGTTGCCTGTAAAGGAAAAATGACCGAAAATGATAGGGAGGAACCAGTTTATGGACCATACATCCTGCCGCCTGCGTCTGGCCGCTATCGCCGATGCACCTGCGATATTGGAAATTTATGCACAATATATGGACACGCCGATCACGTTTGAGACGGAGCTGCCGTCCCTGGAGGAATTTGAGGGGCGCATCCGGGCGATCACGGCAGAATATCCGTGGATTGTCTGCGAGGATGAAACGGGCAGAATCATTGGCTATGCATATGGGCATAAGCAGCTTGAGCGCGCGGCGTACCGTTGGAATGCGGAACTTTCTGAATATCTGGACAGTCGGGTAACATCGAAGGGCATCGGCAAACGGATGCTTCTGGTGCTTTTAGAGCTTTTAAAGGCACAGGGCGTCCACACCGTCTACAGTCTGGTGACAAGTCCGAATGTGAAGAGCGATGCGATGCATAACGGATGCGGATTCCGGACGATGGGCGTGTGCAAAAATACCGGTTATAAGAGCGGAAAATGGCACGATGTTACCTGGTATGAGAAAGCGCTGCTGCCATATGAGGACGTACCGGCGGAGATGATTCCGATTGGGGAGATGGAGAAGGAGACGGTAGATAAGATTTTGGCGTCTTTTTGAACAGAGACATAAAACAAATCTGCATAAAATAAACAGGGCGTGTGAAAAAGGAATTTTCCATTTTCACACGCCCTCATCCGTTCTCTTTTATTCATCAGCGCCGTAATGCGCTGTCCATTCATTCACTCAGATTAGTTGAAGTATCTCTTTAACAGACCCTCAAATGCCTTGCCATGTCTAGCCTCATCACGAGCCATCTCATGAACGGTGTCATGGATTGCATCCAGGTTAGCAGCTTTCGCACGTTTTGCAAGGTCAAATTTGCCTTCGGTTGCGCCGTGCTCAGCCTCTACACGCATCTCCAGGTTCTTCTTGGTGGAATCAGTTACAACCTCGCCGAGAAGCTCTGCAAACTTAGCAGCGTGCTCAGCCTCTTCGTGAGCAGCTTTCTCCCAGTACAGACCGATCTCCGGATAGCCCTCTCTGTGAGCTACACGTGCCATCGCCAGGTACATACCAACTTCTCTGCACTCGCCTTCATAGTTAGCTCTTAAATCTTCGAGAATATCCTCGCTGACACCCTGTGCCACACCAACTACGTGCTCAGCCGCCCAGGTCATCTCGCCGGACTGCTCTTTGAACTTGGAAGCCGGAGCGCCGCATACTGGACATTTTTCCGGAGCAGCCTCACCCTCGTATACATAACCACATACTGTACAGACAAATTTCTTCATAGTCAATTCTCCTTTTCTAAAATAAATTTTTAATTTCGTGTTTTATAGAAACAATAAATAGATAGTAAAGTTGCTTGCAACCATTCTGTTTCATAGGAGCTTTTAAAACGAAATCGTTTATTTGGCTTAAATGAAATCAGTAATGATTACTGATATTAAGATATCATAGATTCCTGTGTTTGTCAATGGAAAAATAGAAATAATTCTTATTTTTTTCATTTTTATCGGTAACCTGGATATTCTCAGAACCTTTAGTGCTTTTCCCCTTTCAGACACTCATCGCATATCCCATAGAAAAACACGGTATGGTCGTCGATCGTTCCCGGCACAAATTCTTTGGCGGCTGTCTCCAGCTCCTTGGTTGCTTCCATCGGAATATCCATGACCCGTCCGCACTGGCGGCAGACATAGTGGTAATGTGGGGATGTATCATAATCGAAATGATCCGTGCCGTCGCCGCAGGACAGCTTCCGGATCTCGCCCAGCTCAACTAACAGGTTTAAATTGCGGTAAACGGTTCCAAGGCTGATATTCGGAAACTGTTCCCGGATGCTGGTGTAAAGGGCGTCGGCGGTCGGATGATCCTTCCGGCTCATCAGGCAGGCTTTGATCGATTCGCGCTGACGGCTGTATTTTAAGGTTTTCATAAGCGACACTCCAATCCTTCTAAATAATATTGATAATGATTATTATTTATATTATGCGTCCTGACGCGATGAAAGTCAATCTTTTTTCAAAGATTTCCGTGAGAAATTTTAGAGTCAAATTTCAACATCACCGATGCATAAAAGATCCCGTCCTCATACTGGAAATCCACCAGACCCTGGTACCGCTCAGCGATCGAACGGATGGAGGCGGTTCCCGTGCCGAAGCCGTCATGTTTGGTCGAGCGGAACCGCCCATTTTCCTCGATCGGCGGATGGCAGCAGGTGTTGTCAACGGCGATCACGATGTGACCGGCATCCTCCTGGGCGCAGATGCGGATAAACGGCGCGCTGTCCGTACATTCCCGACAGGCGTCGAGGGCATTTTCCAGAAGATTGCCGAAGATCGAGCAGAGCTGTGGCTCACCCAGCGGGAGAGAGGGCGGAAGCTGGATGCGGACCGAAAAATCGACCGACGCCTTGCGTGCCTCCTCGCCGTAATAGCTGATAATCGTGTTGACCGCATAATTTTCACACCAGGTCCGCGCGGTGTCCGGTGGAAGCGTCATACGGTATTGTTCGATGTAGGTATTCAGATCCTCCGTTTTCCCGCTTTGCAGGTAATGCTCGATGAGATTTAAGTGCTGGCGCAGGTCGTGGCGCGCCTCCCGCACCTCTTCGATGTGGCGGGAAAGCTGCTGATACTGTGTGTACTGCATCGCCAGGAGGGTGTCCTGCTGTGCCGCGCGTTCTTCCAACTGCGCCTGCTGGCGGACTGCATTGAGCGCTTCCAAAAGGACATAGTAGATGAGAATTGTCATAGCAAAGAGCCAGAGGCGCGTGAGGATAAAACGGAACTTGCGGACGGTATCAATGTTTAAATCAAAGTTATAAGCGCAGATAATCAGGGTGCATGAAAATGGAATAAACCAGACTTTCTGCCAGAATGCGGAGCTGTCTACCTGAAAAACGCGTTCCGTGGCATTTTTCATAAATTTGAGCCCGAGGGGGAGCGTCAGAAGCAGAAGAATCGAGATGAGCAGCAGGCTTTGATCGCGGAGTGAATAATAGGTAATGCTGGGATCGTAAAATAGACGGCTTTCCAGAAAGAAACAGATGCCCCGGACTGTGACAAAATAATTCAGGATGAAGTTTCCCAGAAACAGAAGTTTCCAGAAATTAGCCTTCACACATAAAAAATAGATCGCCAGGGAAACGAAGGCAAATACCGTGTCGGTGACCCGGGTCGGTTTACCGTGGCTGATCAGGTAGGTATACAGGGAGGACTGGAGCAGCTGACCGATAAAAATGAACAGAATCAGGATTTTAATCGGAAATCGAAGCTGCTTTTTAAATGGCAGAATCGATAAAATAAAAAAAGGAATGGAATAGACGGTTTCAACGAGAAATGCCTTGCCAAACACAGACCAGTTCATAGCGTACCTCCCTTCCGCAATGTGTCAAATAAGTAGGCTGCAAATGCTTCTTTTGTCTCTTTTTTCTTCCGGCGGCTGCAGAAAAAGCAGCTGCCGTTTTTCAGATGGACAGAACCGTCCTCGTCCACCGAGGTAACATGTGAAAAATTGATAAGCAGCCCGCGTCCGCTCATGTAAAAACGACTGCCCTTCGGGAGCAGTGCCATCAGATCCGAAAAAGAGAGCCGTGTGGCGGCATCGCCGGAGCTGGTATGGATGATCAGCCGGTGGTTCTGCGTCTCCGCGTACAGAAAATCATCGAGCAGAATCCGCTGCGTGGATGCCTGTCCCCGTCCGAGCGCCGCCTGAATTTCGATGTAGGCAGGTACGGCGAGAAATGTCCGGATCTCATCGAGACACCAGGCAAGCGCCTTTTCCTCAACTGGTTTTAAGAGATAATCAAGCGGATGGGCACGGTAGCCCTGCAGCGAATAATCGCGTTCCGATGTGGTGAAAACGATCGGGAGACGTTGCGCGCTCTTGCGAAGCTCCAGCGCCGTGTCAATGCCATTGCGCCCGTCCCGGTCCAGCATAATATCCATAAAAACCGCATTAAAAAGTCCCGGACGGAACGCTTCCAGAAATGCCTCGCCGCTCTCGTAGCAGTCAAAGTACACCGTTTCCCCGTGCTTCTCCAAGTTCTCCTGTATCAAATGAATCAGATGCTTCTGATCTATCTTCAAATCTTCAACAATCGCAAAATGCATCAAAGCTCAACCGCCTCCTTTATTCAAAACCGTGACCATTTAGGTCGAGGTTTGACCGTTTGCGTCGATGTGGTTTTCATTAAATTGCTCATTTGGTATGTTTATAGTATAAAAGTTATGACCCGAAATGTAAATGAAATATCGTTACAGAAAAATCAAAAAAGGCAGGTGGGGTATGGTACGGGTAGTGATATATGGAGAAAAAACGACCGACATTGAAGGTCTGGAAAAAATGCTGTGTGAAATTTTGACTGAAAACCGCAGATGGCCGATGATTCACACGTATATCAGCGATCTGGACGCATATCTGCACTTTGTAAAGGGGAATCCCTACCTCATTATGCTGGCGTCCGTGCAGGGCAGACAGGGAGTGGAAATCGTAGAAAAAATCCGGGAAAATAACCCGGCGGCGTCCTTAATCTGGCTTTCCGGCCGGGACAATGCCCTTGAATCCTGGCGGCTCCATGTGACCGCATTCGGGGTATTTCCGACGAAAAAAGAAGAATTAGAAGAACTTCTGGCGGCGTGCAGCGAAAGCCTGCTGGATCGGAAGAAAGAGTATTTTGTTTAGGTGGGAAACAGACTGAAATAGAAAAATTCGTTCAGAATAGATGGAGGAAAACAGCATGAAAAAGAAATATAAGCGTGCCCTGGCAGCGGCGCTGGCGGCGGTAATGATATGGAATACCTGTGACTGGCACCCGCAGGCGCTGGCAGGCAGTTCGGTGCAGTATATCGAGGAAGTGAAGGAGCTTTCGGATGAAATCCTGCATCAGGAGGTTCCGTATGGAACGAAATATAAGGATCTGGAGCTGCCGGACAAGCTGAAAGTGCGGGTTTTGGCAGAAGAAGCACCGGATGAAGAAGACAGTGCAGAAGATAAAGATGGTGCGGAAAAGATTGCTACGCCGTCGGAGCTTCAAAGCGGAGACGGTGAAGTGGAAACAGAAAAAAGGTCTCAGACGCTTTCTTCATCTGAAACAGATGGTACAGTTCGGAAAGCATCCCCATCTGAGGCAGATGTTATAGAAAAATCGGAAATAGGGGAGGATGACACTGAGCAGAAAGCATCCCCATCCGATGCGGACGGGACGAAAACCGATAAAAACTGGAAGGAAGTCAAGGTCCGCTGGGTGCTGGATGAGACATTCAGTGAGAAAGATACATACGATGGAAAAACACCGGGTATCTATGTGTTTGATGCGGAATTGAAAAGCAGCCGCTATGAACTGGATACCGGCTTTTTGCCGCGCATCGAGGTGACGGTGCTGCCGGAGGAAAAAGGTCCGGCAATCATCGGATTTTCGGAGTTGGATGAGACGATTGCGGTGCAGAAGCTGCCTCTTGGCGCGAAAGAAAGCGATATCGTCCTGCCGGATACACTGGAGGTTGAGGTGGAAGAGGCGGATGAAACGCTGGCGGAAGACAGCCAGAACGTGCATCTGGTGGAAGCAGTAGATAAGGGCACAGAGAAAGATACAGATGCGGAAACGGCAGTCTGGCAGATCTCCGGCATAACCTGGAAACTGGACGAAGAGCAGAGTGACCTTTCGGAGTTTCACGGCGGCATTTCCGAAAAAGACTATTTCGAGGAATTTGACGAAAACGGAGAGCCAGTCGAGACTTCGACGAAGACCTGGGCGGGCTATGAGGAGGCAAATCAGGACTACAACGGCTGTGCCTATGTCTACACACCGGTTCTGCCGGAGAAATATTCACTGGGAGAGGAGGCAGAGCTTCCGGAAATCTGCGTTCTCGTAGGAGAGATGCAGCTGATGACTCTGGCAGGCGGGGAGTATGATCTGAATAATGAGCCGCTGCGCATTAATAGTGCTAACCAAAATGCGTTTAACGGAATAACCATTACCGGCAGATATTGCCCTACCACGCGGCTGGATAATCCTCAAGACATTAAGGGCGGCATCATAATTGATAATGTTACGGTCGATCTGACCATTAAAAATGTAATGATCCAATCTGATGGGGCCAGGGGATGGAATCTGGCCGGTATTTACCTGAAAGGCAATGCCCAGCTGAATCTGACCTTAGAAGGAACCAATACACTTGTGGGACTGGATGAGGGAGCCGGAATTGAGGTGGGAAAAGGAGCAACACTGGTTATTACGGAGAATAGTACCGGAAGCCTGAAGGCAGTGGGAGGTGCCTATGGGGCCGCCGGTATCGGAGGAAAAGGAACAGCAAGTGACGAAGGTGCAGATAATAACTGTAGGACAGGAACGATTATAATCAAGGGCGGAACTATCGAAGCTGAAGGTGGAGCTTATTGGGTTTCCTATTCGAGGGATTATCATGGAGGAGCCGGAATCGGAACCGGTCGCTATGGAATCGGCGGAACCATTAAAATACTGGGTGGAACGATAACCGCAAAAGGAGGAAGGCAGACAGGAGCTGGAATCGGAGGCGGAATGGGTGGAAGTGTAGACACGATCGTGATCGGCGGGAGGAAAGACGAAGCTCCCAATATAGCCGTATCTTTTTATAAGAATGAAAAATCAGAATATCTGGGAGCTGCCATCGGCAGCGGATGGAATGGAGTGACTGATTTAAAATTATCCTGTGGCGATATCCAGATATTAAGTGGATCTGTGAAGGTAACGGGTGGAAATATTGGTTATGGAGAGTTATGGCCTCTTGATGGAAATGGAATGGAAGGCGGCAGTATCACTATTTCCGAGGAGGTGCAGTTAGAGCTGCCGGTTGAAAGCAAAATTGAGCCCCGGGGAGAATGTGCCTACGGGAAGAAAACATTCCAGATCACCGCTTATGACAACCAGCTTTCAAATGGAACCTATCAGGCTGACATATTCCTGTATCGGGAAAATGATACAGAAAAAGCAAACCCGGTTTATCAAACAAAGGCAGAAATGACTGTTTCTGGATTCAGGGGAACGATACCAGAGATAACCCGGTGGATGGGCTATTACGGGAATATGCAGATGGTTGTAGCACTGGAGCCTTCCGATGGCGGGACAGGTAAGACGATGAAGGGAACAGCTGCTCTAAAGAAAGGAAAGGATGAAACCATCTCCGTCACGCTGGGAAAAGCCGCTTACCAGAAGGCAATGGATCTGACCATCCATGATGGTCGTTTGAAGAATGATAAGAATTATACACTGACGGCTCGGATCGGGGAAGAAGCAAGTGAAGGCAGCGCTGCACCGGATGTAGTAACCTATTTATCTCAAAAAGCTTCCGGTTATCAGATAAAGACAGATAAAGTCAGCTGGTATACGCCCCTGTTCGGAGAGGTTCCGGTATCAGTTCAGGTACAGGAAGAAGGAGGAGAGGAAGGAGAAAATACGAATAGCTTTACAGTAACCGGATCCCTCTCGATGAAGCCAGAGGATGAAACGAATCTTTCCCTTACCATCGGAGAACCCCTGTATCCTGTCCGGTTCCACTTCTATTCATCCAAGGTGCAGGAGGCAGAGAATGTATCCCTGACAGCCGGACGATTGGCTGGAGCTGCTTCAGAAACTCCGGTGGAATTAAAGCAGGAAGAAGGCCAGTTTGCCTTTGACGGGAAGCTGACAATCGATGCAGAAGCAGGTAATCATGCATATGCCCTGGCATATCTTCCGGCCGGAAATTACCGGTTTTTGATAAATACAGGCATCAGAGAATTAGGCAGCTCCGGTGGAAGATTTACTCTGGACAACAAAACGGTAAAGGCAGAGGATGCAGGAACGGATATCATCGTATTAAATGATGCAGAGGCGTTGGAGGGAGAGCTGGATCTTTCCCTTGGAGATATATCTTTTTACGTGGATAATGGTCAGTTGGCGATTTCCTATTCTAAAAAAGTAGCCGATTCTGATCAGGTGGTTAGTGAGAAGTTAATAGACCAGTCCTATGCTAAATGCTATCGGATCACTTCATCTGGGAATAATGTGAAGAATTATCATCTCTCCGTGGATACACCAGCCTCCAAGGAATTAAAACTCGTATTCAATAACCTTACGATTACACCGGCAGAGGCTATCGCACCGATTCAGATAAACGGAGAATCCCAGGTAACTGCCTATCTGGAAGGGGAAAACAAGATTTCGATTAATAAATCAGCGACATCTTCATCAAAGTTAACTGTTTCACCTGCCGGCATCAGTGTGGCGAAGGATGCAAAGCTTACGATTGATAGTGAGCCGGAACAGCAGGGCTCCATAGAGGTGCTCAATAATACAAATGCAAGCAGGACGGGTGCAGCAATTGGAGGAAATGTAGAACAGGATGCAGGAATCATTCACATCAAGGGGGGAAATGTAATTGCAAAAATGATGAATTACAATTCTAGGGGAGCTGCCATCGGTGCTTCGGAAGGAAAAAGTGTAATAGAAATACGGATTAGCGGAGGAGTTGTAACTGCAAAAGGTAGTTGGGGTGCCGGAATCGGAACAGGAGGTGCTAATGGCAAGGAAAGAACCGGTAAAATCGTGATAGAAGGCGGAACGGTGAATGCAAGCTCGTCGAACGGTGCCGGAATTGGAAGCGGTATTGGATATGCCCGTAGTAAACCGGCGATGGCGATAACTGCCGATATTGAGATTCATGGTGGAATGATTACAGCCTATTCTGAACAGGGAGCCTGCATCGGAAGTGGTAATGACAGTTCATCGAAGGTGCTGATTGACGGCGGCACAATCTGCTTGGATATTAAGGAGTCATGGGAGAGATCAATCGCCCATATTGGGATGGGAAAAAATGATAATACACAGGCACCAACTGATGTGAAGATTAAGGGTGGAACGATCTGTTTGATAAGGGCGAATGGATATATACCGCGACCGATCATTTATGGCTGGGAAAAGACTGCAGATGGAAAGTGGCAACAGAATAAGCCCAAAGATGGGAACGGTAATCCGGTTTATTACACCACTGCGGATCTGACCGGTATCTATGAGAATAATACACTGGTTGAAAAAGCAGGTATTGAAGGAAGCTCCTACGTCTTTAAGGATGTCCGGACAGATTCCAACGGAAAGATCTATATGTACCTTCCGGTTTCGGAGGCAGTGAAAGCCTCCTTTGGCGGTGTGGAATTTACCGGAACAGTAAATGCAGACACGACTGAAAATGTATTAGAACGTGAACTGACTTCTGTTGATTATGGAAAGGAAGTATTGAAAAACAATTTACAGAGCGCAGTGGAATTTGCACAGTCAGAAAATGCGTCATCCTGGACGGAAATTCCGGTAAATGGTGCGGCATCGCTGACAGAGATTCTGGATAACCAGCCAGAAGGTAAAAAAGAGATTTCCCTGTATGTCCGTAAGAAAGCGGACACTTCCGGCGCTGCAACCGAGATAAAGATTCCGGCAAGACCGCCAAAACCGGCTCAGATAACAGATGTAACGAAAGGTAGCTACTCTATCAAGGTAAATGGACAGTTCGATTCCAGTTACGAGTACGGAATTGCCGAATCTGAGTCTGGTGAGCCTGAGTGGTGGACGACGAAGACGTTTACGTCGCCGAAGCCGGCTAACACGTATTACGTAACCCTTCGTGTGAAAGCAACAGACAGCAGTTTTGCATCGAAGCCAGCTGATCGTTTGGAGGTGACAACACCGGATGCATTACTGATCGACGGTCCCGCTGGCGCTGTATCCTTTGAAGCGAAGGGAACCTATGGACAGACGCTTGCTCAGATTCAAGTACGGCTGGCAGAGAAATTTAAGGTTGTTAATTATGGTAGAACGGAGGTTTCTGGAAATTGGCACTTCATTGAAAGGCAGGGCGGAATGTCTGCTTCCTCCATTTATCCGGAGGTAAAGGGAAGCACTGCATATCAGGTCGAATTTATACCTGATAAAGCATCGGAAGGGCAGTATGGAGAACCTTTGACCCAGAGTGTGACTCCGGAGATATCTCCGAAAGAGTTGAAGGCAGTTCTTAAGACACCTATTGTAAAAAACTATGACGGAAGTACCGGTATCGCATTAGAGGCGACGGTGGAGATAGAAATTCCGGGTCAGAGCACGGGTCATAGCTATAACATCCGCGACCTGAAAGGAAGCTTTGCAGATGCCAATGCCGGAACCGATAAGACGGTAACCGTTGATTCCTCAGAGGCAAAGGTTGAGACAGGCGAGAGTGCAGTGAATCTGCAGAATTACCGTATCATATATCCAGCTCAGACCGGAACGATCCGTCCGATACAGGGTTCGGTTTCAATCGACCAGAAAGCATGGATCGGAGAAAAAACCTATGGAGACGACAGCTTTCCGCTGACAGGTGTGAAGATAGTGGGAGATGGAGTTCTGAACTATACAAGCTCTGATGAAAAGGTTCTCACCGTGGACGCACAGGGACAGGTGACCATCAAAGGAACCGGTTCTGCAAAGGTAAGCATCACCATGGCAGGGGGAACGAATTATCTCGGTACAAGCACACCGGCAGAGGGAACCATAACCATTGAAAAAGGAACCCCCACTCTTACCTTAACGGCTGTGAACCGGACGACCGGAGTGCAGCTTTTGGAAGGAATTCTCGGAACAGAGAAAGAAGATTTCGACATCATTGCCAGAGTGCAGGGCGTTTACCAGGACAAGCTGCAGGGTTATGTTCATTTCTATGATAATGAAAATCCGGATGCAGATATAGTTTCGGTAGAGGAAGATGGAACCGCTGTACTCAAGTGGACGAAGCCGGGAGAATCATTTGTAGGCACCCACACAATCAAAGCCGAGTTTGATTTTGGTGAATTTGATACGTGGGAATCCAGATACAACACACCGGCTCCGGCATCCCTTACATTTGAAATCAGTAAGGCAGCTCCACCGGCAGAGGATAAGCCAGAAGACTCCGACAAGCCAGATAACTCCGACAAGCCAGACCAATCAGGCAGCCAGAGCTCTTCCTCCGGACGTGACAAGTCTTCCGGCAGCGGAGCGACCAGGCAGGATCCGGTGAGGGGAAGAACCAACAGCATCACAGGTATTCTCACAGGAACTGCCAACAGCACTGCCAATGACGGAAAGAGTCACTGGATGCAGGATGAACACGGCTGGTGGCTCCGCTTCGCAGACAGCAGCTACCCGAAGGCAGAAAAACGCGGTACAAATGGCATTGCATATGCATGGGAGCAGGTAAACGGCAACTGGTGGGCGTTCGATGAAAGCGGCTATATCAAGACCGGCTGGATGCGCGACGAAGACTATGGCGGCTGGTTCTACCTCGATCCGGAACACGGCATGCAGACCGGCTGGGTCCTGATTGACGGCAAATGGCACTATTTCCACCCGACCTCAGACGAAAGAAAAGGCATCCTGTATGTCGGACGTCTGACACCGGACGGCTACTATGTAGATGAAAATGGTGTGTGGGATGGGAAAGACAGACAGTAAAAAGAACATTTAGGTCGAAGTTTGATTGATTGCGGCTTCTATCTAAATACCTTATGAAGCCGAGTCAAAATGAAATTCCAATGTGTTTACAGCTGTATTCATGAAAAAATATAATGAGCGCAGGAGAAAAGAATGCGGCTGCGAAGCAGACATATTCTTTTCTTGCGCCATTAACGAACGAACAGCCATGCGAAGCAGGGCGGTAGAGCGCGATAGCGCGGGTTCGTGAGTGGACGGGTGAGAATACGTATGATATAATGAAACCTGGGGGATCATAATCTGATTCACAAGGGGAAAACAAACCGACACAGGAGGGGGAACACATGAAGAATTTCTACACCGAAGAACAGTGGAATGAGATTCTGAAACAGCAGGAATCCGTACTTTGCTACGACACATTTACCCGGAAACAGGCGCTTGAGCTGGGGCTTTTGATTGCAGAGGTCACGGAGAAAAAATATCACGGTTCGGTCGCTGTCCGCATCGTGGAGGACGAGACGACCGTCTTTGCCTACAAGATGGAGGGCGCGACGCTGGAAGCAGACTGGTGGATGACCAACAAGCTGGCAGCATCGCGGCTCACGGGGATGAGCTCGCTGCGGGCGCTGACGGCATCGAGAGCCGGAGAACTGGAAGCATCCTGGAAAGTGCGCGAGGAGAACTTCTTCGTGTGCGGCGGCTGCATTCCGGTTTTCATGAGAGATGGAAGCCGTCCTTTTGCCTATGTGATGGTATCCGGCATGGAACACTGGGACGATCATCAGGTGATCGCGGATGCGATGGCGAAACAGCTGGGAGTTGAGATTCCGGAGATTCGGAAAGAGCAGCCATAAAACGATTGACTTGTAAAAACAAAGACGTTTGCAGAAATGGAAGGTAGATGAGCTATCTGCATTTTTGCAGGCGTCTTTTGTGGTTTTACTGTGCCGTATGGCGATGAATTATCCGTTATTTTGTATAGCGCACTTCCCCACCTGGTGGTATAATTCAAGTATTATAAAATTTGATATGAAAAGAATATTTGCAATGACTCAGATGGTTTTTGCACAGCAAAGAACCGTCTGAGAGATCCAGAGAATGCGAGGGATGTGGATGAGTAAAAAAGAGGTACGTCAGGCGGCTGCGGAACTGACCGAGCGCCTTTGCGAAAAAGACTTTTTAGACCGGTCGGGGCTGAGCCGGAAAAATGTCATGATGCTCATGAACAAGGATCACTGGGAGGAGCAGTTTGCCCATATTTTCCCGATCAAAAAGCGGATTTCCTGCCGGGCGGTCTACGAGATCTGTGAGGAACCGTTAAGCCTTTTAGGGCATGAGCCGGAAGAGGGCTGGATGAAGTTTACCTACCAGTATGTGTGCCATATTCTCTACCCGGATGCGGAGTTTAAGAAGAAAAATGCCGCTTTTTCCGCCGGTGCGGAGTTCTATCTGGCAGTGCTTCAGTTCGTGTTTGACCGCGAGCGGGCGGTGCTTCCGTACAAACCGATGGAGGACTTTGCATTTTTGGATGATGAGGAAGCTTCAAGCTTTGAGTGCTCGGCAGAATACAGCCGTTTCAAGAAGTTTTTCGCACAGGAATACATCTATGAGATGATGCGCCTCAATGCGGAGGTGACGCCGTTTCGGACGCTGGAGCACATCGCGGGCGTGCATTATGTCGCGATGACGGTGGCACGCGGGCTTTACGAGGCGGGTGTTCCGATCGATCTGACGCTGACCTCGGGCGCGGCTGCAGGTCATGATCTCGGCAAATTCGGCTGCAAGCCAAATGAGCGGGTTCCGTATCTTCATTACTATTATACAAACCAGTGGTTCAACAACCATTCAATGGAATACATCGGTCATATCGCGGCGAACCATTCGACCTGGGATCTGGAACCGGAAAACCTGTCGGTTGAATCCCTGGTGCTGATCTATGCCGATTTCCGTGTAAAACAGAGCCGCGGCGATGACGGGCGCGAGATTACCTACATTTCTAATCTGGATGAGGCGTTCAACGTCATCCTCTCGAAACTCGACAACGTGGATGAGGTCAAATTAAACCGTTACCGCTTTGTTTATTCCAAACTGCATGATTTTGAGGATTATATGCGGTCTCTCGGTGTGGATGTGGATTTGAATGGACACCCGAAAAAGCCAGAGGTGCTGCCGGATATTTCCCTTCGGAATGCAGAGCAGACGGTGCAGTCCCTCGTTTTCATGGGTATTGAGCATAATATCCGTGTCATGCATCAGATGGGGGCGGAACGCCAGTTTGGCAATCTCCTCGAGGCGGCGCGCAGCGAGAAGGATTGGAAGAGTGTCCGCGCGTATTTAAACATTTTCCGTGAATATTTTACATATACAAACGACAAGCAGAAAGAGCAGACGCTGGGCTTTTTATATGAGCTTTTGATGCACCGCGAGGGCGACATCCGCGCGCAGGCGGCGAGGCTGCTCGGACACGTGATCGCGCAGTTCAACGCCGGTTACCGCAAGGAGCGCCCGGCGGGTATGCCGGATATTGCCGAGGAGCGGGTGATGGAGATCTGGAAGCAATATCTGGAAATGATCATCCGGCCGGATCACAAGCTGATGCTGCAGCAGAAACGGCGCATCCGTTATCACCTGAAAAATGTGCTGGCATCGGTGGTTGATCATGCGACGCCGGGCGATCTGCGGGAATTTCTGGAGGCATTTCTGGTTTGGTATGACCGGGCGGATGAGCTGGATCCGGGCGAGGCATTTTCTTTGCTGGATACGGTGCATTTCATGCCGTTTGATAAGCTGAGTGAAGAGGAACTGGGGAAAATCGCAAAATTTGCCCTGATTGAGTCGCAGAGCGGGGAACCGGATGTGCGGATCGCATCATGGCGCGCCTTCAAGCTTCTGACGGCGTACCAGCCGGATCATCCGTGCTGTGCCGAGATCGGCGTGTGCGTGAGGGCGGCGCAGGTTGAGGACAATATCACGATGACCTTTCTCAAATACCGCGTGTTAAATAATCTCGGAGAGGACACGGCGAGAGAACAGGAACTTTTGTACGACCGTGACGTTGTTTCCGATATTTTCCTGGATAACCTCAAAACAGCGACACCGTGGGTCATCAAGTCGGCCAATATCAAGCTGCTCGTCGATCAGATCGCCCATGGCAAACAGGAACATATGCTGCATATCGCAGCGCATCTCTCCAACCTTGTAAAGGTCAGCGAGCACGTGATCGTGCGCCATGATGCCGGAACCGCCCTGCTTCGCATCATCGGGCTTCTGACACCGGATCAGAGAAATGAGATCGTGGTTGAGCTGATGAAGGGGCTGGAAGTCGGTGAGTACGAATTTTCCAAATATATTCCGCAGTATCTGGGGCAGGCGGCGCTGTGGCTGCCGCCGGAACAGCTGGAGGAGATCGTTTCCTACCTGCATGGCATGATGGCAAATGCAAACGACCAGATAGTCTCGGTTGCGCTTGATACGGTCGGCGTGCTGCTGGAACGGTATTCGTGCTACCCAGAGCGCTTTGCGGAGGAAAAGGAGGTATGCGAGGAACGGCGCGGACGCCTGCTTGGCATCCTGCTCAGCGGTCTGGCCAATTACCGCGAGTCGGTGCGCCAGGAGGCGATGCTGGTGCTGGGGCAGACCGTCTTCGGCTCATCCTGGATGGAGTGCCGGGAGAAAAAAGAGTTGTTTGCTCTGTCCTTCCGCAAGATGCTGTTCTTATTCAATGAAAATAAGGGAAATGAGCTGACGGCATTTTATCGTGCGGCGTCCCTTTCCAATATTTACCGGTTCATCACGCAGTACCATATGACCGAGGGCAATTTAGAGATCAAAGAGCGGAACCAGGTGGCATTCTTCCCAGGCACATTTGACCCGTTTACGCTGTCACACAAGGAGATTGTCCGCGAGATTCGCGACCTCGGCTATGAGGTATTTCTGGCGGTCGATGAATTTTCCTGGTCGAAAAAGGCGCAGCCGCATCTGATCCGCCGTCAGATTGTGAGTATGTCGGTGGCGGATGAGTTCCATGTGAACCTGTTCCCGGATGAGATTCCGGTCAATATTGCCAATCCGGCGGATCTGAAACGCCTGAGAGAGGTATTTTTCGGAAAAGAGCTGTATATCGTGGTCGGCAGCGATGTCATTGCCAATGCCTCTTCTTATAAGAAGAAACCGGTTAAAAATTCGATTCATTCGATGAACCATATCGCGTTCCGACGCGTGGGTGATGTCAAGGCGGACAATAAATACAATCGTCAGATGATGGATCAGATCAGCGGCAAGGTTGTGGAGCTGGAGCTTCCGGAGCATCTGGAGGACATCAGTTCGACGAGAATCCGTGAAAATGTCGATCTGAACCGCGATATTTCGAACCTGATCGACCCGTCTGTGCAGGAATACATCTATTACAATGGTCTGTATCTGCGCGAGCCTGAATATAAACCATATATCCGCGCGCGTGCGATCTCCTATGAGGAGGTGGAGACGCCGGATGAAATGCTTCTGGCGGAAATTTCGAATTTTGTTCTGCAGGACGAAGAAGATCGCGAGAACCTGTTGAATTCGATGAAGGAGTCGGGCGACCGGCTGCTGCTTCTTAGGAATACCGTGCAGGAAAACCGGCTCGTCGGCGTGGCGCGGCTTCGTTATCTGGCGCCGGATGAGCTGTTTGCCGTTCTGGGACAGGTCAGTCTGGCAGATCAGGTGCGCCGCCATACCTACGGTGAGATTCTTCTGATTTCGGGTATCTATGTCGAGCGCGACCCGATGATCAACGACGCGGAACAGCTGCTTTTAACCGAGGCGATCGCACGGTCCTTTGAATATAAATGCGGCTATGCACTTTTCTTCCCGGCAGACGGCTATTGCCCGGAGCGCGTGCTGTCGGCGGTGGTCCGCCAGGGCTTTGTGAAGGCGCCGGAATCCCCGGAAGACGCGCCACTCTATCTGGTCGATATGCATGCGCCGCTTGTATTAGTGCAGAATCTGGAAACGACGTTAAAAGAACCATTTTCCAGCAATCCGCGCGTTCTGGATGCGATCTACAAGGCGCATCGGGAATTGCAGATGGCGATGACGCGCTTCTATCCGGGACAGCTGGTTCTTTCGATGTCTGCGAGCGTGATTTACCATCGTCTGGTGGAACGGATCACGGCGTTAAATGGTGTGCCGCGTGACCCAGTGACGCCGAGACACCTCGGCGGGGCGATGTGCGTGCCGTTCGGCAAGATCCTGCGTGGAAAAGTTATTCCGAATACGGTGACGAAGACGCTGCATACAGATAAAGTGTACGATCCGGAGCTGAAAGAGAAGTCGATCGAAGCGTTCCCGTACTATTCGCCGCTGCGAAGCCAGATCAAGGCTATCAAGTCCTTTGACCGCCCGGTGATTCTGGTTGATGATCTGCTGCATCACGGCGGACGTTTCGAGGCATTGGAACCGATGCTGCGCGAAGAGGGCGTGGAAATCAAAAAATTGGTGTTAGGTATGATTTCAGGCTACGGGCGTGACACGATGGCGACGAAGGGCGTGCCGGTAGACAGTATTTATTACATTCCGAATCTGCGGAACTGGTTTGTTGAGTCCACACTGTACCCGTTCATCGGAGGCGATACGGTGCGCCGCGATACCGTGAAGGTGGCGGGACTGACGCCGTCGATCAATATGATCCTGCCGTATGCCGCACCGCCGGTACAGGGAAGTACGCCGGAAGCCGCGTTTGAGTTCTCCGCGTGCTGCATCCGCAACGCGCGCAACATCCTTCTGGTGCTCGAATCCGAGTACCGGGCGCTGTTTGCGAGAAACCTGACGTTAAGCCGCCTGTCTGAAGCGGTCATCCTGCCGCTTTGCCCGGATAAAGGCGAGTGTGTCAGCTACGATCCGAATCTGGCAGCGTCGGTGTATCTGGAAAATGATTTGGAGATGCTGTATCGGACGCGGAAGTGAGAAATTATGTCAAATAACGCAAAATAATATCATGATACCAGGGTCAAAAGGTCAGAAGTTCGACGCAAGCTTGCTTGCAGGAGAATTTTTGACCTTGGGCCCCGCCAAAAACATGAGTAAGTAGCCATTTTTCAAAGAAAAATGAGCGAATTACGAATGTTTTTGAAGATTGCGGGAGCATATAGTGCGGAGCAATCTGGTATCAGAGGGGTCAAAATGTCTTTTGACCCCAACCATATCACATAAGATATCAAAAAAAGAGCAGGGGGTATGCAATATGTACTATTATAAAATTGGAGATAAAATCTGCTGTTCCTTCAATGGAAATTTATCATACGAAAAGGCAGAAATGCCGCACCCGGGCACGCCGCTCACATTCTTATTCGAGCGCGAGCCGGGAACCGGAAGAGAGTCTTTTAAGGTAAACTCGCCGCTGCTTTTATTCCAGGAGGCAGAGAATGTTTCCTGGCTGAGCAGCCGGAAGCTGGAAGCGCAGGCGGCAAAGAAAAATTGTGAGCTTGACGAGGCAGTCAAAGCTGCGATCATTCAGGGCGTGATGCGCGCAGTCAACCGCCTGCATCCGGATTTTGAGGCTATTTTGGCAGAAAAACCGCAGAAAACGAAGAAAAGAGTCCATGTGCTGGCGATCGGCGACGTCGGAAGTACGCTGTTGACCGGGCTTCATCTTCTGGGCGGCGACTGCATCAGTTCGATCGGCATCTGTGATATTTCCGATAAAGTGACCGCACGCTGGGAATTTGAGGAAAACCAGATCGCGTACCCGTGGGCATATGACGCGCTGCCGGAGGTCGATGTGGTAAAACCGGAAGACCTCTTTAAGTGCGATGTGTTTGTATTTGTTGCTTCCAAGGGAATCCCGCCGGTTGGTTCCGGTGTCAAGGATGTGCGGATGTACCAGTTTGAAAATAACTCCAAGATCGTTGCGCAGTATGCAAGACAGGCGAGAGCCGAGCATTTCAAGGGCTTATTTGCCGTTGTCTCCGATCCGGTTGACCCGCTGGCAAAGACGGCATGGCTGGAGAGCAACAAGGACGAAAACGGCATCCTTGATTTAAAGGGACTCCGCCCGGAACAGGTACAGGGCTTCGGACTGGGCGTTATGAATGCGCGTGCGGCTTATTATGCGAAGCGCGACGGGCGGTTTTCACAGTTTTTGACTGAGGGGCGTTCCTTCGGACCGCATGGACAGGATCTCGTCATCGCAGATTCCATTGAGAATTACAACGACGAGCTTTCAAAAGAACTGACCCAGCTGACGGTAACGGCAAACCTGCATATGCGCGCGATCGGTTTCAAGCCGTTTATCGCACCGGCATATTCCTCCGGCGCAATCTCCCTGATTCTGATGATGCGCGGCGAATGGCACTGCGGTTCCGTCTTCATGGGCGGTATCTTCATGGGCGTGAAAAACCGTTATACCGAATATGGTCTGGAAACAGAAATTCTGCCATTGCCGGATGCGCTGTATGAGCGGATTGTGACGGCGGAGGAAAATCTGAAAAGGATTGTCTGATCAATGAGTCTTATCGCAGGAAGGAAGCGAAAACAAGTGATTCATTCAAATTCAGAAGGAGATATTTATATAGAAGAAATGCCACTCCTCCTCGTCCATCTGCGCGAGGAGGAAAAAGGTGCGGATGCGCGCCTTTCGGAGGTGTTATCCTATGCGCTGGACGGCTACGTCTATGAGACAGCGACGGAAATCAGCACGTTTGAAGATTATGTAAACCGATGGAGGCGCCTGAAAAAGACACAGAATCGAAAAAATCCAGTCCAGGGACGTATCCTGTTTGCCGTGCCGCTTGGCACATCTGGTATCAACCTGGAGCTTTACCGCCTGATTCGCTTTCTGCGGGAACATCCGGATTTTCTGAACGGTTTTGTCGGCGGGCTTTTGGTGGACAGTGAAAATGACCTCTATTCCAAATCGGCGGCGAAGGATCTGGTGTTTGCCGCTAACTGCGCGGGCTGCGCGTTCGTGGGGCGTCCGCTCGTCGAAGGCACGCGGACACTTTCCAATTACACGATCGTTTCCAATAATCTTGGAACCGATCTGATGGGGGCATACCGCGAGAGCGCGGCGGGGCTGGTCAAAGAAGTACTGGGAACGGATTGCGTCAGGAAAAAATGTCCGAAAGTATTGGTATTGCACGCGTCAAGCCACAAGACCTCCAACACCTACGCGATCTGGAACCGGGTGAAAGAACAGCTCCCGGAGATGGAGATCCGGGAGATAGGGCTTCGAAACGGTACGCTTTCCGACTGCGCCGGATGCCCGTACAAGATGTGCCTGCATTTTGGCGAGCAGGGAAGCTGCTTCTACGGTGGAGTGATGGTCGAGGACGTCTATCCGGCAGTCCGCGAGGCGGATGCGATCGTGATGCTCTGTCCAAACTACAACGATGCGCTGTCGGCAAACCTGACTGCGTTCATCAACCGCCTGACTTCGCTGTTCCGGACGACGCGGTTTTATGACAAAGCGCTGTTTGCGGTGGTTGTGTCGGGCTATTCCGGAAGCGATATCGTGGCGGAACAGCTTATCGCGGCGTTAAATATGAACAAAACCTTCTATCTGCCGGGGCAGTTTGCGATGATGGAGACGGCAAACAATGCCGGGGCAGCGATGCAGCTGCCGGGGATTGAGGATCGGATGAATGCGTTTGCGGAGAGAATCCGGGAGACGCTATTATATAGGTAAAGAGGGGTTATAAGCAGGGCAGCGTCACTGGGAGAGTTTGTAACTGTTCACAGGTAGGAATTTTTTGAACTGAAAATTCCGTACGATACAGTTCCGGCAGCAGATTTTGCCGATTTGGAATGCGTAGCATCGGCAAAATCCCGTTGCTGGGCACACGTGTGTGAACAGTAACAAGAGTTTCACATCTGTTATAAAATTCTTTACAGATTTCATGAAACTAAGTATACTATATGAATATGTAAAAACTGTTTTACTCAGGCTAAAGACCATGTGAAATCGAACCGTTTAAAGAGGGAGAAAGGCAGAAATGAAATCCTGGAGACGAACATTAGCGATAGGCTTTATCATAGCGATAACTTCGCAGCTGTATTGGAACGTATTTGTCAACAATTTCCGTGTGTCAGCGTCGGTTATCCTGCTTCCGGTGCTGATTATGACAGTCGGAAGCCAGATTCACACGATGACGATCTGTACGGTGACGTCGATCATTGTTTTTTTGTTCCGAATTGTGATATATTATCTGCAGGGAATGCCATCCGAGATGCTGGTACAGCTTGCGATGCCCGGAGCATTCTTTTATATCGTGTACGGCATGATGTTCAAGCTGCAGATCCGGAATAAACATATCGCGAATCTGGAAAATGTGATTGCGGCGGCATTTTTCTGTGACTTATGCTCGAATATATTCGAAAACTTCCTGGCGGCGCTTCTTAAAAACAATGCGATGCCGGGACCGGATATAATTCAAAAGCTTTTTATGATCGCTGCAGTCCGCACACTTTTTGTGGCACTGGCACTGATCGGAGAACAGCAGTACCGGCTTCTTCTTACGAAAGCGGATCATGAGAGCCGTTATCAGCGGTTATTTCTTATGACAACGGGACTCAAGACTGAGATTTACCTGATGCATAAGAACACCGAGGAGATCGAGCGCGTCATGAGCAATGCATACAAGCTCTATGAGCAGATTCTGGAAAAGGATCTTCCACGGGAAATGCAGCAGATGGGACTTGAGATAGCGCGGGATGTCCATGAGATCAAGAAAGATTACATCCGCATCATTCAGGGCATTGAGGAGGCGATCGAGGAAGAGTCGAACGAGGAAACGATGAGCCTGCAGGATCTTCTTCGGATTCTGGAATCATCCACCTACCGGACCATGGCGGAGAAAAAGCTGGATATCCGTCTGATGTTTGACTGCCGGGACAATTTTATGACGCAGGAACACTACCAGCTTATGACGATTCTCAAAAATTTGGTAGGAAATGCGGTGGAAGCGATCGAATCGACGAAAAAAAGTGGGATGATCTGGATTCGGGAGTACAAAAAAGATGGTAATTATGTGTTTGAAGTAGCGGACGACGGACCGGGAATTTCAGAAAAACATCTCCCACGGATTTTCAATATGGGATATTCAACGAAGTTTGATGAAAAAACCGGCAATATATATAGAGGCGTCGGGCTCTGCGGTGTGAAAAACGCGGTAGAGGAGCAGTTTGAAGGTAGTATTTCAGTGGATTCGGAAGAGGGAAGAGGAACGAAATTCCATATTGAGATACCGATAGCGAAATTGGAGGAAATAGAGTAAATGGAGATTTATATTGTTGAAGATGATATGTCAGTGATCAGCGTCCTGCAGGATATTATTGAAGATAATGATCTGGGAATTGTCTGCGGTACTTCAGAGGGACAGCCGGCGGATGTGGATGATATCCTGGCAAAGAATCCGGATATGGTTCTGATTGATTTCCTGATGCCGGAAAAGGACGGTGTTCAGGTCATGCGCGAACTGCGGGAAAGAGGCTGCAAGGCAAAATGCATCATGATTTCCCAGGTGGCGGCAAAAGAATTGATCGGCAAGGCATACGATGCGGGCATTGAGTTCTTCATCAGCAAGCCAATCAATATCATTGAGGTAAAATCGGTCATCCGTAATGTGGATGAGCAGATCAAGAATGAGAAAACACTGACGAATATTAAGAAAATGTTCATGGCAGAGATCGCGGATATGCCGAAGGAGAAGAAAAAAGATGACGGTTACGGCAGAAAGGTGCTTTACATTTTAAACCGTCTCGGCATGTCCGGCGAGAAGGGCGGCGACGATATCCTTCGGATCTGCGAGTATCTGCACAACAACGGACGCCCGATCTCCCAGGTCAGCATCGGTCAGCTCTGCGAGCTTTTGAGCGATGCGCCGAAGAACATGGAGCAGCGTGTCCGCCGTGCGATCGCGGTCGGCATGTCGAACCTGGCACATTTGGGTATTGAGGATTTCATGAATGAAACCTTTACTGCATACTCCAGCACCCTGTTCCCATTCGAGGAAATCCGGGCAGAGATGGATCACATCCGCGGTAAACGCCGTTACGGCGGCAAAGTCAGCATCAAAAAGTTCATCGACAGCCTGATGCTGGCGGTAGATCGTGAGGTATAACGGGTAGATTTACAAAACTTTCCAATTTATTTATCATAAGTTAAAAAAATGTTATAAAAATTTTATGTTTTTATGATGGATCTTGTAGTTTTTTGTCGGGGCTACAGTATTATACACCTGCGAGCAAGAAAAAAAAATAGGTTGGAGGTAGTTGTATGAAGACAATCGAGCTTGATATGTATCAGGCAACCGCAGTTGCGGCACTTGTACTGTTACTGGGACGTGTTCTGGTAGCTAAAATTTCTATTCTTCGTCGGTATTGTATTCCGGCACCTGTAGTTGGTGGTTTCCTTTATGCAATTGTTCATACCATCGTAAGAGGCATGGGCATTCTGGAAATTTCCTGCGACATGACACTTAAAAACGTATTCATGGTAGCTTTCTTCTGTAGCGTAGGTTTCACAGCATCCTTCCGTATGCTGAAGAAGGGCGGCGTTCAGACAGTTGTATTCCTGGCTCTGTCAGCTGTTATGGTAATTCTTCAGAACGTTCTGGGGGCTGGTCTGGCAAGCGTATTTGGTCTGGATCCTCGTCTGGGTCTGGCAACCGGTTCCATCCCGATGGTAGGTGGTCACGGTACTGCTGGTTCCTTCGGACCGTTACTTGAGGAATTAGGCGTAGCAAATGCGAGCGTTGTAGCTATCGCTTCCGCTACTTATGGTCTGGTTGCAGGCTGCGTAATCGGTGGTCCTATCGCAACTGCTAAGATCCGTAAGTACAAACTGTCCGCAGTTGCTGAGGCAGCTACTAAGACTGAGACTGTAGAGACAGATGAGACTGGTGCAATCGATTCCGCTAGAATCCTTGACGGTCTTCTGTACTTAATCGTTGCTATCGGTGCTGGTACTATCGTATCCATGTTCCTTGGCAAGTTTATGACATTCCCGTTCTACATCGGCGCAATGTTAGTTGGTGCTATCATCCGTAACATCATGGATGTTCAGAACAAAGAGATCCCGATGGAAGAGATCAGTACACTGGGCGGTGCTTCCCTTTCCGTATTCCTGGGTCTGGCTATGATCGATATGAAGCTGTGGCAGTTAGCTGAGCTGGCTGTACCGATGGTAGTTATGCTTCTTGCACAGACAGTACTTATGTTCTTCTATGCAAACTTCGTTGTATTCAACGTACTTGGCAAATCCTACGATGCTGCTGTTATGACCAGTGGTTTCTGTGGATTCGGTATGGGTGCTACCCCGAACGCTATGGCAAACATGCAGGCAATCACCGGCGTATATGGTCCGGCTCCGACTGCATTCATGGTAGTTCCGCTGGTAGGTTCCTTATTCATCGACTTTGTAAACGCAACTATCCTGACAGGATTCATCAGCTTCCTGGGCTAATAGATGCGAATTTCAAGAGGTCTGCTTTTGGGCAGGCCTCTTTTTTTGCGTAATAGGAAATTTCTTGGAATTTTCTATCACACAAAAAGGAACGAATGTGCCAATGATACGTACTCGCGCGAAGATGCAGGTTGTCGCAAGCGGCCGCGCGAGACGCCCGAATGTGCCAGGACACATTCGTTGTCCATCCCCGAGTTATAATCAAGAACAATATAACTCCATAAGCAAATGATAATAACATCTATAAGACTATTTTTATTTGATTTTGCCGAAGAGATGATATATAATACATTACAGAAACAGAAAAGTTCACAAAAACGATTTGGAACCAGAGGGAAAATTGTACAAGATAGATGAATATATCATCGAGTATTAGTGGTAACCATAGTTGAGTGAGCTATTCAAACTTATATACATATCAGGAGGTATTATCTAATGAGCAAGTATGTTGACAGAGTTCTTGCAGAACTCAAAGAGAAAAACGCACATGAGCCGGAATTCCTTCAGACTGCAGAGGAAGTATTATCTACTCTGGGTCCGGTTGTAGATGCACATCCGGAGTACGAGAAGGTAGCTCTTCTTGAGAGAATGGTTGAGCCGGAGAGAACAATCGAGTTCCGTGTTCCGTGGGTTGATGACAACGGTGCTGTTCATGTAAACCGTGGCTATCGTGTACAGTTCAACGGCGCTATTGGACCGTACAAAGGAGGCTTACGTTTCGCTCCTTCTGTAAACCTGTCTATCATGAAGTTCTTAGGCTTCGAGCAGACATTCAAAAACAGCTTAACAACTCTGCCGATGGGCGGCGCTAAAGGTGGTTCTGACTTCGATCCGAACGGCAGAAGCGACAACGAGATCATGAGATTCTGCCAGTCCTTCATGACTGAGTTATATCGTCACATCGGACCGGACGTAGATATCCCGGCTGGTGACCTTGGTGTAGGCGGACGTGAGATTGGTTATCTGTATGGTCAGTACAGAAAACTTCGCGGTGCATTCGAGAACGGTACTATCACAGGTAAGGGAATGTCCTTCGGTGGTTCTCTGGTTCGTCCGGAAGCAACTGGTTACGGCGCTGTTTACTATGTAGAAGCTGTTATGAAACATGAGAACGATACAATCGAAGGCAAGAGCGTTGTTGTATCTGGTTTCGGTAACGTTGCTTGGGGTATCTGCAAGAAACTGGCTGAGCTGGGTGCTAAGGCTGTTACCCTGTCTGGTCCGGATGGATACATCTACGATCCAGATGGTGTTGTAACTGAAGAGAAGATCAACTACATGCTGGAGATGAGAGCTTCTGGACGTAACAAAGTTCAGGATTACGCAGACAAGTTCGGCGTACAGTTCTTCCCAGGTGAGAAACCGTTCGGCGTTAAGGCTGACATCATTATGCCGGCTGCTACTCAGAACGATGTTCGTATGGAAGAGGCTAAGAAGATCGCTGCTAACGGCATCAAGTACTACATCGAGGTAGCTAACATGCCAACTACCAACGAAGCTCTGAGATTCTTAATGGATCAGAAGAACATGGTAGTAGCTCCGTCCAAGGCTGTTAACGCAGGTGGCGTTCTTGTATCTGGTCTTGAGATGAGCCAGAACAGCGAGAGATACAGCTGGACAGCAGAGGAAGTTGATTCCAAACTTCATCAGATTATGACTGGTATCCATGATGGTTCCGCAGCAGCAGCTGAGAAATACGGCTTAGGCTACAACCTGGTAGCTGGTGCTAACATCGTTGGTTTCCAGAAAGTTGCTGACGCTATGATGGCTCAGGGTATCTGCTGGTAGTCAGTAGTTCCCCATACCATATGGAGTGAATGTATAAGTAATATAATTGCATAACGCAGTTACATAAAAGAACTGCTGATTCGGACAACCTGGTGACAGGAAGTCCGGATCAGCGGTCTTTTTTGCGTAATAGGAAATTCCTTGGAATTCCCTATTACGCAAAAAGGCACTAACGTGCCAAGGAATAATTCTTCCCTCCCACACATAAAATAGTAATGGTAATTTTTGACAGTCTATCTAAGACGTAAATGTTCAAGCAGGGAGGAGAATGAGAGAATGAGAAGAACAAAAAAGACGAAAAAAATGAGAATGCAGGGACACATGGCAGTAGCAATTTCCATGGCGATGGCGGCAGGGCTGGCGCTGACGGGATGCGGCAGTACCGGAACGACAGGAGTATCGGCAGAGACATCTGCGGGAGGTAAAAATGAAGCCGGGAGGAATACTGCCGGTAACACAGCAGGCGGACAGGAAGAAAGTCAGAGTGGGGCTGGCGCTGCGCAGGTGACAGACACGAAAAAGGGCGGAAAGGATGGCGGAACCAGCCTCATTTTCACGACGGGAGGCGATCAGGGTACATATTATGGATTTGGCGGCGTGCTTGCAGGAAAGATAGGGGAATCGACCAGCACTTCGGTGACGGCGATCACATCGGGCGGTTCACAGGCAAATATCGAGGCGCTGGATGCACATGACGCGGATTTGGGATTTGTGCAGTCGGATGTCATGGCATATGCCTACAATGGTACGAATCTCTTTGAAGAATATGGAAAAGTTGCTGATTTCTCGACCGTGGCGGCGCTCTATATGGAGCAGGTGCAGATTGTTACGCTGGATCCGTCGATTCAGTCGGTAGCCGATCTGGAAGGCAAAAATGTTTCGGTCGGCGCGGCGGGGTCAGGCGTCTATTATAATGCGGTGGATGTGCTGGGAGCATATGGATTGGATATCGAAAAAGATATAAATCCGACGTATCAATCCTTTGGGGACAGCGCAGAGGCGTTGCAGGATGGCAAGATTGATGCGGCATTTGTCGTAGCGGGTGCACCGACGACCGCAATCACCTCCCTGGCAGCGACGAAGGATGTGTATCTCGTCAGCCTGGACGATGAGCATATGGATCAGCTGATTAAAGAATCGCCATATTACAGCAAAAACACGATCCCAGCGTCCGCGTATGGAACGGATGAGGATATCAGGACGGTGGCTGTCGGTGCGGTAGTAGTGGCGCGCGATGACGTTCCGGCAGAGGATATCTATAACTTCTGCTATGGCGTCTTTGAAAATATGGATTCCATCAAGGCGGCGCATGCGAAGGGAGCGGAGCTGAACCTTGAATTTGCCACTTCGGTCACAGCGGTTCCGTATCATCCGGGAGCAGCGGATTATTTCGCAGAGAAAGGGATGGAGGTGCCGGTGAAATAAGGGGGAAACCCAGAAATGAAGTATGAAAGGGGGTTATACGAATGGGTGAATGGAAGGAAAAGAAAAACAGGGCACCAGATCTAAAATACCTGGAACGTGAAAGCCTGAAAAAGGGCGATTCGGACACAGGGACAGCTGCGGATGTTGAGTTAGTCATGAAAAAATATGACCGCGAGTCCAACACGCGCGTCTGGCAGGGGAAACCAGCATCGATCATCCGGTGGCTGTCGGTATTATTTTCCGTTTACAGCATTTATGTGACGCTTTTCAGTACCGCCTTGCCGGAAATCCGGTTGTCGATGTTTCTGGGAATGATTCTGATTCTCGGGTATCTGCATTATCCGATTCAGAAGGGAGACGGACGCATCAACCATATGCCGTGGTACGACTGGGTTCTGATGGCAGTGGGGGCGGTTCCATTTTTCTATTTTGCGGCGAACGCGCATGCGATCATTAAGCTGGCGACGCGGGTCACGAAGAATCCGGTTATGGTGCTGATGGCGATTCTGGCGGTGCTCTCGCTGATGGAACTTTGCAGGCGTTGTGTGGGAATCCCGATTCTCTGTGTGGTTGGTGCACTGCTTGTATATACATTTGCGACGGTGCGTTTTGGAAAGGTTATTTATGATTTATTTTACACGACGAGCGGCGTTATGAATACGCCGATCAATGTCTGTGCAAAATATATTGTGGTCTTTATCATTTTCGGGGCGTTTCTGGAACGGACGGGGATCTCGAATTTTTTTATCGACCTGGCGAACTGTCTCTGCGGTTCCTCGGCGGGCGGTCCGGCGAAGGTGGCGGTTATCTCCTCGGCGCTCTGCGGGATGGTATCGGGATCTTCGGTTGGAAATACTGTCACAACGGGTTCGGTCACGATCCCGATGATGAAAAAATGTGGTTACCGCCCGGAATTTGCCGGAGCAGTGGAGGCGGCTGCTTCGACCGGCGGGCAGATCATGCCGCCAATCATGGGCGCGGCAGCATTCCTGATGGCAGAATATATGGGCGTGCCGTATGCGACGGTGGCGCTGAAAGCGATTCTTCCGGCAGTGCTGTATTTTGCGGGTATTTATATCGCAGTGCATCTGGAGGCACAGAAACTGGGACTTCGTGGAATTCCGCGGGAGGAACTGCCGCAGATGCGGGTGCTGATGAAACAGATCTATCTGCTGGCACCGTTGATTGTGCTGGTGGTGCTGGTATCGACAAATACATTTACGATGCAGTTTTCTGCGTCGGTAGCGATCTTTGCCGCGATTGCGGTCGGTGCTCTGAACCGGAATAACCGGATCACGCTGAAAAAGATTGTGGATGCGCTGGAGGCAGGCGGACGCGGCACGATCACGGTGGCGGTTGCCTGTGCGATGGCGGGGCTGGTGGCTGGATGTATCACATCGACCGGTCTGGCATCGAAGCTGATCACGGCAATTGTGGCAGTTTCCCAGGGAAAACCGCTGATCGCGCTGTTCCTGACGATGTTATGCTGTATCGTGCTTGGCATGGGCGTTCCGACGACGGCAAATTACTGTATTATGGCGGCGACCTGTGCGCCGATTCTGATTGCACCGGAGATCGGGATCAATCTGGTCTGCGCGCATTTCTTTGTTTTCTATTTCGGAATCGTGGCGGATATCACACCGCCGGTGGCATTGGCAGCTTATGCGGGTTCCGCGATCGCGAAAGCGCCTCCGATGAAAACGGCGCTCAATGCGACGCGGCTGGCGGTTGCCGCTTTTATCGTGCCGTATATTCTGGCATTTAACCCGGCGATGGTATTCATCGACACGAATGCACTGCAGGTTGTGCAGATCTGCATCACCTCGCTGCTCGGTATCTTCGGGATTGCGGCGGCGCTTAACGGTTTTCTGTTTGGATGGCTATCCGTTGTAGAGCGGCTGGTTTTGATCGTGGGCGGTCTGTGCATGATGGATCCGGGCGCATGGACGGATCTTCTGGGACTTGTGTTGGTTGGCGGTGTGACATTCTGGCAGAAGAACCATGGATTGGAGAAAGATGCGGAGACGGGTGTTGGATGAATGAATTTGCATTGCAGTTTACATAACGTGTAAACTGTGATGTGAAGTGTGTGTAAACGTAGACCGCACAGGCGCAGGCATGTGCGGTCTTTTGTGGCATAGGAAACTTCGGGCGGTTTCAGCAAGGTATGTTTTTTGTTTCCGGTGGGATGTTTGCAAACCAGAGGCTGTGAATCGGGCGGTAGCGAATCGATTTTAAGATAATTTTCACAAATTCACTCTGGAAATATCGGGTGGAATATGGTTAAATAGTCAATAGAGTTTTGCCACCCAAAAGAGTGTAGAAGGAACGGAAAGGAGAAATACCAGGATGGATGAGAATAAAGAGTTGGTAGAGACAATGGAGGACTATGCCGAGGAGCTGGAGGCGTCTTTCAAGCGTCTGCATGAGGGCGATATTGTGACTGGCACGGTTGTTGCAGTGACGGACGACCAGGTGCTGGTGGATTTGAAATATTTTGCTCAGGGCGTGATTGACCGTGAGAATCTGAGCAATGATCCGGATTTTAATATGAAAGAAGAGATTCAGCCGGGCGACCTGCTCACGGCAACGGTAATTCAGACCGACGACGGCGAGGGCAATGTCGTTTTATCCCGCAAGGAGGCGAATGACAGGATGACGTGGGAACATTTCCGTCAGCTGCTCGATGAGCGCACACCGCTTGAGGTTACTATTTCCGAGGTCGTAAACGGCGGTGCGGTTGCGATGGTGGAAGGCGTGCGCGGCTTTATACCGGCGTCGAGACTGGATGCAGCGTATGTCGAGGATCTGGACAGCTGGAATGGAAAGAAGATTCCGGTGCTGGTGATTGAGGCGGATGAGGAGAAGAAACGTCTCGTCCTGTCCGGCAGAGAGTTGGCGAGAGAAAAACAGGATGCGGAGAAGAAGAGCCGGATTGCGCGTTGTGAGACCGGCGCGATCATGGAAGGAACGGTCGAGACAATCAAGCCATACGGCGCGTTTGTCCTGCTGGAAAATGGCTTAAGCGGACTGGTACACGTTTCCCAGATGAGTAAAAAGCGCGTGGAGAATCCGGGTGCAGTCGTAAAGGTGGGACAGAAAGTGACGGTGAAAATCCTGTCTACCGCAAATGGCAAACTAAGCCTTAGCATGAAAGAGGTAGAGCCGGACGAAGCGCCGGAAGAGGAAGTATTTAATTATCATGAGTCAGGCGAGGCGACAACCGGGTTTGCTGAGCTGTTAAAGGGCTTTAAATTTGACTAAATAGCAGTAAAGGAGAGGGAAAATTGAATATCCCTGAGACGTATAATCAGCTTGACCAGTGGACGACAGTCATGTTTCTGTACAATTCTGCCCTGAAAGCGATTAACACGAAAATTGAAATTCTAAATAACGAGTTTATTCATTTATATAATTACAATCCGATTGAGCACATCAAATCGCGCCTGAAAACACCGGAGAGTATCGTCAAGAAGCTTAAACGCGGTGGACATGAGGTGACGATCCCGAACATGATTGAGCATCTGAGCGATATTGCGGGCATCCGTATTATCTGCTCGTTCAGCCCGGATATTTACCGGATCGCGGAGATGATCGCGCGTCAGTCGGATGTGACAGTGCTGGTGGTGAAGGATTATATCAAGAATCCGAAGCCGAACGGCTACAAGAGTTACCATATGGTTGTGACGATCCCGATTTATCTAAGCGATGGTCCGGTGGATACGAAGGTGGAGATCCAGATACGGACGATAGCGATGGATTTCTGGGCAAGTCTGGAACACAAGATTTATTATAAATTTGAAGGAAATGCGCCGGATTATCTGGAGCAGGAACTGAAAGCCTGCGCGGATATGGCGGATATGCTGGATAATAAGATGTTTTCCCTGAATCAGGCGATCACGAAGATTGCGGAGGAACAGGCGAAGGAGAAGGAAGCTGCGAAAGTGGCGGAGGAAATGAAGAAAGCAGAGCGGGAGGATGTGCCCGCGGGGAACGAGCAGGAGCCGAAAGACGGGAAACGGAGCGGGGAATCTGCGTCCGGGAACCGGAAAGAAGCCGGAGAGTAAGAGACGAAGAAAATGAAGATACGCAGGCGGATGGGTGAGACAAAGCAGATTGTTCAGGTAAATGGGGGGAATATTCTGCTGTTTGAGCTGGCTTTCCGTTTGCTCACGCTGCCGCTTCTTTTGCAGGCAGTGGCGGCGCTGTTCCGGCTGTCGGTGCGCGCGTCTGGCTACAGTTATGTGACGGTCAGCAATCTGGTTTCCTACCTGCTGCGGCCGGTTACGATCGCGATTCTGGTTTTGATGGCAGCGATCCTACTGGTGGGAGTTTCCATCGAGGCGGCGGGACTTCTGGCGGCATATCAGGCGGCGGCACTCTCGCGGAAAATGAGCGCTTTTTCGATGTTTGCGGCGGGCATCCGTCTGACGGTATCAGAGATCCGAAAGCGGAATCTGAGGTTGTTTCTGGTGCTGGCGGTTCACGGCCTGGTGCTTCATTCATTTTTGATTTACCGGATGTTATGTCATGTGAAGGCGGTCAAATTTATCCTTCCAGCGCTTCTGGCGGAGAACTGGGGGCGGCTTTTACTGGTTGGCGTGATTGTTGGCGCGGTTGTGATTTCACTTCCGACGATTTTTATCTGTTTTGGCTGTATGCTGGAGCAGCGGTCGTTTCGGGGCGGATTTCTGCGAAGCAGGGAGCTGCTGCGCGGTAATCGGGTACAGGTAGTTGGGACGCTTGTTTTGTGCAATCTGGCAGTTACGGCGGTAACGGTGGTGCTCTATCTGATTGCGGTTGTGATTGTGGCGGTGTTTGCTGTCTGGTTTGCGGACCGGCGTCTGGAATTGATTCTGGTTTTAGAGGCGCGCGACCGGATCGAGATGGTTTTGATGCCGCTCATGAGCATCGCGCTGATGTCGGTCAATTATGGCGCATTGACGGTGTTATATGTGCAGCTGGACCGGAAACGTCAGAACAAAGAGCGCTGGAAGTTTGAAGCTGGCGAACATGCGGGTCTTCCGTGGATGAGCCGCCGCAATCGGATGGCGGCGCTGGCACTTCTGACGGCATTGAGCGCCGGAGCAATGTACGACGCTTTTTACCGGGGCAATGTGCTGGCGGCGGATCAGCTGAGGGAAGTGCAGCTCACAGCGCATCGGGGCGCATCGACGAGCGCACCGGAGAACACGATGCCTGCGATGGAGGCAGCGGTCGATCAGATGGCGGATTTTGCAGAGCTGGATGTGCAGGAGACGCGGGATGGTGTGCTGGTATTGTTCCATGACAGCACTCTGGAGCGGATCGACGGGACGCGGCGGACGATCCGATCGCTTTCCTGGGATGAGCTGCAGCAGGTAGATGCCGGTGGCTGGTATTCGGAGCAGTACAGCGGGACGCGGATTCCGAAGCTGGAGGACGTTATCGAATATGTCAGGGGACGGATGATGCTGAACATCGAGATCAAATATGCCGGCGCGTCCAGCGATCTGCCGGAAAAGGTCGTGGACTGTATCCGGGAGAATGATTTCGTGGAACAGTGCGTCGTGACATCGACGAGTCTTTCTTATTTAAAGCGGGTGAAGGCGGCGGATTCGGATATTTATACGGGCTATATCCTGTCGGCAGCATATGGAAGCTATTACGAGGATGATGCGATCGATTTTATCAGCCTGATCTCCAGTTCAGCGAACCGGAAGCTGGTCGAGCGCGTCCATGCCTGTGGTAAGGAGGTTCATGTCTGGACGGTCAATAAAAAGAGTGAACTGGAGCGAATGAAGATGATCGGCGTCGATAACATCATCACCGACCGGCCGATCCTGGCGCGGGAAGTCATTCTGGGCGAGGAAAATGCGGAGAATCTGCTGGCGCGGCTGAGGGCGCTGCTGCGGTAAAGAAAGATTACAGGAAAAATAAAAATCAGGAGAAAAACATGAGATTTGTACTACAGAGAGTCAAACACGCGAGTGTAAAGGTAGACGGCGAGCTGATCGGCTCGATCGGCCGTGGATATATGGTGCTGATGGGCGTCAGCGACACCGACACGGAGGAAATCACCGACAAAATGGTGGATAAAATGTGCAAGTTGCGTATTTTTGAGGATGAGAACGGCAAGACGAACTGTTCGCTGGCGGATGTGGATGGCGAGATCCTGCTGATCAGCCAGTTTACTTTGTACGCGGACTGCAGCCACGGAAACCGCCCGGGCTTTACGGGTGCGGGAAATCCGGAACTGGCGAACCATCTCTACGAACACGCGCTGGCGCGCTGCGCCGGACAGGTGCGGAAGGTCGAGCACGGTATTTTCGGGGCAGATATGAAGGTCGAGCTTTTAAACGATGGACCATTTACGATTCTGCTGGATAGTGATACGATAGTGAAAAAGAAATGATTTGCAAAAGGAGGAAGGATATGTCAGTAGCGAAAGAACAGAGAGAAAAACTGATCTGGGAATTTCCTAATATTGGAAAGAAAGCCCCGGAGCAGGAGGAAAAGGCATTTGCGTATTGCGAGGGATATAAGGAGTTTTTAAATGCGGCAAAGACCGAGCGCGAATTTGTGCGCGAGGCGGTGCTCCGCCTGAAAGAGGCTGGTTATGAGGAGTTCGAAGAAGGAAAAATCTATCAGCCGGGCGACAAGGTATACCAGATCAACCGCAAGAAAGCGCTTCTGATGAGCACGTTCGGAAAACGTCCGCTGGAGGACGGCGTCCGCATTAACGTGGCTCACATCGATTCCCCGCGCCTGGATCTGAAACCGAACCCGCTGTATGAGAAGGCAGAGGCGGCATATTTCAAGACCCATTATTACGGCGGTATCCGCAAATACCAGTGGGCGACGATCCCGCTGGCGATGCACGGTGTTGTGATTTTAAAGGACGGCACATCGATGGATATTTGCATCGGCGAAAAAGAGGGTGATCCGGTCTTCTGCGTGACCGATCTGCTTCCGCATCTTGCCGCACAACAGAATGAGCGGAAACTGAAGGACGGCATCAAGGGCGAGGAATTAAATATCATCGTTGGATCCCTGCCGTATCCGTGCGAGGAAGAAGACTCGATCAAGGAGCCGGTCAAGCTGCTGGCGCTGTCGCTCTTAAATGAGCGCTTTGGCATGACGGAGAAGGATTTCCTGCGTGCAGAGATCGAGTTTGTGCCGGCAGTAAAGGCAACAGATGTTGGTCTGGACCGCAGCCTGGTCGGTGCTTACGGACAGGATGACAAGGTGTGCGCGTACACGGCACTGACCGCAGAGATGAAAGCCAAGTCCCCGGAATATACGACTGTTACGATTCTGGCAGATAAAGAGGAGATCGGTTCCGTTGGAAATACTGGCTTAAATTCCGATTTTACCCTGCATTATATCGAGGGACTGTGCAAGGCAGGAAATGTGGATGTCCGCAAAGTGCTGAGGCATTCTCTGTGCCTGTCGGCGGATGTCAATGCGGCGTATGACCCGACGTTTGCGAGTGTATTTGAAGAAAAAAACTCCTGCTATCTGAATAAGGGTGTCGTTTTGACGAAATATACGGGTGCGCGTGGCAAATCCGGCAGCAACGACGCGAGCGCGGAGACGATGGCGAAAGTGATCCAGATCATGGATGAGGCAGGCGTATACTGGCAGATCGGCGAGCTGGGCGCAGTAGACGTCGGCGGCGGCGGCACGGTTGCCCTGTTTGTGGCTGGCATGGATGTAGACGTTGTGGATATGGGTGTTCCGATTTTATCCATGCATGCCCCATTTGAGCTGGCATCGAAACTGGATATCTATAACACATATCTGGCATTTGCAGCATTTTGCAGCTAAAAAATAGCCAGAAAATTCCGTCAGGAAAGACAAAACGTTTTTTTCTGGCGGAATTTTTTATCAAATAATTCATATCCGGTTTCCTTAAATTGGGAAAAGTGATGAACTATGAAAAAAGAGTTGCTGAAAATATAAAATATTGAAAAATCGCTTTTGCGACAGGCTGGTTTGTGGTATGATGATTGGTAAGACATACGTGCAGATATATCATATGTGCGTTTGAAAGCCAGGTGCCGGATGGCGCAGGCAGGAAATTGAGAGATAGAGGACGACTAAATGAAGAAATGGAAAATAGCAGGCATCTGTCTGGCGGTTGCGGTAGCAGCAGCGGCATCTGGATGCGGAAAAAAGACAGGGACTGAGACGACCGCAGCAGAGAGCACGGCTGCAGAGACAGAGGAGTATGTCGCAGAGAGCAGCGTGAAGCTGGGCGAGTACAAAGGCATCGCTGTGACCGTGACCGAGGCATCCGTGACGGACGAGGAAGTAGAAAACCAGATTCAGCAGGTGTTGAATTCAAAGGCCGAGTACCGCGAGGTAGATCGGGCAGCCCAGACGGGCGATCAGGTCAACATTGACTATAAGGGACTTTTAGACGGTGAGGCATTTGAGGGCGGTACCGCCGAGGGATATGACCTGACACTGGGATCCGGCAGCTTTATCGATGGATTCGAGGATGGGCTGGTCGGCGCTGTGAAGGGTGATCAGAAAGACTTAAACCTGACCTTCCCGGATCCGTATCCGAAAAACCCGGATCTGGCAGGTAAGGCGGTTGTATTTGAGGTAACGGTCAATGCGGTCAAGGAGCGCTCCGTTCCGGAACTGACGGATGAGTTCGTTGCTTCCGTATCACCGGATGATGGAACTGTGGAGAAATACCGTGAATCCACCCGTGAGAACCTCTTAGAGCAGAAACAGCTCTCGATTGACAATCAGAGAGATACGGATATTCTGAATGCGGTCGTGGACAATTCAGAAGTTGTATGCTCGACTGCATCGATCGACGAGGCATATGATACACAGTTAAAGGCATACACCAACATGCTTTCCTCCTACGGCGTCGATCTGGCGACCTATGCGGGCATGATTGGAAGCGACGAGGACAGCTTCAAGCAGGAGATCCGCCAGGAAGCCAAGGAAATGGCGAAACAGTCCCTCGTTTTAAATGAGATTGCGAAGCAGGAAAATATCACGATCGACGATTCGGACAAGGAAGCACTGGCGAAACGCTACGGCTACGAGAGCCTGGAGACGATGCTTCAGAACGATAACATCGATCAGAAGATGGTGGACGATACGGCACTAATGCAGAAGACACTTGATTTTCTGGTAGAAAATGCCAAGATCACCGTCAGCACTGAGGAGAACAATGCGGCGCTGAATACAGAAGCAGCCGAGGACGAGGCGGAGTAGAAAGCGTCTCATAAAAATACAGATAAGGGGATAGACATATGCAGATTTTATACGACAGAATCCGTAAAGATGGAATCGTAAGAGCAGGAAATGTATTGAAAGTGGATCGTTTCCTGAATCACCAGATGGATATTCATCTGTTCCAGGAGATCGGCAAGGAGTTTAAACGCCGTTTTGAGGGTGAGGAGATCAACAAGATCCTGACGATCGAGGCGTCGGGTATTGGTATTGCCTGTATCGTAGCCGAATATTTTGATGTTCCGGTTGTATTTGCCAAGAAAACAAAGACGAAAAATATTGCCGGAGAAGTGTATACAACGAAAGTTGAATCGTTTACCCATGGCACTGTATATGATATTATTGTGTCCAAGGAGTTCCTTGGAAAAGGCGATAAGGTTCTGGTTATCGATGATTTTCTGGCAAAGGGCAAGGCATTAGACGGTCTGACCACTTTGATTCAGGATTCGGGAGCAGAATTAGTTGGTGCGGGCATTGTCATTGAAAAAGGTTTTCAGGACGGCGGCAAACGCATCCGTGATAAGGGCATCCGCGTTGAGTCACTGGCGATCGTAGACAGCATGAATGCAGAGACTGGGGAGATCGTATTCAGAAATGAAGATAAATAAAAAAGCATTGTTTTTTGATATTGATGGAACATTGTTTAGTGAAAAATTAAGGCAGGTACCGCAAAGCGCGGTGCTTGCCTTAAAAAAAACAATGGAAAAGGGAAATTTGACATTTATTAATACGGGGCGGACCTGGTGCCAGACGTCCAAAATCCGGGAGGAAGCGCCGGTAAACGGGCTGCTCTGCGGCTGTGGTACCTATATTTCCGTGGATGGAAAGACACTCTATGACCAGAGAATTTCGCCGGAACGGGCGGAGAAACTGAAAGAGGATATTCTGCGGTTCCGGATGGATACAGTGATGGAGGGCGTGGACGCCTGCTTTTTCCGGCCAGATGGGGTGCAGACCGAAACGATGCGGGCGATCCGCTCGATTCTCGACCAGAGCGGCTCGGTTTCGGCGAAGAACTGGTCGGATCCGTCCTTTTCGATCAGTAAATTTTGCGTGGCGGTCGGAGCAGACAGTGATCCGGCGGGATTTTTTGAGACACTTCGGGATTTTGAGGTGATTGACCGGGGCGGCGGCTTCTATGAGTGTGTGCCGATGGGGCATTCTAAGGCGAGTGCGATCGAGTGGATTTTGAAGCAATATGGGATCGCGCTGGAGGACGCGTGGGTCTTTGGAGACAGCATGAACGATCTGTCGATGTTCCAGTATGTGCCGAATGCGGTTGTCATGGGAAAACACGATGCCGGGTTGGAGCCGTATGCGACGTTTACGGCGAAGACCGTGGAGGAAGATGGGATTTACCGGGCGATGGAAGAGCTGGGGCTTTTGTAAGGAAGAAATGGTTTGGTGTTTGATATATATGTATAAAGAGTGAAATTTGTGTGGATGTGTGGAGTTCAGAGAAACATCCTGTGGAGAGAGGTTTCAGGAAAGATTGAACTGGTGGATGTCTGAGACTGGAAATGCTCAAGATTGTGGATAGTTGAGACAGAACTAGAATGAAAGGGTGTTGGATAAAGATATATGAATTATGAGAAATCGGAAAAATATGAAGTTCTCAAGCGGTATTTCGGATATGACAGTTTCCGAGAAGGACAGGAAATGCTGATTGATGGGATTCTTGATGGGCGTGATGTGCTGGGAATCATGCCGACGGGCAGCGGAAAATCACTGTGTTATCAGGTTCCGGCATTGATTCTTCCGGGAATCACGCTGGTGGTGTCACCGCTGATTTCTCTGATGAAGGATCAAGTCACGGCACTCAATCAGGCGGGCGTCCACGCGGCGTATCTGAACAGTTCGCTGACGACGGCACAGTATTATAAGGCGCTTGGGTATGCGCGCGAGGGGCGTTATCCAATCATTTATGTGGCGCCGGAGCGTCTGATGACGGAGGCATTTCTTGATTTTGCGATGCACGTGGATATTGCGATGCTGGCGATCGATGAGGCGCACTGCATTTCCCAGTGGGGACAGGATTTCAGACCGAGTTATTTGAAGATTGTTGATTTTATCGAGAAGCTGCCGAGGCGTCCGGTGGTCAGTGCTTTTACGGCGACCGCGACCAAGGAGGTCCGGGACGATATCATCGACATTTTGCAGTTACAGAACCCGGTGATGCTGACGACGGGATTTGACCGGAAAAACTTGTATTTTGCAGTGGAGACGCCGAAGGACCGCTATGCGGCGATCCGGGCATATCTGGAGGCGCACCCGGGGCAGGGAGGGATTATTTACTGTCTGACCCGCAGGAATGTTGAGGAGATCTGTGAGAAGCTGATCCGGGATGGATTTTCAGTGACGCGTTACCATGCGGGACTTTCCGATGCAGAGCGGCAGAAGAATCAGGATGATTTTATCTATGACCGGGTTCCGGTGATGGTGGCGACCAATGCGTTCGGCATGGGAATCGACCGGTCGGATGTACGGTTTGTCCTGCACTGCGGGATGCCGAAGAACCTGGAAGCCTACTATCAGGAGGCAGGACGTGCCGGGCGTGACGGCGAACCGGCGGAGTGCATCCTGTATTATAGCGGGCGGGATGTGGTGACGAACCAGCTCTTTATTGAGCGGAACCAGGACAATCAGGAGCTTGACGACTATACGCGGCAGGTGGTGCTGGAACGTGACCGGGAACGCCTGAAAAAGATGACGTTTTATTGTTTTACGAATGAGTGCCTGCGTGATTATATCCTGCGGTATTTCGGCGAATATGGAAGTAATTACTGCGGAAACTGTTCGAATTGTATGACGCAATTTGACACGATCGACATTCAGGCGGCGGCAGAGAGTCTCTTAGGCTGTGTGCAGTCGTGCGGACAGCGCTATGGAACAACGGTGATTCTCGACACGGTGCACGGGGCGAATACGGTTAAGATCCGCAATTACCGGATGGATGAGAATCCGCATTATGGGGAGCTGGCGAAGGAGAGCGTCGTGCATCTGCGCCAGATGTTTAACTTCCTCCAGGTGGAGGAGTATCTGTTTGTCACGACGGATGAGTATTCGATTGTCAAATTGACGGAAAAAGGTGCTGCTTTCCTGGAAGCACCGGAACCAATCGAGATGAAGATGGCGAAGGAGCGGGAGAAACAGACAGCTGGAAGCAGCAAAAAGAGCCGCCGGGGCGCGAAACTTCCAGCCGGGGCAGACGAATTTACGGAGAAGGAAGAGACGCTCTTCGAGGCACTCCGCGCGCTGCGCCGCGAGATCGCATCCGAGGGAAAAGTGCCGCCGTATATCGTATTTTCTGATAAGACGCTGACGCATATGTGTATTTTAAAACCGGTCACGAAAGCGGAGATGCTGGAGGTGTCCGGCGTGGGTGCGTATAAGTTTGAAAAATATGGAGAACGGTTTCTGGAGTGCGTGCGGAAGTTCTTAGGACAATAAGCGGGAATCCTCGGCAATTCAATTACCGAGATGAAAGCGCAGACGTGTGCATATCTGCACAATGCAAATAGTATAATAATTCTCATCCTTTGATGGTAATGCCGTAACCGGCATACAATAAAAACGAAAATACGTTCGAATAATGGTTGCGCATTACATTTCGATATGATATACTATATGTATGAAAGAAAATCTTATACATTATAGGACTTGTGTGTGTAATATTAACTACCATATGGTTTGGTCGGTGAAATACAGACGGAAGATATTAACCCCAGAAGTTGAGAAATACCTACAGGAACTCGTGCAGCAGATAGCTGACGATAAAGGTTTTACCGTTCATTTATTTGAATGTGGTGAAGGTGATCATGTTCACTGTTTTGTATCAGCTCCACCAAAGCTGTCAATAACAGCCATTATCAAGTATCTGAAGGGGATCACAGGCAGGAAATTATTCGAACGTTTTCCGGAAATAAGAAACCAGTTGTGGAAGGGAGAACTGTGGAACCATTCCTATTATGTGGAAACGATCGGATCCGTATCTGAGGAAAATATTCGCCGTTATATTGAACATCAGAGCAAGTCGTATTAATTCAATGTGAATTGTAAATATTCATATGCATGGCTGTCTGAAGGGGGGAGGAGAATGCTGTTGTCTCACAGAACATCGGTTAATATCCGGCCGGAATATTCTAATATTATAGGGCATATGTGTTACGCTGCTTCCAAGCTCTGGAATGTCTGCAACTATGAACGCCGTCGATATAAAGAATTGGGGATGGAGAAGTATCCTGACTGGTATTATCAGAAGAAAGCGCATAAAGGAGATCTGTGGTATAGACAGCTTCCATCCCAGACAGCGCAGGAGACCTGCAAGCAGCTGGATAAAGCCTGGAAATCATTTTATGCCCTTAAAAAGACCGGTGGGATCAAAGATCCAAATCCGCCGCGATTTAAACAGGACAATATACCAATCACTTACATGCAGATGGGAATCCGGCACGAGAAAGGTTCCGACCAATTACG
>NZ_QUKS01000012.1:0-428 GCF_003481165.1 Clostridium sp. TF06-15AC
ATGTATGCCACTACCTGATCCCTGCTTCGGTCACTTACGGTGACTGCACAATAGGATGGATTCCACAAATGTCCTCCCCATAGCTCCTGTTTTAATTCCGGATGTGAAAGAAACAACTGACGTGCCAGATTCCCCTTCATAATCTTTATCATGTCTGATATAAAAAATTGTGGTTTGCAATCCAGAAGTAAATGAATATAATCTGGCATAACCTCCATCGCCAGAATCTTAAATTTGTATTCCTCCGCAAGTCCATACAACATTTTTTTACATTCTGCGTCTATCCCATTTTTCAGAACCTGTTTTCGATATTTCGTGCACCAGACAAGATGATATTGCAAAGAATACACATATCCTCTACCATATGAAAGTGTATTTCTCTTAATAGTAAATATATCTTTTTCCACGTTTATATTATACCATATGCC
>NZ_QUKS01000012.1:438-25333 GCF_003481165.1 Clostridium sp. TF06-15AC
CCAGATTCCCCTTCATAATCTTTATCATGTCTGATATAAAAAATTGTGGTTTGCAATCCAGAAGTAAATGAATATAATCTGGCATAACCTCCATCGCCAGAATCTTAAATTTGTATTCCTCCGCAAGTCCATACAACATTTTTTTACATTCTGCGTCTATCCCATTTTTCAGAACCTGTTTTCGATATTTCGTGCACCAGACAAGATGATATTGCAAAGAATACACATATCCTCTACCATATGAAAGTGTATTTCTCTTAATAGTAAATATATCTTTTTCCACGTTTATATTATACCATATGCCTCCGCATTTAGCAAACACTAGTTCTGTATCTTGATAAAAAATTTGGCACACCTAACTCATCACTACTACAATATACTTATGGGTAATCCCCTTACATCCAGTAAGGATTTATCCGTACTCGGTGCTGGTTTGAAAACCTCCGTAAAGAATGAATTTGACATTGTTTACGGAGGTTTTTGTTTTATCCCTTCGCTTTCACTTTATCAAACTCTGGGTTAAACGTATAGAAATTACGACTGCTCAGGTGATCCTGTACATTTCTTAAAGCTTCACCAAACCGCTGAAAATGTACAATCTCGCGCTCGCGCAGAAAACGGATCGGATCGCATACTTCCGGATCTTTGACCACGCGGAGAATATTGTCGTAAGTTGTGCGGGCTTTCTGCTCTGCTGCCATATCCTCATATAAATCCGTGATCGCATCGCCCTTCGACTGGAACTCGCACGCATTGAACGGGATTCCGCCTGCTGCCTGCGGCCAGATTGCCGTGGTGTGGTCGATATAGTATGGTCCGAACCCGGATGACTCGATCTGTGCCGGAGTAAGGTTGCGCGTGAGCTGCTGGACAATGGCGGCAATCATCTCCATATGGGCGAGTTCCTCGGTTCCGATGTCGGTCAGAAGTCCTTTCTGCATCTTATAAGGCATCGTATACCGCTGGGACAGGTAGCGCATAGAGGCTCCGATTTCGCCGTCAGGACCGCCGTACTGGCTCATTATATATTGCGCGATCTTCGGATTCGGCGTCTTGATATTGACTGGATATTGTAATCTTTTTTCATATCTCCACATACGCTACACCTCCCCTTCCCACGGCCAGCGCTCTGTAAGCCAGGACCATGTGCATGCATCGTCCGCACCCTCGATCGTGAGCGGTCCAAACGATGCCTCATACGCTTTAACAGCTTCTTTCCGAAGTGCCACCACATACCGGTAATAATTCAGCGCATTCCTGTCATCCGGGTGGGTGTCCAGATAGAGAATCACATCATCCATTGCAAAGCTGGCATCATCAATCCGTTTCATCAATTTTCTGGCAGTCTCATTCATCAGCAGGCACCTCCCATCATAAACGGCAGATCCAGATCCGGAAAAATAGTTCCCCGCCTGAATGCGGTTTCCAGCGCATACGGCTGCTGCCAGGACTGAATCGGTACATATCCCATGCCGACCGGATAATTTCCGCCTCCCAGAAATGTCTGCGGCGGCCTGTTCCCTCCTGTCTGCGGATACGGGCGGGCAGGTCGGATTTCTGGACCCTGCGGGCAAAATGCCCCATTTTCCGAAACAGGATGCACCGAACCAGCACAAGGTATTTCCGGCGGACAGGTTGGCGGTGCAGTATTTATGCAGCGATTGCCAGAAATGCCTGCCACCGGGCATGACATAAGAGGCATTCCCGAACGGCAGGCATTTTTCCGGCTGGAGTTATCCTGATAACCATTCATATTTCATTCTCCTACAAAAACAGTTATACTTTATCTTATGCAGGAAATATATAAATGCGATCGCTGCTGAAAAACAGAGCGATCATTATGTACTATTTTTTACAAAGGTAACTGATAACATCTTTTCTGGTAATAATACCGATAAAATTTTTCTGATCATCCAGCACCGGCACGAAATTCTGGTTCATGATCTTTCCCAGAAGATCTTCCATATCCGCATTGACAAGCACCGGCTGATTATCGGAACGGCGTGGAATCTCAGTGATCCGCACTTTTTCCAGTCCTTTCTGCACCAGATCTGTCTTATTTTTGAGTCCCCACAGCAGGTCGCCCTCGGTTAATGTTCCTGCGTAACGCCCTGCTTTCGTGATGATCGGCACCGCAGAATACTTGTACTTTTCCATCGTATCCATTGCCTGCCCAACCGTGTCCTCCTCATTCACATAAATGACTTCACTTTTCGGTGTCAGAAAAAATAATATATTCATGGTTTACCTGTTCTCCTTTCATCTTTCCCCATACGTCCCCCATACGTATCTGTAGATTTTGTATATTTTCGTTCAAATCTGCCTTCGTTCTTCTTGATTATACCAAATCCGTCCAAAAAAGATATAAAGAAATCCTTATTTTTCCATCAAATTTTTCTATAATCGGTACTGTTCATACCCGTGACCAGTAACTATATTCCGCTCCTAATAACCCATCTCCTCATCCACAAACACAACCTCTACTTCCATCCCATTGCTCGGACGCTCCAGGATCACGATCGAATGGCAAATCCGTGCCGGGCTGTTGCAGTCTACGCAAACGCCCGTTTTCGCACACGGGGTCTGGACCTGCAGACGGGCTGCGTTCTTCGGTGCTGCGATCTGTTTTGCACGTTCCATCGCAGATGTCAAATCCGGACAGACTTTATTGTTTCCAATGACAAAATATACTTTTTCCGGTCCGAATAAGGTCTGCGACACGCGGTTTCCGGTTCCATCGATATTGACCAGTTCTCCGGTTTTGGAAACACCATTGGCGCTGGTTATGTACACCTCGGCACTTCTCGCTTCCATAAGCGTCTCGCGCCCTGCCTTTTTCCAGTGCCAGATCACCTCATTTTTCTCGGAAAGTGCTTCATAAAGTCCCATCTCCTGTGCCGTCACGCTTCCGCCTATCGCAACTTTTTTCCCGGAAATCTGATCTTTCAGATAGTCCAACGCAGCCTCCTTTGTATCAAAAAAACTCGTTTTAAATCCATGACGTTCAAAATTATTCTTCAGCAGTTCCTGTTCCATCTTTGTCCTCCTTATTAAATCGTTCAATTTATAGTAACTTTTATTTATAACCTACATTGACAGCCTTTGATCTTTGAAAATATTCGTACTTTACCTATAGTATATCAAATATTGGCAGAAAAACAAGGCAGAGCAAATTAGCTGCCCGCCTTGCTTCAAATCAAGTTACTGTTCACGCATGCGTGAACAGTAACGGAATTTGCCGTGGCTTCGCATTCAAATACGGCAAATTCCTGCTGCCACCACGTTTTCTTACGGCACTTTCGGTTCCAAAAGTGCCTACCCATGAACAGTATCAAGTCAACAAAATTCCCTGCCTTCATGTTTTCATACAGCAGCTTTCTGTTTCAAAACCACCTGTCACAAAACACAAACTTATCCCTTCATTTCCAATTTCTGCCACAGCCAGAACCAGACTGCAAGGCGCATCATAAACAGCATTTCAGCCTGTCATTCCAGATAATCCAGCGCATCCACCGGTTCTCCGTCGTGCATCAGCTCGAAATATACGTTATTTCCCTCAATCGAATAGTATTTGGTCGGCTCCGCCACATATCCGAGTATCGTATCTTTTGCCACATACTGCTTCTGCGCCACCTGAACGTCTTTGAGCTGTCCGCAGACCGCCGTGTAACCGCTTCCCAGATCCAGCACAACATAATTGCCGATCTCCTCATTAGAACCGACTTCGGTTACCTGCGCCTCGGCGGGTGCGGCGACCGGCTCACTCACATCGCCCTGGATAATGAGCGCCGGATTGCATTTGTATTGATCGAGCGTCGGAAAATAGATGGTCGAATCCATGCTGTAATCGAGAATTACATTGCCCTGGACCGGCCAGCTTAAGCGATCGGTTCCATTGTAGGAAAGTGCGCGTGCGGCAGCTGCTCCGGCTCCCAGACTGCTCTCTTTTTCCTCCTCCATCGGCTTCTGATCGGCTTCATCCCGGTTATTGACTGAATACGAGGCATCCGAACTTCCTGCCACCTGTGCGCGTGTTTCCGCCTGTCCGTCGTTTTCTTCTAAACGGTTCTGCGGCATCTCTTCCGCCAGGATTCCCTCCGTCTGCGGCACATCCAGATACGGATTTCTTCCATCCTGCGCATTATCTTTTCGAATTTTTACGGTTCCTGCTGCGGCTACGATTGTCAGCAGACCAAGCACTGTCATTACCAGAACAAGTTTGTCCCTGAATAACTGTCTTACTTTATTTTTCACGTTTATCACCTCGGTATTAGTCTTGCCGAAGTGAATCGTTTTATTCAGAAACGATTTGAATATTTTTAAAATAATGCTTTAAAATTTCTTCCGCGCTGCTCCCATTCTCCGCCATGAGTCCCGCCCCGTACTGCGACAACCCGTAACCATGCCCGCGCCCATAAGTAACACAGCGGATTTCGTCCCCGTCTTCCTCGAGGGAAAAAGCTGGCGACGGCACGCCTAACGCATAGCGCACCGCGTCCCCGCTGTATGTCTCCGCCCCAATCTGCACGGTTTCCACATAACCGGCGCTGTCCCGTTTCACGATCTGAATCTCCTCCAGAATCCTCTCTTCTTCCAGATTTTCCAGATCCGGGTGTTCTCCCAATGCATTCAGTCCTTCTTCCAGACGTTTTTTCAGTTCTTCCCGTGTCATGCCCTGCCGCGTCAGGTAGCCACCAGCGCCCTCATCCTCCTTTGCCGCAACCGACGCCAGATACGGATGCGCCTCATCCCCTTCGCGCGTCCGCCCCGCGCTCACTGCATGAAACAGCGGCTCAATATAATCCCCATCCCAGATCGCCGTCTGTCCTGCGCTCTCCCGCACTGCCCCACAGATCGTCTGGTAATATTCCGGCATTCCAGCCGCCTCAAACCGGCTCTCGATCTGCTCCGGCTCCAGATAATCCATATCTAACGCCGATTCCTCGATCGAATCCGCCCCGTCCATCTCCCGGTACAGCGCCGTCCGCGCCAGAATTGCCTGCGCCTTGACTGCCTCCTTCGGATAGCCGTCCGGAATCTGCACTGCAGTCAGACCGATCAGATATTCTTCCAGTGGGACAGCATACCCGGTTCCGTTGTTGCGGACGCCATCCTCCCGATCCAGAAGGATCTGCCGACCATCCGTCTGACTTTCCCATCCAGATGTTCTATCTGAATTTCCTCTGATTTTTCCTCCATCCGCCCCCTGCACACGCCCGGAAACTGCCAGTGTTGTGATATATGGGATCAAAAAAGCCGCCAGTACGGCGGCAGTCCTCTTCTTCATTTCGGTTCTCCTGTTTTGACTGTTCCAGTACGGTTTCACGCATTTTCTGTTTTGCCATACCAGTAAACTTATGGTTTCAATGCCTTACAAACCTGCTTCTTTTCTCTGCCTTCCTTATCTTATGACAGGCACTCAAAAAATATCACAAGTCTACGCTCCGGCTTCTCCTCCGCCGCCCTTTGCAGTCTCTTCCAGTTTCCCCTCTATCATTCTTTTACTCCCCCAGCGTCACACCATCCAGCAGCCAGCGGAACCATCCCTTTTTCTTCATCACCACAGTTCCATGAAAGTCCATCGTCTTCTCCGGTGCCAGCACCTCATCGCCTTTTTCCAGGCAGAAACGCACCGAAACCGTGTAGTCATACGTCCGCGCCTTCTTCTCCCGCCCCGTCTCGCTCAGCTGACAGTTCGTCACATACACGCGTTCCACCGGTGCGGAAAACTGCGATAATAAAAGGACATACGGAAGCCCCGTCTGCTCCAGCGCCTCGCAACCAGCCTCGGTTGCCGTCTTTCCATACTCTTTCGCATAGATCGCCGTCAGACCGTCCTGATACACCTCATCCAGATCAAACGCCCGGTTCGCCGTATAAAGCGAATAGATTTCCTTTTTCGCCTGCTGATAGGCGCTGTTTTTATAAGAAGCAAACAAAAACAGCGAAATGATAAAAAAGAGGGAAGCACCCACAAGAGGAACCGAAAATCCTTGTGTCCCCGGTCTTTTTCTGTATCCTCTCATAGTGTGTCCTCCCTCTTTTACTCCTTTTACAGTGCCTTTACATCATCATCGTCCACACGGATCTTCTCCAGATGCCAGATGTCGCGCACATACTCCTCGATGGTACGGTCAGAGGAGAATTTACCAGCGCTTGCTGTGTTGAGCATGGCTGCTCTCGCCCACCAGTTCTCGTCACGGTAAGCTGCCTCGACGCGTTTTTGTGCTTCCGCATAGGAACGGAAATCTTTCAGGATGAAGTAGGTATCTGCCTTGGCACTGTTCTTTGTATTTAACAGAGAATTGTAAATATCGCGGAACAGCTCCGGATCCTGCGGTGAATAGTAGCCGTTGATGAGCTGCATCAGCACGCGACGGATATCCTGGTCGATGTTGAAGATCTCCTCCGGATTGTAACCGCCGTTGTTCTCATAATTGATAACCTCGTCAGCGCTCAGACCGAAGATAAATGCGTTCTCCTTGCCTACCTCCTCGACGATCTCCACGTTCGCACCATCCATCGTGCCCAGCGTCAGCGCACCGTTCAGCATGAACTTCATGTTGCCGGTACCGGACGCCTCCTTGCTGGCGGTGGAAATCTGCTCGCTGACATCCGCTGCCGCAAAAATCAGTTCCGCGTTGGAAACGCGGTAATCTTCGATAAACACAACTTTCAGCTTACCATTGATGGATTTATCATTGTTGATAACATCTGCTACGGAGTTAATCAGTTTGATCGTCTTCTTGGCAATCTGGTAACCTGCCGCTGCTTTCGCACCAAAGATAAAGGTTCTCGGAACCATATCCATGTTTGGATTGTCTTTGAGCTGGTTATACAGGTACATTACATGAAGAATATTTAAAAGCTGTCTCTTGTACTCATGGAGACGTTTTACCTGTACATCGAAAATGGAACGCGGATCAACGTCGATTCCGTTGTGCTCCTTGATGTATTTTGCCAGGCGCAGTTTATTCTGGTACTTGATGTTCATAAATTCCTGCTGGAATTTCGGATCATCGACGTATACTTTTAATTTTGCCAGGTGCGGAAGATCTGTAATCCACTCGTCGCCAATCTGCTCCGTGATCCAGTCTGCCAGAAGCGGGTTGCCATGCAGCAGGAAACGACGCTGGGTGATACCGTTTGTCTTATTGTTAAATTTCTCCGGCATCATCTCGTAGAAATCTTTCAGCTCCTGATTTTTCAGAATCTCGGTGTGAAGTTTTGCCACACCGTTGACGGAATATCCGGCTACGATCGCCAGATGCGCCATCTTGACCTGACCGTCAAAGATGATCGCCATCTTTTTAACTTTCTCGTAGTTATTCGGGTACTTATTCTGTACCTCGATCAGAAAACGGCGGTTGATCTCTTCCACAATCTGGTATACACGCGGAAGCAGGCGGGAGAACAGCTCGATCGGCCATTTTTCCAGCGCCTCTGCCATGATAGTGTGGTTGGTGTATGCACAACATTTTGTTGTGATACCCCACGCCTCATCCCAGTTTAAGCCTTCCTGATCCAGGAGCAGGCGCATCAGCTCAGCAACTGCCACGGTCGGATGCGTATCGTTCATCTGGAATACGATCTTCTCCGGCAGTTTGTGAATATCATCGTTTGTCTCTTTGAATTTCTTCAGAGCAACCTGTAAGCTGGCAGAAATGAAGAAATACTGCTGTTTAAGACGCAGCTCTTTACCCGCATAGTGGTTGTCGTTCGGATAAAGGACCTCAACCAGGTTCTTCGCCAGATTCTCCTGCTCGACCGCCTTCTGGTAATCACCCTTGTCAAATGCAGAAAGGCTGAACGTGTCGATCGGCTGTGCATCCCAGATACGCAGGGTGTTGACTACGTTGTTGCCGTAGCCGACAATCGGCATATCATACGGAACTGCCAGAACAGACTGATAACCTTCCTGTACAAAATGGTTGCGCTCACCGTCCCACTCGGTCTTGACATAACCGCCAAATTTAACCTCGGTCGCATACTCCGGGCGGCGAAGCTCGAACGGATAACCGTTTTTCAGCCACTCATCCGGCACCTCCACCTGGTAGCCGTCTTTAATTTTCTGCTTGAACATACCGTAGTGGTAACGGATGCCGCAGCCGTAAGCCGGATAACCAAGCGTCGCCAGGGAATCCAGAAAACATGCTGCCAGACGCCCCAGACCGCCGTTTCCAAGTGCCGGATCCGGCTCCTGATCCTCAATCGCATTGAGGTCAAAACCCAGCTCTTCCAGTGCTTCCTTCACTGCTTTTTTCGCACCCAGGTTGATGATATTGTTACCAAGCGCACGTCCCATCAGAAACTCCATAGAAAGGTAATATACCTTCTTTGCGCCTGTCTCGTCAAACTGCTTCTGGGTTGCAATCCAGTCGTCGATAATCACATCCTTGATCGCATAGGACACAGCCTGGAATATCTGCTGCGGTGTCGCCTCGTCGATCGTTCTGCGGTACTGGTTCTTTACATTTTCGATAATACTCTTTTTAAACTCTTCTTTGCTGATCTCGCGCATCCTGTCCTCCTAATATTCGTAGTATCACGGTTTCCCGCCAGGCACATCAGTCAGTCGTTTTCTCAACACCAAACATACCTTTTTCGCCATTGATATCCCACTCTTTTGTGTATCCGCTCATGGTGCCAATCAGGATATTATCAGCCAGAACCTCTTTCTTGATTTCCTCTGTATGCTTCTTTAAAATTTCTGCAAGTTTATCATTTCCGTCCTGGAAGACGTTGATATGGTTCATTACCTCAAAACCGGCTTCCTTACGCATCGTCTGAATCTTACTGATGATCTCGCGGACAAAGCCCTCTTCGATGAGTTCCGGTGTCAGATTAGTATCCAGAACAACGGTAACGAAATTGTCACCCTCAGATACAAAGCCCGGTACCTGTGCCATGTCAATCAGAAGATCTTCTTTTGCCAGCTCTACCTTTGTACCGTCCTGCGTCTCAAAGCTTAAAAGGTCGGTTTCATTTAAGGTATCCATCGCCTGATTTCCGTCCAGACCTGCAAGAATCTCTTTGATCTCGTTTACATACTTGCCATACTTGCGTCCAACGGTACGAAGCTGCGGCTTGAAGCTGTAGGAGGTAAATGCGCGGACATCATCCGTGAACTCTACCTTCTTCACATTCAGCTCATCCTGGATGATTTCCTGATAGAACTCCGGCAGAGCGGTCTCTGCCTTCACGAACATACGTCCGATCGGCTGACGGTTCTTGATGTTAGCAGTATTTCTTGCTGCACGGCCCAGAACGACAACCTTCAGGACTTCTTCCATCTTCGCTTCCAGATCCTTGTCGATGTGCGCCTCATTTGCAACCGGGAAGTCGCACAGATGGATACTCTCCGGTGCCTCTTTATCCAGACTGCGAACCAGATTCTGGTAAATGTCTTCGGTCATGAACGGAATCATCGGAGCCGCTACCTTCGCTACAGTTACCAGTGCGGTGTAGAGTGTCATGTACGCATTGATCTTATCCTGCTCCATGCCCTTCGCCCAGAAACGCTCACGGCTTCTTCTGACATACCAGTTACTCATATCATCGACGAAATCCTGGAGCGCTCTTGCAGCCTCCGGAATGCGGTAGTTGCCCAGATCGTCGTCCACCTCTTTGATGAGGCTGTTTAACTTAGACAGCAGCCATTTGTCCATAACCGGAAGTTTATCGTATTCCAGCGTATATTTGGTTGCGTCAAAATTATCAATATTCGCATAGAGTACAAAGAATGCATAGGTATTCCAGAGAGTACCCATGAAACGTCTCTGTCCCTCGATAACGGCTTTTCCGTGGAAACGGTTCGGCAGCCACGGTGCACTGTTAATGTAGAAATACCAGCGGATCGCGTCAGCGCCGTAAGTCTGCAGTGCATCGAACGGGTCAACCGCGTTGCCCTTGGACTTACTCATCTTCTGTCCGTTCTCATCCTGGACATGCCCCAGAACGATAACATTCTTGTACGGCGCCTTGTTAAAGATCAGGGTCGAGATAGCTAACAGGGAGTAGAACCATCCACGCGTCTGATCAACCGCCTCGGAGATGAAATCTGCCGGGAACTGCTGCTCAAACAGTTCTTTATTTTCAAATGGATAATGATGCTGTGCAAATGGCATGGAACCGGAATCAAACCAGCAGTCGATAACCTCCGGTACACGGTGCATCTGTTTGCCACACTTCGGGCAGGTGATCGTCACATCATCGATGAATGGGCGGTGAAGCTCAACCTCTCCATTTGCCTCCTGATCCATCTCTTTTGCATATTTTTTCACAACGTCCGTGTAGTTCGGGCTCATAGATTTTAATTCTGCCTGGCTTCCGATCGCGTGCTGGCAGCCGCACTCGCACTCCCAGATATTTAATGGAGTACCCCAGTAACGGTTACGGCTCACGCCCCAGTCCTGGACATTCTCCAGCCAGTCGCCGAAACGCCCTTTACCGATGCTCTCCGGAATCCAGTTGATCGTGTTGTTGTTGCGGATCAGGTCATCCTTGACTGCGGTCATCTTGATGAACCAGGATTCACGTGCATAGTAGATAAGTGGTGTATCGCAGCGCCAGCAGTGCGGGTAGCTATGCTCAAATACCGGTGCAGAGAACAGAAGTCCGCTTTCTCTTAATGCTTTCAGAACCTCCGGATCGGCTTTCTTGCAGAACATACCAGCCCACGGAGTCTCCTTCGTCATCTCGCCCTTGCCGTCTACCAACTGTACGAACGGAAGGTCATATTTTCTGCCGACCTTGGAGTCATCCTCACCAAATGCCGGCGCGATGTGTACGACACCGGTACCATCGGTCAGTGTTACATAATTATCGCAGACAATGTAGAATGCTTTCTTATGCTGTTTTTCACAGGTTGCTACGGCATAGTCAAATAATGGCTCATACTCTTTATATTCCAGATCTTTTCCGACAAAGGTTTCCAGGACATCGTAAGTGCCCTCGCCCAGAACGGTATCACACAGCGCCTGCGCCATATAATAAACCGTGCCATCCTCTTTCATTTTTACCTTTACATATGTCTCGTCCGGATTTACACAGAGCGCCACGTTGGACGGAAGTGTCCACGGGGTGGTCGTCCATGCAAGAATGTATGCATCTTCGCCCTTTACCGGGAATTTAGCAATCGCAGAACGCTCTTTGACGTCCTTATATCCCTGTGCCACCTCATGGCTGGACAGCGGGGTGCCGCAGCGCGGGCAGTACGGTACGATCTTGAAGCCCTTATAAAGAAGTCCCTTATTCCAGATTTCTTTTAATGCCCACCACTCAGACTCAATGAAGCTGTTGTGGTAGGTAACATACGGATGCTCCATGTCTGCCCAGAAACCAACGGTGTTGGAGAATTTTTCCCACATTCCTTTGTATTTCCAGACACTCTCTTTACAGTGCTCGATGAACGGCTCCAGACCATACTGCTCAATCTGCTCCTTGCCGTCCAGTCCCAGCATCTTCTCTACTTCCAGCTCAACCGGAAGACCGTGGGTATCCCATCCAGCCTTTCTCGGAACCATGTAGCCCTTCATTGCGCGGTATCTCGGAATCATATCCTTGATAACACGGGTCAGCACGTGTCCGATGTGCGGCTTGCCGTTTGCGGTAGGCGGTCCGTCATAGAATGTATAGGTCGGTCCCTGCTTACGGCTGTCGATACTCTTCTTAAAAATCTGCTCATCTTCCCAGAACTTCTCAATGTTCTTTTCACGTTCCACGAAATTCATGTTTGCCGGAACTTTGTTGTACATGATAAATTCCTCCTAAAAATATGAAATAAAGTTTTTATTTCATAGAATGTCTTTTTCTATGAAATAAAAATGGACCCATCCTGTAACAGGACAAGGGTCCACTTGCTTTTAACCACCTATTACTGCATACCTTTATATGCGCTCCCTATAACGGAGGAAACCGTCGGTACTTACTGAATTTTCCTTCCGGGCGCTGTCAGAAACGGCGCTCAGACTTCCAAAAATGGTTCAGCCCGAAGCTCCGGAGTGATCTTCGCATCCGCCTTACTCACAGCAGGCTCTCACCGTCCCTGCCTCGCTCCCGCTTTCCGTGCGGCGCTACTGTCTCCATCATTGCTTTTCCTATCATAATTAGTAATCAAATCACTAACATGGACATTGTATCTTTTTTCCAGATGGTTGTCAAGGAATGTTTCGGATATGATTCACATGTTATAAAATTATCATTATTTTGCCATTCCCCTGATTTTATGGTATAGTATATAAAATATGTCTGTATTTACTTTAAAAAATAGACACAGACATTCATTGCAAATATAAACAATGAAGTATACTATATATAAAAAGAAGGGCGTGCCCGCAGCCGTCTTTCGCAACAAAGGAGAATATTATGGAGCCAAGAAACCTTACCCTATTGACCGACCTGTATGAACTGACGATGATGCAGGGCTATTTCCGGGAGAAAGATGCCAACGAAACCGTCATTTTTGATGCGTTCTACCGCACAAACCCGGATGGAAATGCGTTTTCCATCTGCGCCGGCTTAGAGCAGGTCATTGACTATGTGAAAAATCTTCACTTCGATGATGCCGACATCGAATACTTACGTGGACTCGGCATTTTTGATGAAGATTTCCTCGAATATCTTCACAATTTCAAATTTTCGGGTGACATCTACGCAATCCCGGAAGGCACCGTTGTCTTCCCGCGTGAGCCTCTCGTCAAGGTCATCGCGCCGATCATGGAAGCACAGCTGGTTGAGACTGCCATCTTAAATATCATCAACCACCAGAGCCTGATCGCGACCAAAACATCCCGTATCGTCTTCGCCGCACGCGGGGACGGAATCATGGAGTTTGGGCTTCGCCGCGCGCAGGGTGCTGACGCCGGTACCTATGGCGCCCGCGCTGCCATGATCGCCGGCTGTATCGGCACTTCCAATGTACTGGCCGGAAAACTATTTGACGTTCCGGTCAAGGGAACCCACGCACACAGCTGGATCATGAGTTTCCCGGATGAGCTGACTGCGTTCCGCGCTTATGCAAAGCTCTATCCGAGTGCCTGCATCCTGTTAGCCGATACCTATGATACCCTGGGTTCCGGTGTTCCGAACGCGATCCGTGTCTTCCAGGAGATGCGCGACGCCGGTATCCCGCTGACTTTCTACGGCATCCGCCTCGACAGCGGCGACCTTGCATATATTTCCAAGAAAGCCCGCAAGATGCTGGATGACGCCGGATTCCCGGATGCAGTCATCTCCGCCTCCAACGATCTGGATGAATATCTGATCGACAGCCTGAAGATTCAGGGCGCTGCCATCACGTCCTGGGGTGTCGGCACAAACCTCATCACCTCCAAGGACTGCCCTTCCTTCGGCGGCGTTTATAAGCTGGCTGCCATCATGGACCGTCACACAGGCAAATTTATCCCGAAGATCAAGCTTTCGGAAAATACAGAAAAGGTTACCAATCCGGGCAACAAGACCATCCAGCGAATTTATGACAAGGAGACTGGCAAGATTATCGCAGATCTGATCTGTCTCGTGGATGAAGAGTTCGATGAGAAGAATTCCCTTCTGCTCTTCGATCCGATCGAGACATGGAAAAAGACACACCTCGCGCCGGGCACCTACACCATGCGCGAACTTCTCGTTCCAATCTTCAAAAACGGCGAATGCGTTTACGAGTCTCCAAAGGTTATGGACATCCGCGAATACTGCAAGAAAGAACAGGAGACGCTGTGGGATGAATCCCGCCGTCTGGTAAACCCGCATGAAATTCATGTGGATCTCTCCAACGAGCTGTGGCATATGAAGGCACAGCTGTTAGACAGCTATCATTATACAAGCAACTAGTAGATAAAATACGAGTAAATACCATGTTCAGGCAAGTTTATTGCTGCCGGACATGGTATTTTTTTCTTTAACGCTTCCATAAAATTTGCAAAATAAAAACGAATGTGTCTCCAAGGAAATTCCTATTACACAAAAACTGCCGCCAAATACATCCGGCTGCCAGCCCTCTTCTTTGAAAAGTCCAGCCCGCCATTGTATTCCAGCGACAGTTTTTATATGAATCGTATCTTTATTTTTTTAAAATCTATATCAAATATGATATTAATTACTCATCCCAGTTATGGTAAGTAGCCTGTACGTCATCATCCTCATCCAGAAGATCCAGGATTCTCTGCATCTTTTTGATGGATTCCTCATCGGTAAGCTCTACCCAGTTCTGCGGAATCATGGTAACGTCTGCTTCCATCATCGGAACGCCAGCCTTCTCCAGCGCCTCGCGGACTGCAGAGAAATCTTCCGGTGCGGTGATCACTTCGTAGCTGTCCTCCTCCTCGGAGAAATCCTCAGCTCCTGCATCCAGTGCAAGCATCATCAGCTCATCCGGATCCATCTCGCACTCTTCTTTGTCGATGATGATCTGACCTTTTTTATCAAACATGAAAGACACGCTGCCCGGAGTACCTACGTTTCCGCCGCCCTTGGTAAATGCGCTGCGGACATTCGCTGCGGTACGGTTCTTGTTGTCGGTCAGGGTATCTACGATGATAGCGACGCCATTCGGACCATATCCCTCATATGTAAGATTCTCGTAATTGACAGAGTTTGCATCTCCGGCTGCTTTCTTGATACCACGATCGATGGTATCGTTCGGCATATTGTTCGCTTTTGCTTTTGCAATCACATCACGCAGACGGCTGTTGTTTGCCGGATCCGAACCACCTTCCTTAACAGCTACGGCAATCTCACGACCGATAACGGTAAAGATTTTTCCCTTTGCTGCGTCGTTTCTCTCTTTTTTGTGCTTAATATTGGCGAACTTTGAATGTCCTGACATAAAATAACACTCCTCTTTCTATCTTCTTTGTTGTATCTTTTCGCTCATCAGCTTTTATATCACGCCGATTTCGGCACTAAAAAGCTGCATCTTAACTATTTTAACACCATTCTGTATGCTTGACAAGGGGTTCGCGGCTGATTTTATGTATCCAGTTCCAGACTGACCTTCAGCGCACGGTCCACTTCCTGTAAAAGCGCCCCGTCGATATGACAGATTTTCTCTTTCAGCCGCTGCTTATCGATCGTGCGGAGTTGTTCCAGTAAAATAACCGAATCCCTCACCATCGCACAGCGGCGCGTGTTTAATTCCACATGCGTCGGCAGCTTGGCTTTGTTCATCTTTGATGTGATCGCCGCGCAGATCACGGTCGGGCTGTGCTTGTTGCCGATATCATTCTGGATGACCAGCACCGGGCGGACGCCGCCCTGCTCTGAGCCGATGACCGGTCTTAAATCTGCGTAATAAATATCTCCTCGTCTGATAACCACTCGATTCACACTCCGTCCAAACTATTTTAAGATATAAATAACTGCTTTGTACTTTCACAGCTCCACAGTCCGTTTATACCGTTAGTATGGACAGATTTACACCGCCTATACGCGGGTCGTCCCACAAATGCATCCGGCAGTCCAGGTTCCCGGCTTTGCCGAAGCTATCTACTTTATCTTATGAATCCTTTTTCTAAATGGTTCAAACACCGGCTTTACTCCATAAAATCCTCATACCGATCATCATTATAATCCTTTTTCCCGACGATCTTTCCACCTCTCACGTACACGCGCGGCACACGTTTTCCAAGCACGCATGGGATCTCATAGTGGAAACCGCCACTCCATTCCGCCAGCTCTTCCATCGTGATCTCGTCGTCCCCGTCGCGTCCGACCAGCGTTACCCGCGTGTCCTCAGCAGCCTCCGGGATATCGGTCACATCGATCATGCACTGATCCATGCAGACGCGTCCCAGAATCGGTGCGCGGTGTCCATGAATCAGGACATAACCCTTTCCAGAGAGATTTCTCGGATAGCCATCGCCGTATCCGGCGCCAATCGTCGCGATCCGCATCGGACGGTCCGTCACAAAGGTTCCGCCGTAGCTGATCGGCGTGCCCGGCTCCACTTCCTTAACATAGGTAATAAAGCTGCGGATCTCCATCGCCGGGTAAATCTTCATGTTCCGCTCTACCTCATCCGACGGATACAGACCGTATACCGTGATACCGGCTCTCGCCGCATCCAGTCCCATCCGCGGCAGTTCCATGATCGCCGCGCTGTTCGCACAGTGGCACATCGGAATATGAACACCTGCAGCTTCCAGACCTTCATGGAATTTCTGGTACCGCTCATACTGTAAATGGGTAAATGCCTTATCCGCCTCGTCAGCACGCGCAAAATGTGTAAACATTCCCTCGATCTCAATGCCCGGAAGCTTTGCAATCCGCTTTATCTCTTCCAGGCTATTTTCATCCGGGTGAAATCCGATTCGTCCCATGCCGGTATCGAGCGCAATATGCATTTTCGCCGTCTTTCCCATCGAAACCGCAAGTTTTGAGAGCAGCTCTGCCTTGTCTTCCTCAAAGATCGCTGGACGGATATCGCCCTCAATCAATTCCGCAAAATGGCGCGAGTGCGTGCTGCCAAGCACCAGAATTGGTTTGTCAATGCCGTGGCGGCGCAGGTTCTGTCCTTCCTCCAAGGTTGCCACCGCATAGCCCCAGACAAACGGCGCGATCGTCTTCGCCACCGGGACAGCCCCGTGACCGTAACCATCCGTCTTAACCACGCCGATCATCTTCGTTTTTGCCGGAAGATTTTCGCGCATCGCCTCCATATTTTTCACAATCGCATCCAGGTCAATCCGCGCATAAATCCGGGTATATGGTTCTTCTGCCATTGTATATGCTTTTTCCATCTTTTTGTCTTCCTTTTTATTTTCAATCTATCTTTTCAAGCAGACAGTCCGCGATATCTCTTGCCAGCACGGAATGCTCTCCCTTTTTACAGGCAGCTGCCGCCCCAGCTCTTCCGTGCAGGAACACGCCGAGCGCCGCCGCTTCATCCTCTGAAAATCCCAGCGCCAGAAGCCCGGCAATCACACCGGTCAGCACATCGCCGGAACCGCCCTTTGCCATCGCGGCGCAGCCGCTGTCGCCGATATACACATTGCCATCGCGCCCCGCCGTCACCGTCACGGCATCCTTGAGCACGCAGGTCACGCCTTTTTCTTCGCCATACCGCACCGCTGACTCGACCAGATCCCGTTTCAGATCCTCAATCGAGCGTCCCGTCAGACGCGCCATCTCGCCCAGATGCGGAGTAACGATCACATTTTCCGTAAAATACCCGGACAAATGCGGATGCTGTGCGACAGCATTTAATCCATCCGCATCCACAATGATCGGCACATAGGCGGAAAGCAGCACGTTCTGCACCAGACTTGCGACATGGGCTTCCTTTCCCAGTCCCGGTCCCAGCACGATCGCGCTCGCCCAGCCGCACTCCTGTTCCACCAGGCTCTTAAAACCTGCCGGATCCGTCTGTGCCTGTTCCGGATCATACGGCGTCAGAATCGCCTCTGGAAGGAGATTTTGCAGAATCGGCACATTTGCCCGGACGGTCAGGATCTTCACAAGTCCCGCGCCCATCCGGTACGCAGCCAGAGCGCTCAAATACGCTGCGCCGCACATCCCCTCCGAACCGGCTGCGATCAGGATTTTTCCATACGTTCCCTTGTTGGCGTCTGCCCGCCGTTTCGGGATCTGGCTCCGATCCTCCGGATCATAGGCAAAATAGGTATGCCCTTCATATTTTGTATACGCCGGAAACCCGATGTCGGCAATCACAATCTCGCCGCACAGCTTCCGTCCCGGATAGAACACCATTCCCAGCTTTTCATAGCCGAAAGTAACGGTCAGATCCGCCTCAACTGCCTCGCCAAGCGCCGCCCCCGTCTCTGAGCTGACGCCGGACGGAATATCAACCGCAACTACCGCCTTTGGCTCCTGCTCCCGCATAAAACGGATCGCCTCGGCAAATTCACCGCCGACCTCTCTGGAAAGACCCACACCAAAGATCGCATCCACCATGATCTCCACATGCCCCGGCACATAATTTTCAAACGCCTCCACCGGGATCCCCAGATTCCGGTCAATCGCCACCTGACAGGTCATCTCCCCCGTCCAGTGTGCCTTGTCACCGACCGTGAGCACCGTCGGAAGCGCGCCGCGCAGAAAGAGAATCCTAGCCAGCGCCGCGCCGTCCGCACCGTTATTGCCCGTTCCGCAAAATACCAGAAGCCTCTGCCCTGAAAGCTTTCCATACCGTTTTTCCATCTCGTCTGCAACCGCCAGTGCCGCGCGCTCCATCAGTACCAGAGAGGGTATCCCCACTTTCCGGATTGCATATCCATCTATCTCTTTCATCTGTTTTCCTGTCACCAGACGTCTCATTTCCATTCTCCCTCTCCGACTGCGTAAGCAGATGCCAGACTGCCTGTATTCGTGATCGACACGTGAATCCGGGTGATTTTCAGGCTGTCCGCAAGTTTCTTCGCTTCCCCGTGAAGCCGCACCCACGGTTTTCCAAACTCGTCCCGGAGTACTTCTATATCCAGCAGTCCAAAGCCCCGAAAGCCTGTTCCAAACACCTTCGAGACTGCCTCTTTTACCGCAAAATCGCCGGCGAGCCGGGACGCATTTCCCCCAGCCTGCCGACGCTCTTCTTCTGTATATGCATGCACCAAAAAAGCCTCTTTTTCACAGGCTTTTTTGATTCGCTCTATCTCTATCAGATCCGTACCAATTCCGACGATCATTTTATTTCTCCAGCACCAGCTGCCTCTTCCTGCTTTCTCTGCGCTTCTTCTCTCGCTTTCTGATCCTGCATACTGCATACGCGGTAAGAAAGGCGCATCAGGCTCTCCGACAGATGGACATTTTCCACCACAACGTCATCTGGAACCTGTAAATCTGTATGGGCAAAATTCCAGATCGCCTTGATTCCGGCTTTGACAAGCCGATCCGCAATCTCCGGCGCTTTCGACTTCGGAATCGTCAGCGCTGCGATCTGCACTTCATTGTCCTTGATAAACTGTTCCAGATCCTCAATACCGCGGATCTCCACTCCACGGACTACCAGGCCGACCAGACGCGGATTCACATCAAACATGCCTTTGATTAAAAAACCACGCCGCTCAAAATTTGTATAATTCGCGATCGCCTGACCCAGATTTCCCGCACCGATAATAATTAGGTTATGCTGACGGTCAATTCCCAGAATCCGGGCAATCTCCGAATATAAATACTTTACATTATAACCATATCCCTGCTGACCAAATCCGCCGAAATTGTTCAGATCCTGACGAATCTGGGACGCTGTCACCTTCATGCGGATACTCAAATCATTCGATGAGATTCTCTCTACTCCCTCCTCGAGCAATTCGCCCAAGTAACGATAGTATCTGGGTAGCCTAGAAATGACCGCTTTAGATATCTCTTTCTGTTCCACGGCTTTCTTCCACCTTTCTTTCCTATAACGTTGTCCATATGGTTTACGCAAACCTTCGGACAATCTGATAAATTTATTATAGTCATATGATAAATAATTGTCAATTTTTTTATTTCATATGAGGGATTTTACATTGTATTTCGCAAAATTTTCTGACCAGAAACAGCCATTAACCGTTCTCATTCTTGCATTGCTTCTTTATTTATATTATAATTTAAGATTGACGGTATATTTTTTAACCGAAATACATGGATACAACCACAGGAGGAATCTATGATTTTATCTTGCAGCAATATTTCAAAAGCATTCGGTACGGAGGAAATCCTCAAACACGTATCGTTTCATGTAGAAGATCACGAAAAAGCCGCCATCGTTGGCATCAACGGAGCCGGTAAATCGACTCTTTTAAAAATAATTGTCGGAGAACTCGCAGCAGACGAGGGCTCCGTGACCATCACCAAGGGCAAAACCCTCGGTTACCTAGCACAGCACCAGGATCTGCACAGCCAGACCACAATTTATGACTCTCTTCTGGAGGTCAAACGTCCGATTCTGGAAATGGAACAGCAGATCCGCACGCTGGAACTCCAGATGAAGCACGCCGAGGGCGAAAAGCTCGAGACGATGCTCAACACTTACAGCCGCTTAAACCATGAATTTGAACTTTTAAACGGCTACGCATGGCAGAGCGAGATCACCGGTGTCTTAAAGGGACTCGGCTTTGTCGAGGAAGAATTTTCCAAACCGGTTTCCGAACTTTCAGGCGGTCAGAAAACGCGCGTCTCCCTCGGTAAGCTCCTGCTCTCCAAACCGGACATCATCCTTTTGGACGAGCCGACCAACCACCTCGACATGGAATCCATCGCGTGGCTGGAAACCTATCTGATGAACTACGCCGGGACGGTCATCATCGTCGCCCACGACCGCTATTTTCTGGACCGCGTCGTGACCAAGATCGTCGAGCTGGACGGCGGCATCGCCACCTCTTTCCAGGGCAATTACACCGCCTACAGCGAGAAAAAAGCGATCATCCGCGCCGGTGTGCTCAAGGCTTACTTAAACCAGCAGCAGGAGATCCGCCATCAGGAGGAGGTTATCACCAAACTCAAATCCTTTAACCGTGAGAAATCTATCAAGCGCGCCGAGAGCCGTGAAAAAATGCTTTCCAAGATGGATCTTCTGGAAAAACCAACCGAAATCAACGACGCGATGCACATTACACTGGAACCGTGCGTCACCAGCGGAAATGACGTTCTCTCCGTCCGTGAGCTTGCCAAGAGTTTCGACGGCATGACACTCTTCACGGATCTGAACTTTGAGATAAAACGCGGCGAGCGCATCGCCATCATCGGCAACAACGGAACCGGCAAGACCACAATTCTCAAGATGATCAACGGTCTTCTGACCCCGGACAACGGCGAGATCCGCTTAGGTTCCAAGGTGCATATCGGTTACTACGATCAGGAACACCAGGTTCTGCACATGGACAAGACGCTCTTTGACGAGCTGCAGGACACCTACCCGGATATGAACAACACGCAGATCCGAAATGTGCTGGCGGCATTTCTCTTCACCGGCGACGATGTCTTTAAGCGCATCCGCGATCTGAGCGGCGGCGAACGCGGACGTGTTTCCCTGGCGAAGCTGATGCTCTCGGAGGCGAACTTCCTGATCCTCGATGAGCCAACCAACCATCTGGATATCGCCTCGAAGGAGATTCTGGAAAACGCGCTGGTTCATTACACTGGAACCGTTCTCTACGTCTCCCATGACCGATATTTCATCAACAAAACTGCGACCCGGATTCTCGATCTGACGATGGGAACACTGATTAATTATATTGGAAACTACGATTATTATCTGGAAAAGAAGGAGACGCAGGAGAAAGCCTATCTGGCTTCCGCCGCACAGGCAGCCAGCCGCTCTGCAAAATCTTCCGGAGCCGGAAACACAGGGACTTCCAGCCATCTGACCGCTGCGGCAGGCGCAAATCCGACTGCTCTTTCTGGAAATGGCACCGGTACCTCTGCTGCTTCGTCCGCTTCTGCCGTGACCGCTGCAGTTCAGGCGGCAGCCAGCGCTTCCTCCGGCAAATTGGACTGGAAACAGCAGAAGGAAGAACAGACGCGGCTTCGTAAGAAACAAAATGAATTGAAACGCGTCGAGGAAGAAATCCACACCCTTGAAACCCGCGATCAGGAGATCGATGCGCTTCTCTGCGATGAGACTGTCTTTTCCGATGTTCCGCGTTTGATGGAACTGAATAAAGAGAAGGAAGAACTGAATGCAAAGTTAGAGGGATTGTATGAGAAGTGGGAGGAATTGGCGGAGTAGAGGTTACTGTTCACGCATACGTGCCCAGTAACGGAATTTGCCGCGGCTTTGCATTTACATACGGCAAATTCCTGCTGCCACCACGTTTTCTTACGGCACTTTCGGTTCCAAAAGTGCCTACCTGTGAACCGTAACGAATCGTGTTCGCTAATATGTTTAATTTTGTGATGCCGGACCACTCTTAGCCTTTAAAGATTCATCCCCAGCCGGTCCGGCTCCATTTCCGGCAAATTCCGGATCAGAGTCCATCTCGACCCCTTCGGCTTCGTCTGGTTTTTGTCCTTCCTGCCAGAATCCTAGCTTTACGACATATTTGTATAATTCTGGACTGTTTTTTCGGATGTCAGCTCGGACATCTTTGTCACAGCAGGCGGCGAAAAAGCTGCCGAACTCCATCTCCGGCTTATCGTCAAAGTAGGATGGAAGCGGCTGCACCAGTCCACTGCCAGCCAGATATCGCTCGAAATCCGTCAGGGCACGTGAGGTTTCTTCATCGCTTAGTTCCGACGCAGCGAACTCGCCGAATGCCATCGCAAGTCCCTGCGGTTTAGAAAATTTGATTTTCTTGTAATGCACATCTGTATCATAATTGACAAAATAGATACCCTGCTCTGTTTTCGGTGCTGAGAAGTATGACTTGTCTGTGTAGTACATCAGCTCCCAGCCTGATTCTGCAAATCGTTTGATCCACTCTCTTGGCACGCCTGCCAGTTCTTTCGTAATCTGTTCTTTTTCACTGTCCGACGAACGCCGTTTTCCCATCAAACGCACATCATGCGTCCGGTCGCGCAGTCCATTTGCATCGTAGTAGTTGAGTTCCACGTACTGATCCGCCGCCATCTGACCATTGTCAAAGAAATAATATTTATGCCCGTTTACCATCCGGTTTCCGCCGCTGAACATAACACATTTGGAATCAAACCAATACCAGGCATTTCCTGCCTGATACCAGCCGGTCGTCAGTGCTCCATCCTCGTTTGCATGATACCACTGATCCGTCTCTTCCTCATAAATCCAGCCAGTCATCATCGCGCCGCTCTCGGCGAAATAATAACGGTTTGTGCCGATTTTCCGGAGTCCCCGCTGCATATAGCTGCTTTTTCCCAGATAATACCAGTGACCATTCGATTTCAGCCAGGACGCTTTCAAAAAGCTGCCATCCGTCAGGCGATACTGCCAGTCCTCGCCGTCTCCGACCCACTCGCCCTCATACAGATACATTTCTTTATTTTCAAAATCAGCCGCGCCACTTTCTGCCGCCGATGCCTCTGTCTCCGTTATATCATTGGCATTATTTTCGGCGCCGAACCTGTAAACCTGATTTTCTTCCTTGCCCTGCGCCGAGGTGTCCGCAGACACATCGTTACCTGCCGCCAGCGCTGTCCCACAAACAAACAGGGATACTAAAAAGGATGCTGCCCACATAAATTTTTTCTTCCAATTCATCGTGTGCCTCCCCTTTCTTGTTCATAATTAAGCAAAAACTGTGAACAGTTGCCACATCTCTTCTTATTTTACCGCACCGCAAATGAAAAGTATAGAAAAAAATTCTTACATCCTTTATAATAATAAAATAAAAGACAGTTCATCAAAGACAGCTATATCCAATCTGCCTTTGAAACAATATAAAAATGATTACAAATTCCAATCACTTTTTTTATAGAGTTATAAAATTAGAAAGGATACCATATATGAAATCAAAACGCATTTTGGCGCTGACAGGTGCTGTTATCCTAATCGCCCTCTACGTCTCTTCCATCATCTTCGCCCTGATGGACAGCCCACTGGCAGAAAATCTGCTGCTGGCATCGCTGTTCTGCACGATCGTTATACCGGCGGTGCTCTATGGGTATGCGGTGGCACTGCGATATTTTAAAAAGAAAAAATAACGTTCAAAAAGCAAACGACTGTCTATTTCTAACACAATACGCAGTCGTTCGCTTCTTTCATTCTTCTATACTGACTGCCTCCGCAGTCTCCTGTCATTTTTTCATCATCCCGCCACTGTAACCGCATTCTCCCGGACATCATTAATCGCTTTCATAAGCGCTGTTCTCGTTCTCACATCAAACAGCTTTAAAAAACTAATTGGCTTATCAAACGGAGGCTTCTGCAAAACAGCCACATTCTCCATATACCCATTCTGCTCCATATGATTAATAATCTTATGAACAAAATTGATCTGCCGTTGGTTCAATGACTGATCGTTAATAAACTCTGAAAATGCCTGCATCGCCGCAGAAGGAATAAATTCCGGCATCTGACCATCTTCCACAAAATCGTCCTCATACCGTTCCTTATCCTTATCGGATAAATCATCATAAGTAATTCCTTCATCCAGAAACTTCGTCTTTACCTCATAATTATAATATGGAACCAGCACATGATCCTGATAAACAGCCGTCTCATAATCGTATGCATACGTCGGTACACCATGTTCCATTTCAAAGAAATCATACGTATTCCGATCCACATCCGTTTTCGGCGTAGCCGTCAGACCAACCATGATTGCATCAAAATACTCGAAAATCGCCCGATATTTCTTAAAAATACTGCGGTGGCTTTCGTCAATAATAATCAAATCAAAATGTGCCGGTGTAAACAGGCGGATGCCATCCTTATTTTTCGTATCATCAATCGGAATCTGCATTAAATCCTTATGTTCCGAACGTCGGTTCATCATCTTCTGCAAATCATCTTTACTGAAAATGCCACTGACCGGACGCTGTGGAGAAGTCTTGTCATCTCAGAAATACGTTTCAAATCCGTTCGTCGTAAACATCATCAGTCTGCGGCCAAACTTCCGCTCTAAACAGTCCGCATACAGCATAACCTGTTTCCGACCAACATTCGGATCCTTGCTGGTGCGCTTCGCTTCCACCACCGCCATAGGGCTGCCATCCTTTCCAAACAGGACATAATCACAATAAACGGCAGCTTCCCCCATGTATTATAATCAACCGAGAAACGGAAACTCGGCTCATGAATCAGGGACTGCAAATTGTCCTTGTACGGCATTTGCATCGTATTATCCGCAGAATAGACCCATTTTACCGCCAATTTCAATGCCTTTCTGCATCCTACCGCGCACATTGCAGGAGCGGATGCATATACCCGTTCCACTTCCATCACCGCTGGCGCAAATAATGCATATTCTTTTGTATTCTGTGACATACTTCCTCCACTTAGCTAACGCTTGAAGTGGGGGCTTCTCGTTCGATTGCCCTATTG
>NZ_QUKS01000013.1:0-4085 GCF_003481165.1 Clostridium sp. TF06-15AC
TCATAAGCAATTGACTTTGTCAACAACTTTTTTATTTTATTTTTAATCTTTCTTAGAAACCCGTTTGCGTTTCCGCTCTTATTTCCTCGATTGATTTGCCCTTGTCTTAAGGACGTATGTTATGATACCAGAGTTTCCAAGGATTGTCAACGATTTTTCTATATTTGTTATTCTTTTTATTTTGTTGTGATTTTTTAGAATATTCTAACTATTTGAAGTCTATGCATCTATTTCCCCTAATCCCGGAAATGGCATCGAATCAAAAGAATCCGATGCCATTTCCATCCATTCATAAATACAGCTTTCAATCTCCATCTACACTCTCATTTATATCTATTACCTATTCCTATACTACCTTCTCTACAAATGATACTCAATCAATTTAACTGCCAGGCTGACACCGCCGCAGACCCACATCACAAGAATTGGGTTCAGTTTCCATTTACGGAGCGCTATAAAAGCTGCCGAAAAAAGAACCAGACTGCCCCACTGGATCATCCTCTCCCCATTTATCTCTGGAAGAACTGCTGCCAGTAGCATCGAAAGTCCGGCACCTGCGATCAGCGCCACTACCGCTGGGCGAAGACTGCCTAAAATACTTCCCATCGCAGAGCCGCCACGGTAACGCCGATATATGTATGCCAATACCGATACAATGATACAAGATGGGAAAATACATCCCCAGGTTGCCGCAACCGCCCCCGGAAGTCCCGCTATCCGAATTCCGACAAAGGTTGCTGAATTGACCGCAATCGGTCCCGGCGTCATTTCCGCGATCGTGATAAGATTCGTAAACTCCGTCATCGTGATCCATCCCTGTCGTTCCACAATCAGGCTCTGTACCAGTGGAATCGCCGCGTAGCCGCCGCCCACGCTGAAAAGCCCTATCTGCAGAAAGCTCAAAAATAATTGTATATAGATCATATCTATTCTCCCCCTCTATACCGCACCGGTCGTCTGCTCACGTTTTCTCATCCAGATAAATCGAATCGTTCCCGCCAGAATACCCGCCGCAATGATATAGATTACATTCACATCCAGCACAAAATCAGCCAGGAACGCAATTACCATGATTGCAATTGAATACAGCTTTTTTCCCTTCAGAACATTCACTCCCAGCCCACAGGAAACATCCAGAATCACAGCCGCCACGCCGACTCGCATTCCCTCTAGTGCTGCTGCCACCCAGACGTTCGACGCAAACGCGGCGTAACAGACGGATAAAACCGCCAGAATCGCCATCGGCGGAAGAATCGTTCCGATGACTGCCACCACCATTCCGGCAAACCCATATACTTTCCAGCCAACCAAAATTGCCCCATTTACCGCAATCGCGCCCGGACAGGACTGTGCCAGTGCGGTAAAATCAAGCATTTCCTGTTCATCAATCCAGTGAAGCTCATCCACGAAACACTTCTTCATAAATGTCACAATGACGAAACCGCCCCCGAATGTAAATGCGCTGATATAAAGTGTTTTTAAAAATAAAACCAGCAGTTGATGCTTCTGTTTCATCTGCCATTCCCCCTTTTTCTATTTTATCTTTTGTCTCTCCCAGTTCTCCTTCACGCAAAACAACATTCCTTTTTCTGTGCCCATTATAACACTTGCCAATTCATTTTAAAATTACTATAATTTATATATAGTTCTTATCAAAACATCTATGATCGTCTATAAAAGCAGCGCCGTCAAAAATAACCTTTCTGACGGCAGGCAAAAAGCAGGACAAACACACAGATACGAATGTTTCCCACTCCTTATGAAACATTCAGGAAAGGAGTTTTCATGACACTGCGGCATTTCCGAATTTTTATCGAAGTAGCATCCGCCGGAAGCATTACACAGGCGGCACGCAATCTCTACCTGACGCAGCCAACCGTCAGCACCGCCGTCCGGGAGCTCGAAGAACACTACGGAACATTATTTTTCGACCGGATCAACCAGCGTCTGCGAATTACCGGCGAAGGGCGGCGTTTTCTCGACTATGCACGCCATTTTATCCAGATGTACGATGAAATGGAACTGGCATTTTCCAATTCCGGAATCAGCGGAGTTCTCCGCATCGGTGCCAGCACCAACGTGGGGATTTCCTATCTGCCACGTTTCATGCAGCTATTTCAAGAGACATATCCCCAGGTGCACACGCAGGTCCATATACAGACGACCGCACAGACGGAAGCCATGCTCTTAAATGGGGCGCTAGATCTTGCAATCGTCGGTGGAACCATCCGCTCCGAACAGATTGCCCTGACTCCCCTGTTTCAGGAACACTACACCGCCATCTGCGCGCCGGGACACCCGATGGCAGGAAAAACCGTTTCCATCAATACATTTATGAAACAACCGCTGCTCTTCCGCGAAGTCGGCAGCACCTCCTATGAAGTATTTCAAAATGCCATCCGCCAGACCGGCTGTGAGGTCACCCCTGCCTGGGAAAGTACCTCACAAGAGGCCATTCTCGAAGCCGTCCGCCTGGGGCTTGGCGTCACAATTCTGCCAAGCGCTATGCTCGAAGCTGAGCTGAGACTCAGTACCATTTCCCGGATCTATTTTTCGGATTTTTCTTTTCAAAATACCGTTCATCTGGCGTGGCATCAGAGCAAGTTTCTGTCCCCTGTCATGCAGGATTTTATCCAAATGGCGCGTGAACTTTTGCCACCCAACCATATTTCCGCTCAAAATTCCCCGGAAATCTCCCCTCATACACAGCCTTTTCCTGTGATGGATGCATGACGGTTCCGGTAAACTTCCGTATAAGACGGTTCGCGATTATCAGGTCATCATTATCCATATGACCTGATACGACGCTGAGGTTATCTGGGATTGGGTGCGAATACGTACGGATGATTGAAAATAATTTCTTCCTGTTATACTTTTAGGTATAGGTATACCTATATTTCAAAAGATTACTGGAACTTGCCCGACGGGCAGCGTGCAGAGCTGATCGACGGGCAATTTTATAATATGGCACCTCCGAGCCGGATTCATCAGGAAATTTCCTACCAGATTTCCCGACTTCTAGGAAATTATATCGAGTCCAACGGCGGAAAATGCCGCGTTTATCCGCCTCCTTTCGCCGTCAATCTGGATGCAGATGATAAAGATTGGGTTGAGCCGGATATCTCTCTTATCTGTGATCCGAATAAATTGACCGACCGCGGCTGTTCCGGCGCTCCCGCTCTCATTTTCGAAATCGTATCTCCATCCAGCCGGCGCATGGACTACCTTATCAAAAATGCTCTGACTCCCTTAAACTTACCGAATAAAATTCGTCGCCGTCCGCTCCTCCTGTTCCGGAAGACCATATTCTTTCTTGCCAAGCTCGATGGACTTCATAAGAAATGTCATATTCTTTGCAAGCATCCGCATCGTCTGCTTGCCTTCCTCATCCATCTCTGCCTCCCCTTTCTCACAGCCGTGAATACTGTTCCAGTATCTGCTGGATGCGATCGGCATATTGCTGATGGTAAAAAATTTGTTCAATTCATCAAAAGTCGCTGAGCAGCCGCCTCTGCGTGCACAGACTACACTGGCACCCACCTTCATGCTCTTATCAAAGGACGTGCTGTAAAACAAGCGGTCAAGACAGGCAATCAGCGTCGCATTAGCCGATGCATAGTAGACCGGACTGGCAATCACCAGGCCATCCGCCGCCTCAAAGAGAGGTGCCAGCTCATTTACGATATCATCAAACACACATTTTCCAATTTTGCTGCACTGGTTACAGGCAATACAGCCCCGGATATCTTTATTTCCAATCTGTATGGTTGTTACCTCTACCCCACTATTTCGAAATACATTCTCCATTTCCCGGATGGCAATGGATGTGTTGCCGTTTACACGTGGACTTCCGTTTAGAATTAATACTTTGCTCATTTGGTTTCCTCCTTTTACTCTGCGATACATTTATTCCAACAAATTGCTTTTAAACAGTCTGTAAGCGTATATATTGTCTTCAAGTGTCTACAACTGTCTACATAAAAATGAAAATGCAAAAAAGCGGAAACCCTGATGAATCAAAGCTTCCGCAATAATAAAAAAGAGCGCGAGACGGGACTCGAACCCGCGGCCTCGACCTTGGCAAG
>NZ_QUKS01000014.1:0-2231 GCF_003481165.1 Clostridium sp. TF06-15AC
TTTCAGGGTTTTACATACTGTTCAGTTTTCAAGGTTCTTTGTTGTTGTCTCATCGACAGCTTATTTATATTATCATAAGCAATTGACTTTGTCAACAACTTTTTTATTTTATTTTTAATCTTTCTCAGAAACCCGTTTGCGTTTCCGCTCTTATTTCTTCGATTGATTTGCCCTTGTCTCAAGGACGTATGTTATGATACCAGAGTTTCCAAGGATTGTCAACGATTTTTCTATATTTGCTATTCTTTTTATTTTGTTGCGATTTTTTAGAATATTTTGTCATTTCTATTTATTTCACACATACTAGATTAAAAAATCAGCAGCATTCCCACCAGCTTATTTTGATCCTTCTTGCGGAAATGCCGCTGATTTATTTTGCGCCATTTTCTTCTATTATCATATATACAACTATTTGCTCTCTTCTCTTTCCAAACACTACAGTAACGAGATTGCGGTGTGCCATTTTTCAAAACTGTACATAATATATAATTTTAATAATGGGTATGGAAAAAAGCGACTGAAAAATCCAGATACCGCCTGTTTGAGAAGCTCACTTCCCTGTTTCAGGAAATTAATCTTGAGCTTCAATACACGGGGATAAAGTTCAGTATTAATACAGAATACTCGCCAGAATACTTAAAGGAAGCCGCATCGAAATACGCAGAAATCTGGCAGTTGGATGAAACAACGTTTGTCGCCGGTAAAGGACATCGAAAGTCAGTCCAGCAGCGCCATTATGAAAAACTTAAGGAATATCTGTCAAAGCTGAATGTGATGAAAATAAAATCAGCTGCATAAATTTAAAAATCAACAAATTTATGGGGTAAGGAGGAAATGCTCTTTTAGAGACTACTTCGTTTATAATTTTTTAGTGTGAACTACTCGGCAACTAAGTTACCCGAGCATCTGAAATCTGGCGGGATACCGCCTTTTTTCAGGGTGCGTCCATGACACCACTACTGCTTACCTTTCGGCTATACAGCTACTTTTATTATTTCTGGATTCTTTAGTCCGGTTACGAACAGTTCTTTCTGTTTTCCGGATACGGAAAGATATTTACGCAGGATATTAAAGGCTCCTACTGCATCCGCATTATATCTTCCTCCATCCGTTATATACATACCCCGCTCTTTTCGGTTTGATGCTTCTGCATATCTTTTTGATAATTCTGGTGAAAACGGGCTGCACTGGCTGGTATAGCTTTCTTCCTGTTTTGTCAGTGATATTCCATACAGTTTTAGTTTATATTCCAACATGATATAAAGTTTATTATACGGCAGTCCGTGAAACTTCTGGTTTGTCTTGTGCCCTATATCTTTTCCTTTACGGATGTTTCGGATATCTCCTATGATTACACAGTTTATTTCTTCTTTTCTACAGTATTCTGCAAGCCATCTGGTCACCTTATGAAGGTAATCCTTTACTGCATTCTGTTTTTTCCGATAAAGCCTCTTGATGTGTTTCGATGATCGGGGATATTTTATGCCATTTTCCACCTGCTGTGCATACCATATTGATTGAACCCTGCTGATTTCTTTGTGAAAGTACCTTTCCAGCGAAAGATATTTCCTTCCCAGAATAAAAGTTTTTCCATTTCCGGAATCATAACAGGTCATCAGATTATGAAGTCCAAGATCAATTGATAAATAATGACCATTCTGAGGAAGCGGTTCTGGCTCCTTGACCTCATAGATAACAATAAGGTCACATTTTCCATCTTCCGGTGGATAGATCCGCAGCTGTTTTATGTGATCCATGTTCCTGAAAATCTTATTTTCAAGATATAGAAATTTTTCATGAATCCCGTAAGTTTCTTCCATATAGCTTTTCAGATCCTTTGACAGAGACAGCCGTAATTGGTCGGAACCTTTCTCGTGCCGGATTCCCATCTGCATGTAAGTGATCGGTATATTGTCCTGTTTAAATCGCGGCGGATTTGGGTCTTTGATCCCACCGGTCTTTTTAAGGACATAAAATGATTTCCAGGCTTTATCCAGCTGCTTGCAGGTCTCCTGCGCCGTCTGGGACGGAAGCTGTCTATACCACAGCTCTCCTTTATGCGCTTTCTTCTGATAATACCAGTCAGGATACTTCTTCAGCCCCAATTCTTTATATCGACGGCGTTCATAGTTGCAGACATTCCAGAGTTTGGAAGCAGCATAACACATATGCCCTATAATATTAGAATATTCCGGCCGGATATTGACCGATGTTCTGTGCGACAACAGCAT
>NZ_QUKS01000015.1:0-300 GCF_003481165.1 Clostridium sp. TF06-15AC
AAGGTAGCCGTATCGGAAGGTGCGGCTGGATCACCTCCTTTCTAAGGAAGAAGGATTATAAGTAGGTTGCGAGAGCAGCTGAATCAATCCAACTAAAACGGAAGAAGAAGTAAGGGTTTTATATACTGTTGAGTTTTCGAGGATGACAATTAAAGATTGAAATCCAGGAAATGAAAGATTTCCGGTGTCGATGCGCTTAGGGGACACACCCGTTCCCATCCCGAACACGATGGTTAAGACCTAAGCGGCCGATGATACTATGCTGGAGACGGCATGGGAAAGCAGGTGGATGCCGGATTC
>NZ_QUKS01000015.1:310-591 GCF_003481165.1 Clostridium sp. TF06-15AC
CTACACCAGCAGGGAAGTGCTGTTCCATATAACTGGTTTTTACCAGTGATTCATAAGTTCGAGCTTATCGAGGTTGTGAATGACTGATAAATGGTCAGTCAAGTGGCTGTACATTGCAGTTCGGAAACAAAGTTTCCTCACTCACGTGCAGGCACGTTATGAAAACAAAACATTACGAAGGCTTATGAAAGCAAGCTTTCAACGCATTCGAAACATTTTGTTTTCGCAATGTACCTTGAAAACTGCATATTGAAAATCTGATACAAAGTTCAAACCGAGAG
>NZ_QUKS01000002.1:0-450 GCF_003481165.1 Clostridium sp. TF06-15AC
GAACTTTGTATCAGATTTTCAATATGCAGTTTTCAAGGTACATACTTGACTGATTTTATCAGTCATTCCTAAGCTTGATAAACTCAAACTCACGAATGACTCATAAAAAAGTCATACCCTTTCGGGTTAAATGGGCTTAAGTGGACTCGAACCACCGACCTCACGCTTATCAGGCGTGCGCTCTAACCGGCTGAGCTATAAGCCCATTTGGAATCCGGCATCCACCTGCTTTCCCATGCCGTCTCCAGCATAGTATCATCGGCCGCTTAGGTCTTAACCATCGTGTTCGGGATGGGAACGGGTGTGTCCCCTAAGCGCATCGACACCGGAAATTTTTCATTTCCTGGATTTCAATCTTTAATTGTCATCCTCGAAAACTCAACAGTATATAAAACCCTTACTTCTTCTTCCTTAGAAAGGAGGTGATCCAGCCGCACCTTCCGATACGGC